>WGMD01000002.1:325917-651834 GCA_016125255.1 Planctomycetota bacterium | reverse complement strand
TCATGGACGATTCGACGCAAAGCAACAGGAGCTTGTCATGACGATGCGACTTGTGAACGTGCGACAGGGGTTGATGCTCGGACTTCTCATGCTGACCGCCGCGCTGGCCGGCTGCGACGACAAGGTCAAGGCCGAACGCGATGCGCTCTATCAGCAGAATCAGGAACTGCAGGGCGAGCTGACCACGTCACGCGGCGCCCTCGAAGCCGCCAACTCCGACCGCTCGCGCCTCGAATCGCAGGTCGCTGATCTGCAGGGCCAGATGGCCGCCAAACCCGCGCCGAGCAAAGGCGCCGCCAATCCCTTCGGCGGCATTGAAGGCATCGACGTCACCGCCGGCAACGGCGTCATCACCGTCCGCGTCCCCGGCGACGTGCTCTTTGAGTCCGGAAAGGTCGACATCAAGTCCACCGCCAAAAAGACCCTCGGCCAGATCGCCTCGGTCATCAAAACCCAGTACCCCGGTAAGGTCGTCCGCGTCGAGGGCTACACCGACTCGGACCCCATCAAAAAGAGCAAGTGGGCTGACAACAAGGAACTGTCCGCCCATCGCGCCCTGGCGGTCGAGCGATACCTGATCTCGCAGGGTCTGCCCGACGACAAGCTCTACTCCGCCGGCTTCGGCGAGGCGAACCCGCGCTCCACCAAGGCGCTGTCCCGCCGCGTCGAAATCGTCGTGGTCATGAACTGACCGCACGTACCCTTGTTCCCTCTCGAGGCGGGGAGACTTCAGTCTCCCCGCCTTCTTTATTTAACCCGCCTATGCTTCGCCCATGATCGGTATCGTTGACTATGGCATGGGCAATCTCCGCAGCGTGCAGAAGGCGCTACAGCGCGTCGGTGCCGATGCGACCATCATCCGTCAGCCCGATCAGATCGCCGCATGTGACAAATTGATCCTCCCGGGCGTCGGCGCGTTCAAGGACGCCATCGCGCACCTCGTGGATCGCAACTACGTCGAATCGCTCAGGAACTTCGTCGCCACCGGTCGCCCCTTCCTGGGCATCTGCCTCGGGCTTCAGCTTCTATTCGACACGTCCGAAGAAGACGGCGTGCACGCCGGCCTGGGTTTTATCCCCGGCAAAGTCATCCGTTTCAATCCGACCGAGCACGCCCTCAAAGTCCCGCACATGGGCTGGAACACGCTCGACTGGACCGGCGGTGACAACCCGCTGCTGGCCGGCCTCGCGCCCGGCGCGAGCGTCTATTTCGTCCACTCCTATTTCGCCGTCCCCGCCGACGCCGCCGATATTGCCACGACGACCGACTACGCCGGCCGCTTCTGCTCAGCCGCCCGGCGCGACAATGTGTTCGCCACGCAGTTTCACCCGGAAAAGTCCCAGCACGTCGGGCTCAAAATGCTCTCCAACTTCGCGAGTCTGTAAATGGAATTCGCCGCCGAAACAACGCTGACCGCGCTGCCGCTCATCGCCGACCTCGACACGTACCGGGCCGACACGCTCGACATGGAACGCGACGCCGACACACGTGAGTTCTGGCTCCGGGTCTTCGAGCACAACACGCCCAGCTACACCCAGCGCGCCATCAGCTCCGACGCCCGCCCCGACGCCGCGCAGCGCGGGGCCGCCTTCTCCGCCGGCTTCCTCACGCATCTGCAAACGATCCGCCGCGACCCCAAGGCGATCGGCTACCTGTCGATCGTCTCGCTCTGCGCCCTTCGCCGCCGCTACCTGCTCCAGTACGACTTCGCCGACCCGTACCTGGCGCTCAAACAGCAGGAGAACGAAGCGGCGCTGCGCCTGCTGCCCGCGCTATTGGCGGAGCTGGACGACATGCCGGCTGACAAGCGCCTGCTGACGCTCGTCACCGGCATTTTCGCCGGCAACATCTTTGACATGGGCTGCGCCTCGACGATCGCGCTCTACGAAAACGGCGAGACGGATTTCCACGCCGTCCGCGCCCGCATCAAGCCGCGCCCCTGGCGCGTCGATGACTTCGACGCCTTCGCCGGCGCATTCAGTCGCGGGTATCGCAAGACCGTCATGTTCGTCGACAATTCCGGCGCCGACATCGTGCTGGGCATGATCCCCTTCGCCCGGCATATTCTCCAGTCCGGCTCCGACCTGGTCATGACCGCCAACACGCACCCGGCGCTCAACGACATTACGCACACCGAGCTGGTCGACCTCATCGCCCGCGTCGCCCGCATCGATGCGACGTTCGCCGATGCGCTCGACGCCGGTCAGCTCACGCTGGTTCCTTCGGGCAATGATTTACCCGTGATTGATATGACCCGCGTGTCGCCCGAGCTGGCGGAGGCGTCGCGTGATGCGGACCTGCTCATCATTGAAGGCATGGGCCGGTCGCTGGAGACCAATTACTTCATGCGCTTCGCCTGCGATACGCTCAAGGTCGCCATGATCAAGGAAGAGGACGTCGCCAAGATTTTCGACGGCGGGCTTTACGATGTGGTCTGTCGCTTCGAGCCGGCGGACGGGGATTGATCAGCGCCGCTGCATGATGTACGTCGCGATGGCGTTTCGGATCCATGACGAAAGGACGCATCCCCACAGCGTCACGGTCCGCAGCGTGCGGCCGATGCTTGCGCTTTGCTGAAACCGCGGATCGCGGACGGCCTTCTCAATCGCCTCGCGCAGCACGGCGGGGTCATTGGTGAGGGGCAATTGAGCGAAGTGGGTCACCGCGTCGTGATAAAACCACAGCGACGCCGCCCCGCACGCCGCGAGCACCAGGAACACGCCCCCGCCCACGCGGCGCATCAGCGGATGGCGCCCGCGCACCGCGCCCGACAGCGGAACGAGCAGCAGGGGAAACGGAATCATGACCGACAGCGTGCCGATCGTCATCGCCGTGGCAATCAGCGCGATGACGATCACCACGCCCGCGCCGAACAGATACGCATCGCGCTTCTGCTCGACGCCCAGCGCGTGCCGGCCGTAGCGGTCGAGCAGCAGAAGCAGATCAAAGAGCGGGCTGCCGATCCAGGTGAACATGGCGAAAGCTGCATAAGCGAGCATCAGACTGAACACGAGCGTATCGAGCGCGGGCGACAGGTCGCTCAGATTCTGATTCAGAAGGATGATGCCGACGACGAGGCCGACCATCATGCCCCACTGCGTGCGCTGCGACAGCGAAGCGCTCCAGAGCGTATAGCGCAGGAGCCAGCGGTAGATCGGATTGCGGGCTTTGAGCGCTTCGACGATGCCGGCGCGGGCCCATTCGTGTTCGGGGTCGAGGCGGAGCGCTTCCTGAAAATGGACGAGCGCCTGTTTGGCGTCGCCTTCATGGAGCAGGGTCCAGCCCTGGTTGGCGTGCGTCTGCGCGTTTTCGGGATTGCGGTGGAGAGTGTCGCGGATGGTTTGTCCCGCTTCGTCGCGCCGGCCGAGCTTCGTCAGGGCGGTCGCGCGCACGTTGGCGCAGGTGACGTCCTCCGCATCGATCTGAAGTCCCTGATTCGCCGCCGCCAATGCCTCCGCCCACTGGTTCTTGGCCAGCAGCAGATTCGCCTTGAGCCCGAAGTAATGCTCGCTGTAGGGGAACATCGCGATGGCGCGATCGACCGCTTCGATCGCGGGCGTGTACTTGTCCGCCGACATGAGGGCGAAGGCGTGAAAGTAGTGGCCGTTGGGGTTGTCGGGCTCGAGGCCGATGGCGTGCGTCGCGGCGGCGAGGGCGTCGTCGTGCCTGCCGCGCTCGCTCAGACAGACGCTCATCAGACTGTGCGCCCGCGCGAGATTCGGCTCAAGCCCGATCGCCGCGGCGAGTTCCTCTTCGGCCATGGCGTAGCGGTTCTGGTCGATGAGCAACTGCGCGCGTTGGATGTGAATCTGAGCCGAATGCATGGGCGCTTCCCGGAATCAGTGCGGTCACTTCATCTTCAGATACTCGAGAATCTCGTCATATGCGCCGCCCTGATTGGCGTACAGGGCGTAGTTGCGGGCGGAGGCGAACCACTCGCGCGTCGTCGGTTTGACCTGCTTGGCGGCATCGAGCAAGTCGCGCGTCGAAAGCGGTTGCGGCATCCCGGTCTTCATCGCCGCACGCAGTTTCGCATCGACCGCCAGATCGATCACCGCCTTCAGGTCCGCGCCGCTGAAACCCTCGGTCTTTTTGCCCACCTGGGCGTAGTCGATGCGGTCCACCGGCTTGTCGCGCAGCAACAGGCGCACAATCGCCGCCCGCGCCTCGCCGTCCGGCGGCGGGACGAACAGAACGCGATCGAACCGCCCCGGCCGACGAAATGCCGAGTCCAGATGCCACGGCGCATTGGTCGCCCCCAGCACCAGCACGCCTTCATTGTCATGCTCCGCGCCGTCGAGTTCGGCGAGGAACTGATTGATCACGGTGCGGCCGGCGGTCTGGCGCATGTCGGTGCGCGAGGCGCCGAGGGCGTCGACTTCGTCGAAGAACAGGACGCTGGGCGCGTTGCGGCGGGCCTGGTCGAAGATGGCGTGAAGCTGCTTTTCGCTGGAGCCGATCCACATGTCCAGCACATCGTGAATGCCCACGCTGATGAAGTTGGCCTTGATTTCGCCGGCCGTGGCGCGGGCGAGGAAGGTCTTGCCGCAGCCGGGCGGGCCGTACATGAGCATCCCGCCGCCGACCTTCTTGCCGTAGGCCTTGAAAAGCTGCGGATTGGTCAGAGGGTGAATGATCTTGATGCGGATTTCCTCTTTGAGCGACTCCATGCCGCCGACGTCGGCGAAATTCAGACGGGGCCGTTCGATCTCGGTGCCCGCGTCGCTGCTCGTCGGGGGCAGATCGCCGGCGGGGGCGCGCATGGCGAAGGGCGATTCCTCTTCGTCCGCCTCTTCGTCCGCCGCGTTCGCAGCCGCCTCTTCCTGAAGCTCGCCAGCGCTGACGCCCAGTTCGTTTTCGAGGTAATCGTCGGTGAGGTTCGGGTTGAGCCCGATGGCCTCCATGTACTGTTGCCGCGCCATCGGAGCGCGACCCGCGCGGAGCAGCAGGCGGGCATGCAAAATATATGTCTCAGCCGTGACGGGCTTGCGGCCGAGCAGGTCCTCGACGATCACCAGCGCCTGCGAATTCTTGTCCTGCCCGTAAAAGCACCACGCCAGCGCGAGCTTGATGTCCGCCGCTTCCGGATCGCACCGCAGCAGTTCGCGATACTCCGCCTCCGCGGCCTCGTGCCGACCGCTGCGGGCGAGTGTGTCGGCGTAAAGACGGCGAAGCGGGGCGTTGTCCGGCGAAAGACGCAACGCCTCCGCCAACGACTTGATCTGATCATCCGCGTTCATGATCGCTCCCGGCGTCACTCAAAATTGAATCGGCAATCCCTCCGCCTTCCACTTCTCGATGAGCAGCTTCGCTTCCTTGAGCATCTCGTCGAGCCGCTGGGCGGCATCGGTCAGGTTGTCGTAAAGGGCCGGGTCCTGTAGCACTTTGCCGAGCGTGCCTTTGCCGGCCTTTGCATCGGTCATGATCTGATTCATACTCGCCATCGTCTTGCTCAGTTCGTCCGCCACCGCGACGTACCGGCTCGTCAGTTCGCCAAGCTGCTTCTTCGCATCCGCCGTCAGGTCACGCGTGTTGGCCACCGTCTGCTTCAGGTCTCCGACAAGCTGTTCGTCGCCGACGATTTTGTTGATGGAGTCGATGGTCTTTTTCATCTCGCCCAGCCGCGCATCGGCCCGGGCGATCATCGTCGCGACGTTGCCCTGCACTTTCCCCGCGTCCACGTCGGCGAGATTATGCTGCTCCAATAGCGTGTTGAGCTTCTGTCCGATCGCGATGTACTCATCGGCCAGCGTCTCGATCTTCTTGGACAGCTTGCCGAAGTTGTCGAGCTGGGCCTTGAGATCATTACGCAGATCGCGCGCCACGCCGGCGACGGCCGAACTCATCGTCGTCACCGTTCCATGCAGTTCGCCCGATCCGTCGCGCGGCAGGTAGGTGAGCGGCGGGGCGTCCGGCGTCCGTTTCGTCGGCGTGATGGCAAGCTGCGACGCGCCGCCGAGCAGACTGCCCGCCGCGTTGACGCTGGCGCTTGAGGGAATGTTACGGCTCGTGTCGATGAGGCACGTCAGTTCCACCTGCTCGGCGCTTTCGTCGGTGAATCGAAGCGATTTGACGTAGCCGACGTCGATCCCGCTGAGTTTGACGCGGCTTCCGATGGCGAGTCCGGTGGCGTCATTGAGGACGATTCGGATAGGGTAGTTTTCGGTGGTCCATCTTTCGAGTTCACCGAAGATGAACGCGAGCCAGAGCACGGCGACGAGGCCAGTGATGGCGGTGATCCCGACGGTGATGTTGCGTGTGCGTTCGGTCATGTTTTGCCCGCCGGTCGTGATTCGGACGCGCTTTCCAGGCCGTCGATCTGATGCAGATCGCTGCGGCCCTCGATGAAGGCGCGGACAATGGGGTCGTCGGTGGCGCGGACCTCGTCAGGGGAGCCGTCGACGATGATATGGCCATCGTAGAGCATGACGATCCGGTCGGCAATTTTATACGCGCTGGTCATATCGTGCGTGACGACGATGCTCGTGGCGTGAAGCTCCTTCTGGAGCTTGATGATCAATTCGTTGATGACGTCGGAGCGGATCGGGTCCAGGCCCGTCGTCGGCTCGTCGTAGAGAATCACCTTCGGATGCAGCGCGACCGCCCGGGCCAGCGCGATCCGCTTGCGCTGTCCGCCGGAAAGTTCCGCGGGGACTTTGCGCTGCGTGTGCTCCATGCCGACCATGCCCAAGACCTGTGCACACCGCTCGCGGCGTTCCTTGAGCGTCATGTTCGCATGCTCCTCCAGCGGGAAGCACACATTCTGCTCGACGGTCATCGAGTCAAAGAGTGCGCCAAGCTGGAAGAGGTAGCCGAAGTCCGTGCGGATTTCGACGAGGTCATGTTCGTTCATCTGGTCGACGCGGTGGCCTTCGTAGTAGACCTCGCCGCGGTCGGGGCGGAGGAGGCCGACGATGTGCTTGAGCATGACGGATTTGCCGCATCCGCTGGGGCCGATGACGACGGTGGTCTGACCCTTGATGAAATCGAGGTTGACGCCCTGGAGGACGCGCAGGCGACCGAACGACTTGTAGACATCGCGCAGGCGGATGACGGCTTCGTCGCGGATTGGCCCGTTCGCATCACTCATGCGAGCGACAGTTTACTCGTAAAACGCCCGCATCACAGCCGCAACCTCTTCCTGCTGCTCTTCGCTGAGCGTGGGGAACATCGGCAGACTGACTACTTCGTCGCACGCCGCCTCGGCGACCGGCAGCATGCCCTTGCGATAGCCCAGCGATTCGAAGCACGGCTGAAGATGCAGCGGCAGCGGGTAGTAGACCTTGTGCCCGATGCCGTTGGCCTTGAGATGATCGCACAGGGCGGCGCGGTCGGTGGAGCGGATCGTGTATTGGTTGAACACGTGATACTGCCCCTCGGCGGTGACGGGCAGCGTGATCGGCAGATCGCCAAGCAGGTCTTCATATCGCTCCGCCGCCGCGCGACGCCCCTCGGCGTACGCATCGAGATGCGCCAGCTTGATCGTGAGCACGGCCGCCTGAAGGGCGTCGATGCGGAAGTTGCCGCCGACGTACTGATGGCGGTACTCATCGGTCTGCCCGTGCATGCGGATCTGCCGCAGCAGCGTGAGCAGCTCCACGCGCGGCGTCAGCACCGCGCCGGCGTCGCCGAACGCACCGAGGTTCTTCGTCGGATAAAAGCTCAGACACCCGTAGTCGCCCATCGAGCCGGCGGGGCGGTCGTGATCGCGTGCCCCGATGGCCTGCGCGGCGTCTTCAATGACGATCAGTTCATGCTTCTTCGCCAGCGCGAGCGTCGCCGTCATGTCCGCGCACTGGCCGAACAGATGCACCGGAATGATCGCGCGGGTTTTATCCGTGAGGGCGGCCTCGGCGGCGGTGACGTTCATGTTGAACGTCGCGGGGTCGATGTCGACGAAGACGGGCGTCGCGCCGGTGCGGGCGACCGTCCCGCCGGTGGCGAAAAACGTGAACGTGGGCACGATCACTTCATCGCCCGGCCCGATCCCCGCCGCCATCAGTGCGATCAGCAACGCATCCGTCCCGCTCGACACGCCCACCGCATGCGGCGACTGACAGTACCTGGCGAGCCGGCCCTCAAAGCCCTCGACCGTTTTGCCGAGGATGAACTGGTTGGTGTCAATGATGGCGTCGATGGCGGCGCGCGCCTCGGCGGCGATCGCACGATTCTCCGCGGCCAGATCAAGCATGGGAACGGACATGGCGGGGCTCCAATGGGAAACGTCACAGGATAAGAAGCCCGCCATGGAATGTCGAATCGTCGGCCACGTCGGATATCATGTCGCCATGAACAAGATGCGTGAAAGTCGGCGGATTTTTGAAGGTGTCAAGGTCAAGCTCGATCTCGTGAAGATTACCACGCCCGACGGGCGACAGGTCGAGCGGGAAGTCGTCGTGCACGGCGGGGCGGTGGCGATTCTGGGGATTCTCGATGACGGGCGGATCGTGATGATTCACAACCATCGTCACACGCTCGATCAGACCTTGTGGGAGCTTCCCGCCGGGACGCTCGAAGCGGGCGAGGACCCGGCGGTCTGCGCCGGGCGCGAGATGATCGAGGAGACGGGTTACGAGGCGGCGAAGATCGAGCCGCTGTGCGAGTTCTACACCTCGCCGGGCATTTTGACGGAGCGGATGTACTGCTTCGTCGCCACGGGGCTCAAGCATGTGGGGCAGGCGCTGGAGGAAACGGAGCAGATCACGGTCGAACCCGTCGCGCCCGCAATCGTCCTGGAGATGATCAAACGCGGCGAGATCGTCGACGGCAAATCGGTGGCGGCGCTGTTGTACTGGTGGACGTTTGTGCGCGATCATTGATGGATGACGCTCGTCGCGGACCGCGCCATACCCCGTGGCCACCTTCACCCCGGCCCACTCCCGTGGGAAGAAGGGGCGACGGCGCTACACTTGTCGTGACATGGGCATTTATGAGCGTGATTATTATCGACGGGATCTGCTGCCGCCGGCGACGATCGGGCCGCGGCTGCCGATGTGGTCGATCAACACCTGGCTGATCGTCATCAACGTGGCGGTGTTCGTGCTCGACGGGCTGCTGATGGGCACGGTGGGGTACTACAACTATCATGGCATGCGCATGGGCCCCATCGAATACTGGGGCTTTTTCTCGGCTCAAACGGCGATCGAGCACTGGCAGCTCTGGCGATTCATTTCGTTTCAGTTCCTGCACGCCACGTTCGAGCACATCCTCTTCAACATGATCGGCCTGTACTTTTTCGGATCGATGATCGAGCAGTACCTGGGCTCGCGGCGTTACGTGGCGTTTTACCTGTTGTGCGGCGCGGCGGGCGGGCTTTCTTATGTCGCGCTGTGGGAAGCGCACCTGATCATCTCGGCGAGCTGGATGCCGCTCATCGGCGCGTCGGCGGGGGTGTACGGCGTGCTGATCGCCTCGGCGCGGCTCGCGCCTGACGAGATGATCTTCATCTTTCCGATTCCGGTTCCGATCAAGCTGCGCACGCTGGCGTGGTTCCTTTTGGCGCTGGCGGTGGTCGTGATCATCCGTCACCGACCCGGCGAAAACGCGGGCGGACAGGCGGCGCACCTCGGCGGGGCGCTGGTGGGCTTTTTGCTGATTCGCAACATCGGCCTGCTCAATTTCCTGACCGGCCTCACGCTGCCGACCTTTCGGTTCAGGCGGCGCGACGTCGACGAAGTGAACCGCCCGAGCGATCGCGCGTTCGATTACGAGATCGACCGGATTCTCGCCAAGATCGCCCGCCAGGGCATGGACAGCTTGAGCGAACAGGAGAAGAACCTGCTCCGTCAGGACACGCAGCGCAGGCGACGCTAGACTGATCGCGCCATGGGATTTTCCGACCGACCTTATTCGTATGACGATCAGCAGCCGACGCTGCGCGGCCAGTTGGCGGGGACGAGCGTGACGGTCTGGCTGATCGTCATCAACGTGCTCGTGTACATCCTGACTGCGATCTTCACGCAAAGCGCCCGCGCTTCGGCGCTGTCGCCGCTCGAATGGGGCGGGTTCAACATTGATGACGGCGTGTACCGGATGCAGCTTTGGCGCTGGTTCACGTACCAGTTCATTCACGCGGGTCTGTTTCACATTCTGTTCAACATGATGGTGCTGTTTTATTTCGGGCCATGGATCGAGCGCATGCTCGGCCCGCGGAAATACCTGGCGTTTTACCTGCTCTGCGGATGCTGCGGGGCGGTGGTGTACACGCTGTTGTCGATGGTGCCGGGCCTGCTGGGCGAATTCGAGGGGGGGATGCTGGTGGGCGCATCGGGGAGCATCTTCGGCCTGATCGTGGCGTGTGCCGTGCGTATGCCGCATCAGGAAATCATGCTCTGGGGCGCGATCCGCATGACGATGCGGACGCTGGCGCTGATCCTTCTGGGCGTGGCGGTGTTGAGCGTGGTGGTCGGCTCGATGAACGCCGGGGGCGACGCGGCGCATCTCGGCGGGGCGCTGCTCGGGTTCGTCCTGATCCGCAACGATCACTGGCTCAACCTCTTCGACCGCCTGTCGACGCGCCACATTTCCCCCGCCCAATTGCGCGACCGCTACAAGCGTGGCCGTTTTCAGGACAAGCTCAAGAAACAGGCGGCGTCCGAACAGGAGATCGACCGCATCCTCGCCAAGGTGTCACAGCAGGGACTGCAGAGTCTGACCCGCCGCGAGCAGAAGTTCCTCCGGCAAACCTCCGAAGAAAAGCGCGGACAGGATTAGCCCATTGAGCGGCGGGGCCGTTCGGCAAGCTCACAGCAAACAAGCCCCGCCGCAAAATGATGTCAATAATGTCGACGGAGACACAGCGGCATGGTGAACACACGGGGGTCCAATTCGCCGGGTGTACGGATTCTGCTTTGCGGCCTGATGGGTCTGCTCGCGCTGTTTCTGGCGAGCGCCGCAATGGCGGGCGTGGTCGTGGTCTTCTTTCTTTTGGCATTGATCACGGGCGTCGATCTGTTCGTCGCGATCATCATGTATCCGATTGCAATTGTGCTGTATCCAATCATTGCGTTCTGGCGTTGGGTTGCGCCGACGGAGCCGGGGTTTGGATGGCTCGACCTGCAGTTTCGGGTGATCGTCACATATATTGTCGTCGGGTTATTAGGCGGTATCATCGTCGGGTTCGCGCTGGAGCGCCGCCACAGGAAACGGGCGATGGTGATGCAGCGTTGCTAAATGGCCACATGGCGCGCCATCGTATTTCGTCTATCGCGCATTCGGCGGTATCATCGACGGAATGTCCGCCATTCGATTCGACATTGACGCCAGCTCAAAAGAATGCCATGCCCGCGTCGGCCGCGTGACGACGCCGCATGGGAGCTTCGACACGCCGGCGTTCATGCCCGTGGGCACCAAGGCGTCCGTCAAAGGTCTGCTGCCTGAACTCGTCGAGGAAACCGGCGCCCAGATCATCCTCAACAACACCTACCACCTGATGCTCCGCCCCGGCACCGCCCTGATCGACCAGCTCGGCGGGGTGCACCAGTTCATGCAGTGGCGCCGCCCCATCCTCACCGACTCCGGTGGGTTTCAGGTCTTCAGCTTGGGCGACATCCGCAAGATCGACAACGACGGCGTGACCTTCCGCAACGATGTCGACGGAGCGGAGACGCGCCTGACCCCCGCTGCGTCGATCGAGGCGCAGAACCAGATCGGGGCGGACATCATCATGGCCTTCGACGACTGCCCTCCGGCGGTGGTCGAGGACCCGGACAACGCGCCCGCCCCCAGCGGGGAGGACCGGTCGATGCTGCGTCATGCCGTCAAACCGGCGGATTATGACGCCCGCAATCGACTGGCGGTGGATCGGACGATCCGCTGGCTCGAACAATGCGTCAAGGCCCACCGCCGGGCGGATCAGGGCCTGTTCGGCATTGTGCAGGGGGGCGTCGATCTGGAATTACGATCGCACTGCGCAAGGGAGCTTCGGGGGTTTGACCTGCCGGGGTATGCGATCGGCGGGGTGGCGGTGGGGGAGGGTCACGCCGCGATGAAGGCGGTGGTGGAGCACACAGCCCCGCTGCTGCCGTCCGATAAACCGCGGTATCTGATGGGCGTGGGTTATGAACGGGACATTTACATGGCGGTGCGGGCGGGCGTGGACATGTTCGACTGCGTCCTGCCCACGCGTAACGGGCGCAACGCCAACGCTTTCACGCCGACCGGCCCGATCCGCTTGCGGAACGCTCAATTTCGGGATGATCCGGGCCCGATTGACGCTTTGTGCGACTGCACGGCCTGCCGGCGCTTCAGCCGGGCGTATTTGAGGCATCTTTTTTTAGCCGGGGAAATGCTCGGCCCGATCCTCGTGAGTCTGCACAATCTGCGACATTTCCAACGGCTGATGCTGGACATACGCACCGCAATACGTAATGATGACTGGCCTTTTCTCCGGTCACGGTGGCCGGTTCTGACTGCGGAATAAGGGGCTGCCCGCTGCGCGTTTGGCGCGGAGGGGTATTCGGCCCGCCCTGTTACGGAGCCCTTGCTCATGTTCGATCATCTGACGCTGACGCTGGCCCAGAGCGACGCGCCGCCGCCCCCACCCGCCGCACCGGCCGGTGATGCCGCCAACACGACGACGCAGTCGCAGACCGGCGCCGCCGGGGCCAAGCCGCTGCCCGACAAGCAGTCGAGCGATTCCGGTTCGCTGTTCGGCATGATGACCCCGATCATCATCCTGCTGGCCGTCTTCTGGCTTTTGATTCTCATGCCCCAGAAGCGCGACAAGAAAAAGCGCGCCGCCATGCTCGCGAGCATCAAGAAGGGCGACCGCATTCAGACGATCGGCGGGATCCTCGGCAACGTCGTCGAGGTCCGCGAGCACGAAGTGATCATCAAGGTCGATGAATCCAACAACACGCGCCTGCACTTCGCCCGCGGCGCGGTTCAGGCCGTCCTGCCCGACGGCAAGCCCGAGGAACCTCAATAATCATTCGGAGTCGGGCCGCGACGCCTGCGGCGGGCCATCGAGCCCGCGGCGCACGAACGATCGCCCCGGAGTCTTATGCAAAGCAATCAGTTCTGGAAAGTGATCGTCATCATCGGCGCCCTGCTCGTGTGCGGCCAGTCGATGTGGCCGCCCAAGGATCGCCTCAACCTCGGCATCGACCTGCGCGGCGGAACCAGTCTGCTCTACGAAGTGGACACCGCCGACGCCCGCAATCCCGAAGAGGTCATCAAGCAGACGATCGCCGTGCTTCAGAAGCGCGTCGACCCGTCCGGCGTGCGGAACCTCATCTGGCGCGTCGAGGCGGGTAACCGCATCGAAATCCAGATGCCTTTGGCCTCGCAGACCGTCATCGACGCCCGCAAGGCATGGAACGACGCCTTCGACAAGATCGACGATCAGAACGTCACCCGCGCTCAGGTGAATAATGCCCTGCGCGCCGCCCCCGATGCGCAGACTGAACAGCTCAAAAAGCTCGAACAGGGCGTGTCCGGTCGGCTCGAAAAGCTCGAAGCCGCCGCGACTGCTTATGACCAGCTTCAGGACGCCCGCGCGTCCTACGAGAAGGTCAAGGACGATGCGGACAAGCGGATCGACGAAGCGGGCAAAGTCGCCCGGGCCGAGCTGGCGTTCGACGCGGCGATGAAGGCGGTCGTCGAGACGAACATCGACCCGGTGCATCTGGGTCAGACGCTCGAGCTTTCGACGCTGCCGCAGCTTGACGACAAGACGCACGAGCCGATCCCTGATTCGAGCCCGCGCGACAAGGCGCTGGCGGCGATCTACAAGGCGCATCCGGGCCGGGTGGATCAGATCAAACAGGTTGTGGCGGCCTATGACGCGTACCAGAAGGTCAAAGGACCGCTCGACGACCCCGAGGACCTCAAACGTCTGCTCCAGGGCGCCGGCGTCCTCGAGTTCCACATCGCCGTGCAGCAGGATCAGGCGACGAACCTTCAGGAGCTTCGCCAGCAGCTCGCCGAGCGCGGTCCGCGCAGCGCCGCCGATGCGCAGCAGAAGTGGTACATCATCGACGCCCCGAGCACCTGGGCCGACACCCCCGACGCCCTCAAAGCCCTCAAGGCCGACCCCGTCGGCTACCTCGCGCGCCGCGGGCTCATCGGCGCTGAGTATGGCGGCGAGTACTACATCCTGCTCTGGGATGTGCCCGGCCGATCGATGACGCAGCGTGATCGCGGCTGGGAGTTGAGCCGCGCTTCGAGCGGCGCCGACCAGCGCGGCTTCCCCGCCGTCGATTTCTCGCTCAATGAAATCGGCGCCAGTCTCATGGGCCAGCTTACCGGCGACAATCTCCATCAGCAGATGGCCATCGTCCTCGACGGCCGCGTGTTCTCCGCTCCGACGATTCAAAGCCAGATCCGCGGCAGCGGGCAGATCACCGGGGGTCGAGGCGGATTCAGCCAGAAAGAGCTCGAATACCTGATCCAGACCCTCGGCGCCGGCTCGCTTAAGGCACGCCTCAGTTCCGAGCCGATCTCCGAGCGCAACATCGGTCCGTCCCTCGGTGCTGACAATCTCGCCAAGGGCCTCAAGTCCGCCACCGACGCGATGATCATCGTCGCCGGCTTCATGTTCGTCTACTATTTCTTCGCCGGGCTCGTCGCTGACGTGGCGCTGGCGGCGAACATTATCATCATTCTCGGCATCATGGCGTCCATCAAAGCGACGTTCACGCTGCCCGGCATCGCCGGCGTCGTGCTGACCATCGGTATGGCCGTCGACGCCAACGTGCTGATTTACGAGCGCATCCGCGAGGAAATCCGCGCCGGACGCGACATGGCGGCCTGCCTGCGTCTCGGTTACGGCAAGGCCTTGAGCTCCATCATCGACGGCAACCTCACGAACCTGATCGTCTGCGTCGTGCTCGGCTACACCGCCACCGCCGACGTCAAGGGCTTCGCCGTCACCCTCGGCATCGGCATCTGCGCGACGCTCTTCACCGCCCTGTTCATGACCCGCGTCATCTTCGAAATCTACAGCCGCGTCGTCGGCATCAAGAAGCTCAACATGCTTCCGCTCGCCGTCCCCGCCATCGAGCGATTCTTCACTCCCGCCGTCAACTGGATCGGCAAGCGCTACATGTTCTACACCTTCAGCGGCTCGCTGATCATCCTGAGCATCATCGCCATCGGCGTCCGTGGCAAGGACATCTTCGACATCGAATTCCGCGCCGGCACCGAGGTCGAATTCGACCTCAAGGACGGGCAGATGATGAAACTCGATGACGTCCGTGCCCGATTCAACGGCACGGTCATGGAGAACGACAAGACCGTCGTCGCCATCGGGGCCGTCAGCGCCGACCACGCCGCCCACCGCTTCGCCGTCATCACCACCAACACCGACTCCGGCAAGGTCGCCGACATCGTCCGCGACGCGTTCAAGGATGTCATCGACATTCAGCCGGTGATCCATTTCGCCGGCGAGAACGCCGAGAGTCTCGCCGCCGCGCCGGTGTATCCGATCACCAAGTCCAAGCTCGCCGAGGTCGTTAATCGCCCCGAGGTCGTCGAAGATGCGCCCGATGAACTGGGCGGCGTGGCGATTCTGCTCGACAAGATCTCCCCGCCCGAATCCGCGCAGGCGCTGTACGCCCGCATCAAGTCGATGCGCCTCCAGCCGGACTTCGAGCAAATGCAGTTCCGACCCTTCCGCGTCATCGGCATCGCGCCCGACAAGGACAACCCCAAGGTCTTCACCAGCGCGATCGTCGTGACCCCGCCCAGCGAGCATGCCAGCTACTTCGAAGACCCCGGCTCGTGGGAGAAGTTCGCCGGCGACGAGTGGAAGGTCGTCCACGAAGGCCTCGTCCGCGAAAAGAGTCTCGACAAGGTCTCCAACTTCACGCCGACCGTCGCCACCACGATGGTCAACAATGCGATCGTCGCCCTGATCCTCTCGCTTCTGGCGATCATCGTCTACATCTGGTTCCGCTTCGGTTCGCTGCGCCACGGCCTGGCCGCCACCGCCGCGCTCTTCCATGACGTGATCATCACGCTCGGCCTCGTCGCCATCAGCGGATTCATCTATGACAACGTCCTCGGGCACGTCCTGCTGCTCGACCCTTTCCGCATCAACATGGCGATGATCGCCGCCGTCCTGACGATCATCGGCTACTCGCTCAACGATACGATCATCGTCTTTGACCGTATCCGTGAAAACCGCGGCAAGCTCGCCGTGGCGACCCCGGCGATCATCACCGACTCGATCAACCAGACCGTCAGCCGAACCGTCATCACCTCGGGCACGACCTTCCTGGCCGTGTTCATGATGTACCTCTTCGGCGGCGACGGCGTGCACGGGTTCACCTTCGCCATGACCGTCGGCGTGATCGTCGGCACGTACAGCTCGATCGCCATCGCCTCGCCCCTGCTGCTCATCGGCACCAAGTACGCCCGCGCCTCCGCCGAGTCGTCAGCCCCGTCGCCGCGGACCGAACCGCCGATGGCGTGACGCCGGCCGCTCGAATCCGCCGCTTGCGGCTTCGCAGTGAAGGCGCTTTTTGCATCGCACGGGGGCTTGACGCTACGATGTGGTTGGACCGTATCGAAGGAGCCGCTCCATGAAGCTCGCGACCCGTTGGATGCTGATCGTGGCGATCGCCGCCGTGCCCGTCCTGACCGCTCAAGCCGTCCGTGCCGCGGAGGAACCCAAGCGCAATCTCAACGACGATGTGCTGGACATCCTCACGCGCACCGCACGCGAGGAGAAGAAGGAAGCGCCCAAGAGCGAAACCTCCGCCGTCAAGACCGAGGACGCGGCCAGGCCGGCTAAACCCGCTGAAGCTCCTGCGGAAAAGCCCGCCGAGAAACCGGTCGCGCCCGCCGAAGCGCCCGCACCCAAGCCCGCCGAGACGAAACCCGCCGAATCCAAGCCCGCGCCGCCGCCCGCGCTGTCGATCGGCCCGGCGAACGAGACGAGCAAGCCCGCCGACAAACCGGCCGAGAAACCCGCCGCCGATGCGCATCCCGGCGAGCATCAGTACACCATTCGCGAGGGTGACACGTTCAGCACGATCGCCGTCGCGCTCTACCGTGACGAAGCCAAGTGGATCGCCATCGCGCAGGCCAACCCGCTGGTGGACCCCAAGCATCTGAAGGTCGGTCAGGTGATCCGTCTGCCGGACCTGGCGACCTTTGAGCGTCAGCGGGAGCAGCAGCTTGACGCCATCAAGGAAGCCGTCGCCAAGCCCGACGGTCAGACCAAGACCGTCCTCGTGCAGCCCGGCGACACGCTCAGTCATATTGCGGTGCGCGTCTACGGCAAGGCCTCCCTATGGCGCGTCATCTTCGAAGCCAACAAGGCCGAACTCGAATCGCCCGACGCGCTCAAGGTCGGGATGAAGCTGACGATCCCGCCCAAGCCCAAGGAGTAAGTAAGTGGTGATATGGCGAAGTGGTGAAGTGGCGATGTGAAGCCGCTTCATACATCACCACTTCACGATTTCACCACTTCACCACATCATGCGTACCTGCCTCATCGACATCCCGGGTTTGTCGTCGCGGTTGCTCGAAGCATTGGCCGGTGAGTCGGCTCCGCCGTGGTTCGATGCGGTGGTCGATCGGGGTCAGTCGGTGATTCGGCCGGTGCTGCCGGCTCTGACGATGACGGTGCAGGCGACGTACGGCACGGGCGTTTCGCCGGCGGACCACGGCATGATCGCCAACGGGCTGCCCGCGTACCGGTTGCCGGACATCACGCCGCATCTGGACCTGTCGAATTTCAGCGACTACCGCTGCAATGTGAGTTTCTGGGAGCAGTCGACGAAACTGCTGACAGCCCCGCGCATCTGGGAGGAGTCGGGTCGGCGGGTGGCGATGCTGTTCGTGCAGTCGTCGATGGGCGGGGCGGCGGAGGTGGTCGTCACGCCCAAACCGCAGCACACGCCCGACGGCAAAACGATCAGCATGTGCTGGTCGGACCCGGCCCAGCTTTATCCGAAGCTGCGCGAGCAGCTCGGCGAATTTCCGCTGCACCATTACTGGGGTCCGATGGCGGGGATGAAAAGCAGCGAATGGATCGCGGCGGCGGCCCGGCTTGTGTGGGAATGGGAGCCGACGGATTTGCAGTGGGTGTACATCCCGCAGATGGACTACGACCTTCAGCGGCTCGGACCCGACGATCCGCGGTGCGCCAAGTCATTGGCGGCCCTGCTCGGCGTGCTGACGCCGCTCGTCGAGAAGGTCCATGCCGACGGCGGGCAGGTGCTCATCGTCAGCGAATACGGCATGACGAAGGTCAGCCGCTTCACCGCTCCGAACGTCGCGCTCGCCCATGCGGACCTGCTCAAGACGACCGCCGCCGGCGAAGTCGATTATGCGGCGAGCGAGGCGTTCGCGATGGTCGATCATCAGGTGGCGCACGTGTACTGCAAGAGCGCCGCGGCGATCGATGCGGCGGCGAAAACGCTCGGCGGCCTGCCGGAAGTGGCGCACATTTACCGCGGCGATCAGCGCGGCGACGTCGGGCTCGACTGCGAGCGGGCGGGGGACCTGGTGGTGTTCGCGCACGGCGATGCGTGGTTCGAGTATCGGTGGTGGAGCGATTGGGCGAAGGCCCCGGCGTATGCATGGATGGTCGACATTCACCGCAAGCCCGGTTACGACCCCTGCGAGATGTTCGCCGATCCCGCCACGCGAAAGATCGAGGCGGATCAGCCGCAGCTCATCAAAGGTTCGCACGGCGCCCTGCCCGCCGACGAAATCGACTGGCCCGTCCTGCTGGGCCACCCGACGGCACGGGCGAAGATCGACGCGACCGACGTGGCGGAGCTGATATGAAGCTTTCAGCGGTCAGGTATCAGCGGTCAGTGAAGGCGCTTCTCTGGCTGACCGCTGACACCTGACCGCTGACCCGTCCCTTTTGCAGCAATTTCCGCGGGTTTTCCGATAAAAGACGAATGAGAAAGCCGTACAAATGGATCGTGACGATCCTGGTGGTGATGTTCATCGTATGGCTTCTGGTGAAGGTCGACGTGTGGTACGCCACGCAAAGCGCTCAGCCGCCGTCGCCCCCGCCCGAACCGCAAGGGCAACCATGATCGGAAGACTCGCCATCGTGCTGACCATCGTCGCCGCGGCCCTTGCCGGCGGATATGTCGTGCACCAGCTTCAGCCCCCGCAGCTTGCCTCCGCCACCGTCATCCGTCATCACTCCGTCAACGCCCCGACGATCGAGCAGGTGCGCCAGCTCGCCTCGCTCGTCACGCTCGAAGTGCCGATCTCCGATGTGCAGGTCAGCGAGATCGAAGGATTCACCGGAAGCGTCAAGCTGGTCATGAGCGTGCGGGGCGATGTGCAGATCGTCACGGATCTGTCGCAGGCGAAGTTTGTCGATGTGGACCGGGCGAAGCAGACGGCGGTATTGTCGCTGCCGACGCCGCATGTGTCGCGCCCCCGCCTCGATCACGATAAAACGCGCGTGCTGGAGATGACGCGCAGCGGGATGTGGAAATTCCTGCCGGGCGAAGCGGGGGAGTCGGTGCTGACCAACCGCGCGATGATCGAAGCACAGCGCGTCCTCGGCGAGGCGGCCAACCGCCCCGAACTGATCGCCCAGGCGAGCGATCATGCCCAGACAATCCTCTGCCAATTCTTCGCGGCGCTCGATTGGAATATCACCATTCAGTGGAACGCCCCCGAGAAAACCGCCGCTGTCGTCGAGTAAATCGCACGATGCGCGATAGCCGGGTCGCTACGCGACCCTGGTATGCCATGTCGCGCTAAACTGTGACGCATGTACATCGTCTACGCGATCATTCTGCTTTCGTTCAACGCGATGAGTCTGCTGCTGGTGGTGCTGGGGCTGCCGGGCAACTGGCTGATGGTGCTGGCGACGGGGGTGTTCGCATGGGCGATGTGGGATGTGCATGCGATCACGGCGATCCCGCTGGCGGCGATCGGTTTGCTGGCATTAGTCGGTGAAATCCTTGAAACGACGCTCGGCGCTTCGGGCGCCCGCAAGGCGGGGGGCTCGCGCTGGGGCGCGATCGGCGCAATTCTCGGCGCCCTTGTCGGCGGGATCGCCGGCACGTTCGTCATCCCCATTCCCGTCGTCGGCTCGATCCTCGGCGCCTGCATTGGCGCGGGCGTCGGCGCGATCGGGTTTGAGCTGGCGGGGGGGCAGAAACTCGGCGTGTCCCTCCGCACGGGCAAGGGCGCGGCCGTCGGCCGACTTTACGGCACGATCGCCAAACTCGTCGTCGGCGTGACGATCTGGCTCATCGTCGCGGCGGCTCTGTTCATTCCGTGAGCGGTGCCAGACGCTTCGCCGTGAAGCGCGGCGCAGCGTCGGCGTGTGGGAAACACGATCGCTACCTCACGGGCTGCGGCAGCGGCAATTCGCGGTCGATCGCTTCGGCGATACGGGCAAGCTGCGGCATCAGCTCGGCGAACTGCTGCGGGTTGAGCGATTGCGCGCCGTCGGACCATGCATGAGGCGGATCGTGATGCACTTCGACCGCCAGCCCGTCCGCCCCGCAGGCGACGGTGGATTTGCTCATGGCGGGGACGAGATGGGTATGCCCCGTGCCGTGTGACGGATCGCCGACGACCGGCAGATGCGTGCGATGGTGAAGCTCGACGATGGCGGCGAGCGAGTAGGTGTTGCGGCAGAACTTCTCGAACGTCCGGATGCCGCGCTCGCAGAGGATGACATTGGGGTTCCCCGCCGCGAGGATGTAGTCGGTGGCCTGCAGATATTCGTCGATCGTCATCGCCATCCCGCGCTTGTACAGCACCGGCTTGGGCTGCGAACCGACCGCCTCCAGCAGCTTGTAGTTCTGCGCATTGCGCGTCCCCACCTGCAAACAATCCGCATAGCTCGCCACCAGATCCACATCCGCCGGCGTCATGACCTCCGTGACGATCGGCAACCCCGTCGCCTCCCGCGCGACGGCAAGCATCTTCAGACCGTCTTCGCCGTGACCCTGGAAACTGTAGGGATTCGTGCGTGGTTTGAACGCCCCGCCGCGCAGCGCCGTCGCCCCGGCTTCCTTGACGATCCGGGCGGTGCGGACAATCTGTTCCTCGCTTTCGACGCTGCACGGCCCGGCGATCACGGCGACGGCCTTCCCGCCGACGACGCAATCCTTGCCGATCGTGACCTGCGTCCGTTCGGGGTGATGCTCCTTCGACGCCATCTTGTACGGCGCCAAGACTTTCATCGCCTTCGCCACGCCCGGCAGCGTCTCGAACTGCGACGGATCCTTCTTGCGGTCCTCCCCGATGACCGCGACGACCGTCAGTTCCGTGCCGGTGATGACATGCTCTTTGAGTCCCATTTCGCGGATCAGGCCCACGACCTGCTCGATCTGCTGCTTCGTTGCGTCCGATTGCATCACGATGATCATGACGGGCTCCTTGTGCCAACAAAAAGCCCCGCCTGCGGCGTTCCGCATCGGGGCTGACAGTTCGTTTCAGAAATCCGGTTCATCCGGTCTGCGTCACACCCTATGCGGTTTGTCCGCGGGAAAAGTAAAACGCAAACCAGTCAAATCGACCGTTCATGCCTTCATTATGCCCCCTGTTCCTGGTAAGTCAAGAATTTCACGCGGGGCTCGGGAAGCGGGGCGCCTTGCCCAATCGCACCGGCGCGGCAATCGAGCGGCGGGGCGCGCGACCGATGCGTCGCTCCATTTCCTCATCAGAATCGTCGTTTCCCCACGCTTTTCTCTGCAAACCGCGCGCACAGGCGCGCCCGTGCGCACGGGCGCGGAGGCCCCGTCGCGCCCATGCGCGATCGAATAAGGACTTACATAAACGCATGCGCACGGCTGTGGCGAATGCGACCAGCCGGTGCGCGAATTGCGCATCAACTGTGCGCGAAGCGGATGAGATGACCGCGTCGCGACCTCAGCGATCCAGCATGATGCGCAGGCGGGTGGGCGCCATGGCTTGAGCGCTTCGCCCAAACCGTGCGCGTTGAACACTCAAACCTCCGCCCTTCAGAGCGCGCCTTGCACTCAACGGATACGCTCTTGAGAAGCCGGAGACGGCACGAAAAGGGCCTGTCAAGCGGCGGTTCCCCACGGACGCTCAGCAGCTCTCCTTCGTGCGCCGTGCTGCCATTGTCCCGGCTTCAGGGCGTGCCTTGCCAATAGAAAAACGCACCGTCGGACGCCTGCCGGAGGCAGTAGTTGTTGCCGCCGGCGAGATTGTTTTCAAGCGGCTGGGTGTAGGTATTCTCACCATCGACATGCCCATCGGCGCAGACAACGTATTGCCATGAAGGAAGCTTGTCAGCCGGATTCCCGACGTGATTGATCATGTACTGATCGCCCCATGGGAAGGCCGGCCCGCCGCCCCAATAGACCAGATCGCAGGCGACCACGGCCTGTGCGGGCGACTTCTGTTGGGTCATCCGCCACATGGCAGGCGGGCGACGGTTCGCGTTGAAAAGCGTCGACGACACGTAAGGCGTCTCAAATACGCCCACCAGATACGCGTAGTCCATCTGCACGAAACGCCCCCAATCCGCCGGCAAATAGGTATGCTGCGCCAGCGGTTTGCGACCGGCGCTGGGGCAGATGACGGATGCGTCGTTCACGCCAAACTCCGTCAACACCTCCCAGGGCGTACCGAAGATCTGCGGCTGCGCGGCGTCTTCGTCAAAGTACGACACATCGCCGGGGTGGGCATCATTGAAAAAATGAGGCCGCGGCACTTTTGATTTCCAGTTGCGATACGACTTGGGATAGAACAACTCATTGGACGATGCGTAGTTCACCGTCGCCAGTTGGAGACCGTGCAGATGGGCCGCACAGGCCGCACGCCGCGCCATTTCCTTCGCCCGGTGCAGCGACGGGAGCAGGATCGCGATCAGCAGCGTGATGATGCTCACCGCGACAAGCAATTCAATCAGACTGAACGCCTTGTGCTTCATGCAAGATGGCGCATGCGGCGGCGAAGTCCCGCCAGCGCGAGCAGGCCCAGACCCGCTGTCAGCGGCGATGGCGCGGGAATGACCACCACATGCAGGTTGTAGTTGACGTCACCGGCGCTGGTGTTGAACGTGACGGTGGCGTTGTAGTCGCCGGGACTGGCGCCGAGAAATTTCAGGTCATACTGGACGTTGGACGCCCCGCCGGCGGTAAGGGTCGTGTTGGCGTAATCGGGTGAGGAGAACAGGCCCGCGTTCGCCCCGCCGAAACTGATGCCGGTGACGTTGATGGTCGTCGTGGGATCGCCGTTGTTGGAGAGACTCACAGCGTTGAACTGGGTGAGCATCTGCGAGGGATTGAGCGTGCCGAAGTCGATGGTGTTGCCGGAGACGGGCGACGCGACGAGCAGCGTGCTGGACCCGGTCACGGAGACGTTGTCCAGCAGCCCGTCATAGCCCGAGCCGCCGATATCGCTCATGTCGGTGAGCGTGAGTTTGACGCTGTTGCCGGTGCCGGTGAAGGTGGTGGAGACGGTCAGCCAGCCGCCGTTGGGGGTGCTGTTGTTCGTGTTGTCGGCGGCGTTCGCCGGCGACAGGACCGTGGCGGCGGTGACATCGTCAATGATCTTGTATTGCAGTCTGAAGGTGCCGGTGTTGCCGTCGAAGATTTTCTGATAATTGAAAGACAGCGTGTACGAACCGCCGGCGACGGTGTTGAAGGACTGCGACAGGACGCCGTTGGGCGTATTGCCGCCGCCGTTCCAGACCAGGGCGCGGGTGCCGTCGGTGGGCGTGCGATTGTCCATGGCCGCCGCCGTGGTGGGGATGAAGTCGCCCGCGCCGCCGGTGTGCGTCCATCCGGAGAGCGTGCCGGTTTCAAAGCTGCCGTTGGTCAGTAGCTGCGCCGCCGAGGCGCCGGCCGGCAGCGCGCCGCCGAGACTCAGCATCGCAGCCCATGCCGCGAACGCGTTTGTGCATTTTCTCAGATTCATGATTCGGTTTCTCCTTGTGATCGTGCGGGCGATTGATGGTTTGGGATGGAATCGATTCACAATGGTTTTTCCTGTAGGCCGACGATTGGGGATGGCTATCGTTCTCCCGGTGAATCCGGCGGCAGAGGCCGAACGCTGACCTGATCGATCGCGGCGTCATAATTGACGCCCGCGATATCGCTTTGATCCTTGAACCGCAGCAGGGTTCGATCACTCGTCGCGGTGAATTCAACCATGACCGTATGGAAAGCCCACGGCTGTCGTCCTTCCGCATTCACGCTTCGGTTTGTCGCCGCGCTTTTGGAGGCGATCGTACGGTCGGCGTTGATATCCCTCAATTCCGCAAGCACGCGAGCCGTGCCCGCGGCGCCTCGATATTTGGCGATCGAAAAGCTCAGGCGATACGTCACGGCCGGTATCGTGTGAAGGACTTGCTCGATCGTCGCATTGGGGAGCTGGTTGTTGGCGTTGAGGCATAATGCGTTTCGGCCTTCCATGACGAGGCCGGGCGACACGCCGGCTTCGATCACGGAGGCGTTGCCGCGAATGGACCAGGCGTTCTGGTCCGCCGCGGATTCAAAGCCGCCGTCGACCACCAGTTCTTGATCCGCGGAGATGTCCGCCTGCCGCAACGAGCCGTCCGCCTCGCAGACCATGATCTGCCCGGTGACGAGCAGATGCGTCGGCGACTGAACCTCCCGGCCGGAGATTTGAACCCGACCTTCACGAACAAGCACATAGTCGCGTCCGGAGGCGTTCGCAACGACCGTGAATCGTGTGCCCAAGTCCACCACTTTCGCCCCGCCGGGCAGATCGACGGTGAACCCATGCGCTTCGGGGCGGCAGTACGCTTCGAGTTTGCCGGACGTGAGCATGCCCCGGTTGGGTCCGGTCATTTCAAATTCACACGGGCCGGTCAGGTCGACGACGGCGGTGGATTTGAACATGAGTTGGGCGCGGCCGGAGGTGAGTTTGATCGGGGCGGTGAGGCCTTCGCCGAGGGAACGCTCGCCATCGGCGAAGATCGCGTCGGGGGACATGTCGCTGAGCATGGCGTATGAGGCCGGGGCGGCGGAGTGCGGAGTTGGGAGTGCGGAGTGGGGAGTGAAAGGCACAAAGACATACAGGAGCGTGGCGGCGAGCGCCAGTAGCGCGGCGAGCGCGGCGCCTGTCTTGATGCTGAACCCAGTACTCAGACCCCTGAACCTTTTTTCGTACCAGACGCTTCGCCCGCGGACGGGCTCAGCGTCGGCGTGGGGGGGAGATGTCCGCTGTGCGCTCACGCCGACGCTGCCTGCCCTGAGCTTGGCCGAAGGGAGCGGCGCTTCGCCGCGAAGCGTCTGGTACGGATAGGTGTCGGCGAGCAGCGTGTCGGTGAGCAGGAGTCGCACAGCCCGGCGGCGCAGGTCGGCGTCGCCGCGCAGATGTTGCGACAGGGCGGCTTGGGACTCGGCGGTCAGTTCGCCTTCGAGCAGGGCGGCGAGAAGTTCGTCGATCGTGGGGCTCATGCTTCACCCCCGGACATCCGGGCACGGATGCAGTCGGCGAGGGTTTGGCGGATGCGGAAGAGCGTCTGTCGGACGGAGCCGGCGGGGCGGCCGAGGGCGGCTGCGAGGTCGTCGATCGACGAGGCGGTCGAATAGCGACGCTGAATCAGACCGCGATGCGCGGCGGAGAGGCGGCCGAGGCACGACGCCAGCGCGGCCTTCTGCTCGGGCAGATCAAGCGTTTCCTCGGCGGCGGCGTGAGCCATTTCTTCGGCGAGGGCTTCATCAAAAATGAGCCGACTGCGGGCGAAGGTCTGACGCTGCTTGAGCACTTCGTAGTGCGCGATCTTCAGGGCCCACGCGGCGAAGTCGGAGCCGAGCGTGAACTGCTCGGATTTTTTGATGAGGACGAGATTGGTCTGCTGGAGGATGTCGTCGGCGGCGACGGCGTCGCCGACCATGGCGCGGATGTAAACCTTGAGCCGGGGCTGGACGGCGAGGAGAAGCTGGGTGAATTGGGCCTGACGTGGGTCCATGTCGGGTTCCGGGGGTCTCCGTAGGGTACACCTCGCGCGGGGGGCGGGTGTCAACATGAAGTTGGGAAATTTGGGGAGGGGGGTTGGGGGATTGGAAGCCCTCCCCCGTTGAGGGGGAGGGTTGGGTGGGGGTGGATTGCGTTAGTTCATGATGCGTCCGCATCGATGCGGATGCGTCACGACGGATGCGCTTCACCCGCCCCCAGCCCCGCCCTCAAGGGCGGGGGGTCGGAAGGGGCGCACGCCGCGAGCGGCGTCGCTAAACGGGGATGGCGGGCCGCGGCGCGGCACCCGCTAATGCGGGGGGATGGGGGTGATTTTTGGGGTGGGGGGCGTACAATCGTAACCATGAGCATTCGCGTCGCCATCATCGGGCCTACGGGGTATACGGGTTACTGGCTGATCCATCTGCTGTTGCGCCATCCGGGGGCGAAGATCACGTATCTGGCGAGTCATCGCGATGAGCTGCCGAACATTGCCGACGAGTTCCCGATGTTGCGGGGGCGGTGCGAGATGGTGTGTCGGCCGGTCGATGCGAAGGCGATCGCGGGCGAGGCGGATGTGGCGTTTTTGGGGCTGCCGCACAAGGCGGCGATGGCGTATGTGCCGGCGCTGCTCGAAGCGGGGCTGCGCGTGATTGATTTGTCGGCGGACTATCGGCTGCATGATCCGGCGTTGTATGAAATGGTGTATCAGACGCCGCACGATGACAAGGCGAATCTGGCGGATGCGGTGTACGGGTTGCCGGAGTATTTCGCGGACGACATTCGCAATGCCGATCTGGTGGCGAACCCGGGTTGCTATCCGACGGCGGCGGTGCTGGCGATCGCGCCGCTGATCCAGCGCAGCATGGTCAAGACGGACGGGATCATCATCAATGCGGCGAGCGGCGTCACCGGGGCGGGCAAGTCGCCCAAGCCGAACCTGCACTTCCCGGAAGTCAACGAGTCGTACGCGGCGTATGGTTGCGGCAATCATCGCCATCAGCCGGAGATCGAGCAGACGCTTTCGACGATCAAGGCCAGGCCGGTCACGACGCTGTTCGTCCCGCATCTGTTGCCGATCGATCGGGGGATACTCGAGACGATCTACATGGACCCGCAGGACGAGGACGTAAGCGAAGCGGAGTTGTTCGAGGCGTTCGACGATGCGTACGGGAAGGGGGGATTCGTGCGCGTGGTGCGCGACATGCCGAATGTGAAGAACGTCCGCGACACGAACTTCTGCGATCTGACGGTGCGCTTCGCCGCCGGGAAAGTCGTGGTTTTCTCGGCGATCGACAATATGATCAAAGGCGCGAGCGGTCAGGCGGTGCAGAACATGAATCTGATGTTCGGCCTCGACGCGAAGGCGGGATTGATGTGAAGCCGCAAGCGGCTTGAGGCATCGACGCGAAGCGGTTGCACGGGGGTGTATATGGTTTACGGGTGGTTTGCGCTCGCGTACATACTGACCCGTCCTTCAGCCGACCTGCCAATTGGAATGGTGATGGGGCTCGCGTTCATGAGCGGTTACGCGCGGGCGCAGTGGGCGCGATTGACGCCGCTGGTGCCGGCGGTGCTGTTGGTGGCGTATTCGTGGTCCGCGGCGGCGGCGGGTCGCGTGCCGTGGCCGATGGTGGGTATCTGCATCGGCGTCGGATATATGTTCTGGCTGATCGGTGACTGGGTGCGCGACGCCGAAGACAGATAGTTGGCGTCACGCATCGACGCGCTGCGCCGGCGTCAGACTCGCCCGCACGGCGTCAATCGGCAGTTCATGCCGCTTGCGGTCGATGAAATGATTGATGTGCGTGTAGCCGGCTTCGGTGAGGCGGTCGCACGCATCGACGAAATTCGCCGCGACGCGCTCGGGCACATGGGCATCCGCTCCGATGACCACCGGAATCTTGCGGGCGCGCATCAGCTTGAGCATTGCGACGGACGGATTCATCTCGGGAATCGTCTTGTTGAGCCCGGACGTGTTGAGCTCCATCGCGCAGCCGGTGCTCGCGATGCGGTCGAGGGCGCGTTCGATGTGGGGCTGAATCAGATGAAAGTCCCAGTCGCTGGCGGTCATGTTCTTGACGAGATCGGGGTGGGCGATCGTATCGAACAGCTCGGTCTCGGCGGCCTCGGCGATCTGGTCGAAGTAGTTGATCTGCGTCTGCATCGGCGTGCCCATGCCGAAGCGGTGCACCCACACGTGCAGGAACGGATGCACGGAGCCGAGGACGTGATTGAGATTCAATGGCGCGAGCGTGTGGCGCACATATTCGAGATATCCCGGGAAATAGTCGCATTCCATGCCCAGCCGCACATCGAGCTTGCCGGCGAATGCGTCGGTCGCGCGCTTGACGATGCGGACGTATTCATCGACTTCGTCAGCGCGCATGCGTCCGGCGTGACCGTACGAATCGGGCATGGGGTTGTGACAGGTGAAGACGATCCCGGCGAGGCCGCGCTTGTAGGCGAACATAGCGTACTCCTCCGGCTCGCCGGCGGCGTGGCGGCAGAGGGGGGTGTGACAATGCTGTTCGTAAAGCAGGCGGGGCATGCGGGCGTCCTCGGGCGGAATGGGATTGTTGACGCCTGCGCCGGCGATTTCCACCATCCGTCCGATCAGGCGTTTCTCCTGACCCGCCCGCCGCTCGATTGAATTACTTGGCGTCTTCGCTCGTGACCATCTCGACCGATGCGATCGAGCCGTTCTGCTCGAGATTCTTGTCGTAGTGCAGCGTGACGCGAAGCAGCGTGCCGCTGGCGCCCTTGATCGTCGCCGTCGGAGCATTGCAGTAGCCCGAGCCCAGGTCCGTCATGACGATCCGCTTCACCTTTGCGTCCTCGACGATCGCATACCCCTTCGCCTCGCGCGTCGGCCAGATCCTCCCGCTGTCCGGGCGAAACCGATAGTAATTCGCCACCTCGTCCAGCCGCTCGTTCGTCACGCCGTGCGGCCGCAGGACCTTCATCATCGCCTCCTTGTTCTTCCTCGCCTCCGCCTCCGTCGGCCCCCGCCCCCGCGCCGGCGTCACACCACTGAACGCCTCCCGAAACACATCCGTCTCCACCCCCAGCCCCGCCGCAATCAGCGCCACCGGCCGCCCGTAATCGTGATCCCCAATTTCGTGCCCCCCACTGAACACAATCGCCTGCTTCGTCTCATCCGCGCGTAACACCCCGGCAAATACGAAGATCGCCCCCATCGCCAGCGCCATCATGACCATCCCGTTCATGTAATTCACGCGCATGTCAAAGCTCCTGTGGTGAGAGGTTCATGCCTCCACATTCCTGACACGCACCACCCCGCCCCAATTGCGCAATTTTTGTAGGGCGGGTCATCGACCCGCGTCTTTTTTTGTGATGCACCCCATGCTCGGCACGGGGCAATGACCCGCCCTGTCGCTAAGGCATGGGCGGCGGTGTGACCCACCAATCGTCCCGCACACACAAAAAGAAAACCAGCACGCCCATCAATGCGATCAGCAGCACGACGCGGAACCACCGTGCGTTGATTTGCCATCCGCTTCCGATCCCCACTCCGATCGCGGCCAACATCGACGGGATGAGAAGCCTGCTCCCATTGCCGAACTGATCCCCCGGCGTCAGGATGCCCCACGTGAGGCTCCAAGCCGCGAATCCCACCACAGCCGCGACAATCGCGAAATTGATCTGCGCCAGTCGTGACACAAAAAGAGCCCTCGGCGAATGTGTCGACCACATCATATGCATTGAGTTTCGCAGGGCGGGTCATCGACCCGCGTCTTTTTTTGTGATGCGCCCCAAGCTCGGCGCGGGTCAATGACCCGCCCTACATGGATCGCCGCCTGTCTTGACGTAGGGCGGGTCATTGACCCGCGTCTTGCGCCATCCGATGATGCGATCCATGCCCTTCTACCGTCGCAAGCGTCTGCAAGGCGGAACATACTTTTTCACTCTCGTCACTGCTCAGCGTCAGCCCATACTCACCACCGATACCGCTCGCGTGATGCTGCGTCGCTGCATCACGGAGGCGCGTCAAACGCGGCCGTTCGATGTTTTGGCGTTCGTGCTGCTCCCGGATCATCTGCATACGCTCTGGACCTTGCCCGATGGTGACGCGGATTATTCGACACGTTGGCGTCACATCAAAGGCGCATTCACTCATCACTGGCTCCGATCCGGCGGCGCCGAGCGATCGGTATCACCGGGCCAGCAGCGTCATCACTATCGCGGTGTCTGGCAACCCCGTTTCTACGAACACACCATCCGCGACGAAGACGACCTGCGAGCGCATGTCGAGTACATCCACTACAACCCCGTCAAGCACGGTCTGGTCGCATGTCCCAAGGACTGGTTCTGGTCGAGCTTTCATCGCTATGTCGCCGACGGGATTTACTCCATCGACTGGTGCTGCGGCAACGAATACCCGCAACCCGCATCCGTCCCCACCGGCAACTGGCTCGAGTAGAGCAGGTCATCGACCCGCGTCGTTTTCTTGCGATCCGCCACAAGATCGGCGCGGGTCGATGACCCGCCCTACGTCGCTTGACCACAGTCAACATGTAACCTTAAAATGATGGTAGAATTATGAAGCTGGGGGTCTCATGTCTGCTCTCAAATGTCCAAGTTGCAATAGAGTATTTCAGCCACCTCAAAATCAGCGCCCTCGCCAGATGCGGTGCGGTGCTTGTGGAGCAGATATCCGTTTCAGTGGCAATGGCGTGCGATTGATCGAGGAGAATGTTGCTCGGAGTGGCTCTGGATTGCGGTATCAGTCGTTATTCGAGGCGGTTGGCGCATGCACAGCCGCCTTGGGGGTATTGGCAGTCGTCGTTGTATCCATATCGGCATTTTCGACCGTTCCTCAAGTACCCACAATTGATGATTCGAACGCAACTATCGGGCTATTAGGCGCGCATACATTCACAAGCGGAGAATCGAGAGAAATAAATCAATCCTATCTCGATACATTACGAGAGGCCGAACACTCCGAAAATGAATCGAATTCCTTCCCGTCTAACACTGCTGCTACCTCAATGCGGCATGGCGATTCGACGGAACCGATAGCCCCACAAGTAGCCAATTTCCAGACCCCATCCCGTTTTATTGGTCCCGCCGATCAAAGTCAACTTTTCGGTTCCGACTTCGATGACCGATCACCTTCGGTAGCTACAAGTAGACCAAACTCCGGCGTACAGTATTCGTCCAACCGCTATTACGATTACTACTATCGTCCACCTGTGGGCGAACACTATGTCAGTGGATATGTTCGTCGTGATGGCACATATGTTCAAGGCCATATGAAAACAGACTCCGATGACAGCTTCTGGAACAACTGGAGTTCAGAGGGCAACATTAATCCATATACGGGTGCTGTCGGTCATCGTAATACTTCCAGTGGACATTCGACGGGTGGGCCAATATATGTCCGCGGCTATGTGCGAAGCGATGGGACTTACGTATCTGGTCATTATCGATCGCGATAATCACGTGGGATATGCACCGTCCACCGTTTTTGGGGATCCTTCTGACGAACACGGTGTGCGGTACTCAACCTACTTGACTTTGCCGAAGAGTCGGCGGAAGGCGTCCTGCGACTTGGCGATCGACTCGGGGGTCAGAATGACGGACTTGGCCTTGGAGCGCGGATCGCTGATGAGCCCCTTTTGATGAAGCCGATCCAGCGCGTCCCAGTCGAGTCCCTTCCATGCCCGGCCCCCGTGCTCATCCACCTCATGAAGCGTCAGGTACAAGAGAGCCAGCACCGCTTCGTCAATTTTGTCGGTGTCGTAATCCATCGGTTTCATTATAGGTGCATAACGGGAGACGACGTGACAACAATCAGATTACGGCGGGTCAATCGCATGACGTTGATTCGTCGGCGAGCCAGTCCTGATGGGTGGTGAGGTCGTTCGCGAAACCCGCGGCGACGAGGACGTCGCGCCAGTCGGTTTGGGCGATGTGGACCGCTTCACGCAGCTTGTCGAGGCGGCCTTCGGAGAATTTCAGAGCGGCGAAGCGGATGCGCTCCAATGCGAACATGTCCGACTTCTCGCAGAACGGCAGATTGTGGCCGCACGCATCGACGAGCAATTGAGCGGCGAGGGGGCGCAGCGCCTCGTCGAACACGCGGTCGAGTCGGCGCTGTGTCTGCGGACTGAGGGGCGGACCGGGCATGGGACGCTCGCGGAGGGGTGTTGGAACGTGTGTGAGAAGGCGGAATTTAACGAGCCGCGACCGTCAGGGAGCGGTCACGGCGCCGCTCATAGGCGCAAGTTTCGACCGCTCCCTGACGGTCGCGGCTCGTCGATCAATTGCCTTCTCACACGCATCCTTAGATATTATCGCATCAATTCGACGGTAGAACACGCGTCGCTGTGGGGGCGAGTCGGTCGACTGCTGTGGATTTTTCAATGCGAGCCCCGCCGCTTATACTTTGGAAGTCGAATTTTGACCGGCCTGCCTACGTTGGAAGATACTCATGACTCAGACACCGCCGCCCAGTCCCGCGCCGTCCGCCGCCTCTGATGCGATCGAGCCGGACCTTTCGGATTCATCGATTTTGATCGTGGACGATAATCAGCAGAACTGCGAGCTGCTTCAGGCGTATTTAGAGGTGTTGCCCTGCAAGATCGCCACGGCGCACGACGGGATCGAGGCGCTTGCGATGATCGAGCAGAGCAAGCCCGATCTGATTCTGCTGGACGTGATGATGCCGCGGATGAGCGGATTTGAGGTGTGCCAGAAGCTCAAGACCGACCCGAGCACGCGCGCGATTCCGATCATCATGGTGACGGCCCTCAACGAGCTGGGCGACATCGAGCGCGGCGTCGAGAGCGGCACGGACGATTTTCTCACGAAGCCCGTCAACAAGCTGGAGCTGATCACGCGCGTCAAGAGCTTGCTCCGCGTGCGACACCTCAAGCGTGAACTGGACCGCACACTCGCCTACATCGAACAGGTCGAAACCGATCCGTCGCCCGACAAGGACTGATCGCCCCCGGAACCGGATCGGAATTGAGAACTCTGAATAACCACCAAGACACCAAGAACACCAAGGTGAAATCAGGGTTTTAATTCAACACGGCATTCCTTGGCGACCTTGGTGTCTTGGTGGTTCGATTCTTCACAGGCCCAATTGATCGTTCGCTCAACCAGGAGTTCATGTATGCCCATGCGTCATGTGGTCGTTCGTCGTGTTGTCCTTGTGATGCTGGGTCTTTTGGCGATGGCGCCGATCGCGCGGGCGGGGGACAAGCTCGAGTATCGCGTGCTCAGTCAGCGGCCGGACCGGTTGATCGTGCAGCTTCCCGACGGGCTGGTCGTTCTGGCGCAGCAGATCAAGACGGCGCCGGTGGCGTCGGTGCACTGCTGGGTGAAAACGGGGTCGGTGTACGAAGGCAAGTACAACGGGATGGGGCTGAGCCATTTTCTGGAGCATCTGGTTTCGGGCGGGACGACTTCGCACCGCAAGGAATCGGAAAACAACGCAATCCTCGGCAAAATCGGCGCGGAGACGAATGCGTCGACGAGCTTGGACAACGTGCGCTACTACATCAACACGTCCAGCGAGCACGTGTCGGAGGCGATCGACCTCATCAGCGACTGGATGAACAATTGTCAGATCGTGCCGGAGGAATATGCGCGGGAACGGGACGTGATTCTGCGAGAGTTTGCGATGGGGCGGGGCGAGCCGCAGCGGATTTTCTGGAAGGTGACGTCGCTGGCGGCGTATCCGAACCATCCGGCGCGCCATCCGACGATCGGCTACGTCGACGAATACATGACGGTGACGCGCGATCAGATTTATGATTTTTACAAGCGGATGTATGTGCCGAACAACATGGTGTTCGTGGTGACGGGGGACATTGATCCGGTCGCGGTGGTGAATCAGGTGGCGACGCTGTGGAAACCGTACCCGGCGAAGGGATTGCCGGGCGTGGTGCTGCCGGTGCTGGACCCGATCGCCGAGCCGAAGGAAGTCACGGGCTATGCGGATGTGGACCGCCCGCGTCTGCGGCTGGTGTGGCAGGGCGTTCGGCAGGGCAATACGGACGAATACGCGCTGGACATTCTCACGAGCGTGCTGGGCGACGGGGAACTGAGCCGGCTCAATAAGACGGTGCGCGATGCGGACGGATTGGTCACGAGCATCGACGCGTACAACTACAGCGAGCCGTGGGGCAAGGGGCTCATCGGCATCGACGCGACGTGCGAATCGGACACGATCGACAAGGCGAAGGAGGCGATCCTCGCGCAGATCAGCCGGTTGTACGTGGAGGGCGTGACGGAGGAGGAAGTCGCGCGGGCGAAGCGCAAGGTCGTCGCGGGGGCGACGTACGAATCGCAGACGGCTTTCGCGGCGGCGGAGCGGCTGGCGAGCGATTTCATCAACACGGGCGACCCGGATTATCTGGATCATTATGTCGAGCAGCTTCAGCAGGTGACGATCGAACAGGTGACGGCGGCGGCGAAGAAGTATCTGGATCCGCAGCACATGGTGACGGCGAAGCTGCTGCCGCAGAAGAATGTTCAGCCGGAGCTGAGCCGACCCAAGGAGGCGGAGCCGGACCCGCGTTTGGCGAAGAAGGGCGAAGTTTATTTGATGGATTTGGACAATCAGGCGCTGGTGAAGGAGATGATGTCGGAGTCGCAGAGCACGGCGGCGGCGCCGGCGACGGTGATCACGCCGGTGAAGATGGTGCGTCTGCCCAACGGGCTTCGGTTGATCGTGCAGAAGAACACGCGGCTGCCGATCGTGTCGATGCAGTGGTATCAGCTTGGCGGATTGATGGCCGACGCGCCGGGGCATGAGGGTGTGGCGAACGCCATGTGCGACATGCTCACGCAGGGCGCCGGCGACATGAGCGCCGACGACATCGCCCGCAAGATCGAAGACCTGGGCGCGCAGCTCAATTCCGAATGCGGCAACAGCACTTTTTATGTCAGCGCGCAGTCGCTTTCAAAGGACTGGCCGACGGTGCTGTCGATCATGTCGCAGATCGTGACGCATCCGACGTTCGACGAGGGCGAATGGGCCAAGATCAAGCCGCGGCTTCTGGCGGAGGCGGGCTCGCTCAACGACACGTGGTACCAGCAGGTTCGCAATTCGGTGCGGGCGGCGTACTTCGGGCCGGACAATCCGTGGTCACAGGCGACGGTCGGTCGGACCGGCGTGATCGAGAAGCTGAGTGCGGGGGACCTGAAGGCGTTTTACGCCGACCACATCGCGGCGTCGGACAGCGTGCTGGCGGTGTTCGGCGACGTCGACGAAGCGCAGGTCATCGCCGAGGCGACGAAGTTATTCGCCGACATGCCGGGCAAGGCGAAGGTTCCGTTCAAACCGCTCGACACGAAGCAGGCGGAATCGAAGATCGTGCAGGTGACGAGCACGAAGGACCTGGTGGCGGTGCAGATCGCGTACGGGCCGGGCATGGCGCGGCAGAACCCGGACTATGCGGCGCTTCAGGTGATGAATCAGGTGATGAGCAGTTTCCCGGTCGGCTGGTTTGATCAGGCGCTGCGCGGCGAAGGGCCGGGGCTCGTTTATGCGGTCGGGTCGGGGATCATGACGGGCGTCGCGCCGGGGTATTGGGCGGTGATGTTCAACACGAAAGTGCCGACGACGCACGAAGCGATGTCGCGGGCGCTGGCGGTGGTGGATCGCATCCGCAATGAGACGATCGACGCGGCGACGCTCGACCGGGCCAGGACGGCCGTCATCGCCGGCGAGGCGAGCGACATGCAGTCCAACGGGCAGCGTGCGTCGATGGCGGCGCTTAATGAGCTTTACGGTCTGGGCTATGCGGCCGGCGACAAGACGATCGCGCAGCTCAAGGCGGTGACGGCGGCCGATGTGCACCGCGTCGCCAACACGTACCTCAAGACCCCGCTGGCCGTCGTGCTCACGCCCGAGCCGTTCAAGGATGGCGACCTGCCTTCGCTCAACGCTTCGCCGACCCCGGCGTCCGCTCCGGCCCCGAAGGCCGCGGAGCCCGCCGCACCGCCCGCCTCGTCGCCGAAGGCGGACAAGTGACCGGGAACTGGCCATCGACACGCATCGACCTCTGACACCCATGACAAACCGCCGGCCCTTGGTCGGCGGTTTTTTCGAGGACGCATGCCCTTTTTTTGCCTTCGGGCCTGATCGCCTAAAATGATGGTGGCAATTGTTTTATGGCTGTGCGCTGCGATTGTCGGCGGCGAAGACCCCAAAAACCTTTTCGCCGGATGTCCAGAATCGTGGGCTCCGCATCGGTATGTCTATGGAGGACGGGCCGCGATTCATTTGCCGCGCGGCCGAATGACATGAACCAACAGCAAATCGTACACAACCTGCTTCAGCAGCGCGTCCAGCTGACCGGATACATCTGGGCCATCGTGCGGGACGCGCACCGGGCCGACGATGTGTTTCAGGAACTGTGCCTCAAAGCGATGGCCAAGGCGGACGAGATCAACGATCCGCCCCATCTGCTGGCCTGGTCGCGGACCGTCGCCCGCGGGCTCGCCCTCGATCTGATTCGCAAGTCCGATCGCCGCCGGCTGGTGCTCGACGAGCGCGTGCTGGACATGCTCGAAGCAGAGTGGGATGAACATGCTCAGCCCATTTCGGCGGAGATGAGCGAGGCGCTGGAGCATTGCGTCAGTCAGCTTTCGGAGCGCGTGCAGCAGATGATTCACGCGCAGTACACGGAAGGGCTCGCCACTTCGCAAGTCGCGCAGAAAGTCGGCATGAGCGTCGCGGCGGTCTACAAGGCGCTGGCCCGGTCGCATCAGTTTCTCAATGAGTGCATGAAGCGACGCATGGCGGGAGGGTCAAGCGGTGTCTGAGCTCTCCCTCAATCTGATGGATTACGCCGTTCGCTACTTCGGCTCGGAGATGTCGGCGGGCGAGATGGATCAGCTCAACGAACAGCTTCTCAATAGTTCGGAGAGTCGTCGCCAATTCGTCGCGCTCTGCACGCAGGTGCAGCAGCTCATCAACCGCGGGCAGATCAAGCCCGCCGGTTTGTCGGCGGATGTGCCGGATGTTCTGATCCTCGACGAGCCGCGACCGATTTTCCGCCGCGCGGTCGCGGTGCTGGCGATGGCGGCGGCGATCGCACTGGTGTGCGGCGTGTGGCTGGCCACATTCTCAAAGAGCGATCGTCATGACGCGCCCGCAACGGACGGCCCTTCGTCTTCGGTCGCCATGCTCACCAACATCGACGGCGCCGAATTCGCCAATCCGCAGATGAACGACAAACTCGGGCAGGACCTTTCGCGCGGCCCGATCGAACTGACGGCGGGCAAGGCGCAGGTCATGTTCCGTTCCACGGCCGTCGTCGATCTGTCCGGTCCGTGCGAATTTGAAATGACCGGCCCCAACCGCGGGCGACTCACTTCGGGCATGCTCCAGGTGCTGGTCCCCGAAGCGGCACATGGTTTCACCGTCGATCTGCCGGACGGTTCGCGCATCGTCGACCTGGGCACGCAGTTCGCTGTCCGCGTGGGAACGGACAAACGGGCGGTGGTTCAGGTGCTTGAAGGCGTGGTGCGCCTCGACACGCCGACGGCTTCGCAGACGCTCCGAGCGGGTTGGACCCGGCGGATCGTCGACGGGCGCGTCGAGGTGGTGACGGATTCGGCGGAGCTTCTGGTGCTGCCACCGACGCCGGCGATCGACGCACGAGCGTTCATCGCAGCGGTCCGTGCGCTGGGGCCGATCGCGTATTGGACCGGCGGCGAAGCGGTGAACGGCCAGGTGAAGGATGTCATGTCGGGTCGGCCGGCTCAGGCGCTCGGTGCGCTCGCCGCGGGCGGAACGCAGAGCAATCCGAATTTCATCTTTGACGGCCACACCGCCCTGAGCATCGACAATGACGAATCGCTGCTCAATCCGGGCAACCGGCTGACGCTGCTGGCGTGGGTCCGCCTCGACAGCGCCGACCCGCAGGCGATCATTCACAACTGGAGCGGCGGGAACGGGTATACGCTCGAAATCTTCGAAGGCCGCCCGGCGTTCGCGGTTGGTCTGATGCGCGATGGCAACTTTGCCGGGATCGCCGACGCCAATGCCGTCGAGCCGATGCCGACGAAGCGCTGGGTGTTGCTTGCGGGCGTGTACGACGGGGCGAAGGTACGGGTGTACATCGACGGTCGGCTCGCCGGCGAGAAGGCGGTCGCGGAGCCGGACCTGCGCGTGTTCCGCGCGGCCGGTCCCGTGATGATCGGCCGCCGAAGCGATATGGAAGACGGTTACGTTCAGGGGGCGATCGATGAAGTGGCGGTGTTGAATCGCGCCTTGAGCGCGGAGGACATCGCGGGATTGATGAGGCATGCTCGCGACGGCGGTTCGCCCGCCGCCGGGCTGGAGGCGCCCAACTTTGGAATCAAGTCCGTCAAGTGATGAGGCGAAGCTTCGCGGCGGATGGTCCGTCCGCAAAGTTTCAGCAAATCCGGTACGGCGGACGTTGAAAGGAAGAATGTGAGTATGAGAACCCAATTCATCCAAGTCGCGATCGCATTGTGCCTCGGGCTCTGCGTCAGCTCGGCCCGAGCGGGGTACTTCGGGGCGTTTATCGACAATGGCGATGTGTATACATGGAGCAGCGCGGGCGACTTCGCCACCAATACGGGCGGCGTGCTCGTCGGCAATCGGTCCGCCGGCGGCAACGGGACGAACACGACCGTGATGGCGGGTCCCAATGGGGAAATCTACGCCTGGTTCGACAACGGCGACATGTGGACCTGGTCCTCCGTCGCGAACTTCCAGTCCGACATCGGCGCGTCTTTGCTCGGCAATCGCGGCATCGATCAGAACGGCATTAATAACTCACTGGCGATGGACAACGCGGGCAACGTCACGGCCCTCTTGTTCAACGGCGATGTGTGGACCTGGACATCCGCGGCGAATTTCCTGAGCAACACGGGCGCCGTGTTCCTCGGCTCGCGCGGGGGCTTCGGGCAGAACGGCTCGAATACGGCGATCGCTTCCGATGGCAGCGGGTTCTACGCCTTCCTCATCAACGGCGACGTGTATTCATGGACCTCGGCTGCGAACTTCGCCACCGACACCGGCGCGGCTTTCCTCGGCAATCGGGCGCCGCTCGGCGACGGGAGCAACTTCGCGATCTTCGCCACCAGCGTCCCGACCCCCGCGGCTCTGCCGGCGGGTCTGTCGCTGATGGGGCTGACGGTGCTGCGTCGCCGTCGTAAATGAGCAATCGTGTACCCCCAAGCGGTCGGACGGCGAAAGCCGTCCGACCGCGTTTCATCCGGCCTCCTGCATCGAGGAACGACACCATGCGACGACGCGCTTTTACGCTCATCGAACTTCTCGTGGTCATCGCGATCATCGCATTGCTGATCTCGATCTTGTTGCCCTCGCTGGCCAAGGCGCGCGATGTGTCCAAGTCGGTCGTGTGCGGCACGCAGCTCAAGCAGCTTTACATGGCGGCGGTGCTCTACTCGTATGACTACAAGAGCGAACTGCCCGGCCCGCGCGAGTGGGTGGACAACTCGATCGCGTGGTTCGATTCGTGGAAGACGCCCGCCGCCGTGACCAAGGGCACGCTCTACAAGTACACCGGCCAGAAGGACGCCCTGTATCTGTGCCCCAAGTTCATCGACGTGTGCCCCAAGGGCGTCACGCCGGCGTTCAGCTACGCGATGAACATCTATTTCATTCTGCCGGGGCAGGTCGGCGCCAAGGGTTGGGCGGGGTATCCGAGTCTTCGCCGGACGACGGATGTGAAGCATCCGGCGAGTCTGATGCTCTTCGCGGAGCAGAATCCCTGGGTGACGTCGTACAACGGCAATGCGATGGACGACGGCTTGTTCGCCGCCACGCTGGACCCGAAAGTGCCCGGCCCGCCGTTCTCCGATGCGCTGGCGACCTATCACAACGGGGCCGATCTGGACACGGGCAAGGGCGACGCGGCGTTCGTCGACGGGCATGTGGCGACCCATTCGATCCTCGAAACCTACGACATCGCCACGCCGATTCAGTACCGCTGATGACCCGACAGGAAGACGTCATGACTGTTGATCGCCTTTGGGGCCCGACAAATTGGCAAAACTCCGCGCGACATGGGGAGGCGCGTCAGGTCATTTCGCGCCGATACGCGATGGCGCGGCTCACGATGGGGATGTTGGCGCCGACGCTGTTGATCGCGCGACCCGTGTGGGCCGATCCGGCGGAGCAGTCGTTTGAATGCGATGTGCCCGGCAACGGGTGGCTGCGCGTCGTGTATGCGCTCAATGAAGTGAGCGACTATCACCAGTTCAACCTCAGCGTCTGGGCCCGATACCGCGCGTATGGCGAGGATGCGGAACGCAGCATACTGAATCTCGGGCCGTTCAACCGGGCCACGCGCGACGCCACGCGCCCCACCAAGATCGCGCCCACCCATCTGCGCATCGCCCTTGCCGGCGTGGGCTTCCAATACCGCGTGCAGATTCAGTTCAAACCCGAAAACGGCAACAACTACACCGGGATCGGCGAGCAGTCCGGCACGTTTTAGTGCGGTTTGGCAAATCAAATAGCGTTTTCAACGAGCCGCGACCGTGAGGGAGCGGTCCAGGAACATGAATGGATGCGGGCTCGACCGCGTCGCTGACGCGCGCGGCTCGTTGGGGATGCGCGGCTGCGGACACGGCCCCGGCGAACATGAACCGGGCGGATACGAGGGAACCACCAAAAGACAAGCCGCCGGCCATCAGGTCGGCGGCTTGGTCTGTACTTCCCTCCGCACCGCGAACGGCGGGGGGCTTGGCGTTGAGGTCGGGGATCAGGGGTCGGGGATCAGAGGTCAGAGGTCAGACACTCCGCATTCCCCATTGCGCACTTACTTTTGTCGTGTCACCACGGCGGGAGTTTCGGCTCCGCGGACCCAGAGGTTGCGTCCGCCGCGCGGGCGGCGGAGGAAGCGCAGATGGCGGAGATAGCTTTTTAATGCAGTTTCGTTGAACTCGATGAGAAACTGCTCGCCGGCGGTGGGGTTGTAGTGTCGGATGGCGTCGATCAACTGGCGTTTACTCATGGGGGACGTTCCTTCTCAAAAGGTCACTGGGCCGAGGAGGATGATCGGCCGGGGGCGGGCGGATGCACGACGTGTAATATGTTCGGACGCAGGGGCGGCGCGTTATCGGAAGATGTGCGAGGTTGACGCACGTCGTCCGGTGCGGTCAACTACGCGACTGACTTGAACAGGGATGCGGCCGCACGTGGTTCACGACAAGCTTCGACACAATCTGCTGGGGGGGGGAGCCCGCTTCGTTTGCGATCGGCCGTGGGTTGTGCTGCTGGCGGCGGGGCTGCTTGCGGCGGCGTCGGTGGGGCTCACCGTGGCGCGGCTCGGATTCGATGCCGACCGCAATGACCTGATCAGCGCTTCGCTGGACTGGAACAAGAAGTACATCGAGTACCGCCGGCAGTTCTCCGGCTACGACTCGATCGCCATCGTCGTCCGCGTGCCCGGCGGGGAGGACGGCCGGTCGAAGGCGGAGGATTTCGTGCGGGCGACCGTGGCGAAGCTCGAACATCATGAAAGCGCCATCCGGCGCGTGTGGTGGGGCTACGACCCGCGGCAGATGTCGCCGATTCTCCTGCGGCTCGATCCGATGGACAGCTTCAAGACCCACCTCGCCGAAATGTCGCAGGCCGGTCCGATGCTCAAGGCCAGGAACTTCGGCGACCTGCTCAGCGCCCTGCCCGCCGCGCTGCAAAGCCAATCGAAGGACACCACCGCCGACCAGGCCGTCGAGATGATCGCCCAGTTCGGCACGCTGCTCGACGGCATCACGCAGGTGCTCGAAGGCGCCGACGCCGGTTCGACCGCGGCGGCGTTCGACCTGTCGGGGCAGAGCGATTGGCAGTTTCTGGACTCCGATGATCATCAACTGCTGTTCATCGAAATCGAGGGCGAGCCGTCCACGGACTCGGTCGACCAGTTCGAGCCGGCGGTGCGGCTGGCGCGGGCGTCGCTCGAATCGACCATGAAGCAAATGCCCGGCATCGACGCGGGGCTCACCGGCGTGCCAGTCATCGAAGCTGACGAAACCAACATGTCGATGCGCGATTCGACCTGGTGCTCGATCATCTCCGTCGTCGGCATCGCCGTGCTGCTCATCGTCGCGTTCCACAGCTTCAGCATCCCGCTGATCATGGTCGGGGCGCTGATGGTCGGCGTGATGTGGAGCTTCGGGTACCTGACCCTGGCGATCGGACACCTTCAAGTCCTCAGCGTCGTCTTCACCGTCATCCTCCTGGGCCTGGGCATCGACTTCGGCATCCATATCGTCTCGCACTTCGAATTGATCCGCCCCAATCACGCCGAGGGCATCGCGGGATTCCGTCAGACGATGATCGACACGATCCAGACGACCGGCCCGGGCATCATCACCGGCGCGATCACCACCGCGCTCGCCTTCGGCACGACGCTCCTGACGGACTTTACCGGCATGGCCGAGATGGGCAACATCGCCGCCGTCGGCGTCATGCTCTGCATGCTCGCCATGCTCACCGTCATGCCCGCCCTCCTGCGCCTCTGCCGCCCGCAGCTTCGCCACAATCCCTCCGCCGAGGGACGCCTCATCGACATGCACCGGCAGGGTTGGATCATGCAGCTCATCCATCGCCCGGTCATCACCTGCCTCGTCGCCGGCGCGATCGTCGCGCTGAGCTTCGTCGGCATGGCGCGCGTGCGCTACGACAACAACCTCATGAACCTGCTGCCCGAAGGGCTCGCCAGCGTGCGGTGGCAGCAGCGCGTGCTCGATCACAGCGCGCAGTCGCTTCTCTACGGCGTGTCGATCACCGACAGTCTGGACGTCGCCAAACGCCGGGCGGAGCAATTCCGTCAGTTGCCGTCCGTGGCGAGCGTGGGCGGCGTCGGCCTGATGTTCCCGGCCGATGAGGACGAGAAGGTCGCGCTCATCGAGGAAACCCGCAAACAGATCGCGCCGCTGCTCGATAGCCCCGTGACGCCCGAAGCGATCGACGCGGGCGGATTGGCGCAGCGATTGACGGGATTGAATCTGGTGCTCTCGATCGCGCTGAATCGCGATGACGTGAAGGCGGAGCCGAAGGTGCATGAAGCGCTCTCGCAGCTATTCGACAAGGTGCGGCGCATTCAGGAAGTGCTCGCGGATGCGAAGTTCAAGGAACATGCGTCGGAGCGCATGGCCGCCCTGCACGGGCTTTTCGTGTCGCTTCAGACGAAGCTGCGCTGGCAGATCGACCAGTCGCTTCTGACGCGCCCGCTGCGCGTCGATGATCTTCCCGCCCTGATGCGCCGCGAGGTGGTGAGCATCGTCAAGCCGGTGCGGTATCAGCTCAAGGTGTATCCGAAAGCGAATGTGTGGGACCCCGGCGCGATGAAGCCGTACATCGAGGAGGTGCGCTCGGTGGACGGGAATTTCACGGGTTCGCCGGTACAGATTTACGAGTCGGGGCTGCTGATGCAATGGAGCTATCAGAAGGCGGGGGCGCTGGCGCTGATCGCGGTGCTGATCGTGGCGTACCTGGATTTTCTGCGGCTTGTCGATGCGCTGTTGTGCCTGTTGCCGGTGTCGGTGGCGTTCGTATTGACCTTCGCGATGATGTGGCTGTTCGATGTGACGATCAACCCGGCGAACATCATCGTGCTGCCTTTGATGTTCGGCATCGGCGTCGCCAGCGGCGTACACATCATGCATCGCTACCGCCAGAACCCGCGCCGCCGCCCCGCCGGGCTCAGCCAGGGCACGGGCAAGGGCATCATCCTCACCAGCGGCACGACCATTCTCGCCTTCGCCTCGATGCTCTTCGCCGAGCATCGCGGGATTCGCAGTCTGGGCTTCGTCCTCGCGGTGGGCATCTCGATGACGCTGATCGTGTGCATGACGATCATGCCCGCCGTGCTGGAGCTGCGCAACCGCATCCACGTCTGGCGCCGCCTGCGCCAATGGCGACGCGCCCAAGACGGACAATCCAAGTAAGCGGCGCGTCGAGGCCGAGGTCTTTATCACGAAGACGCGGAGACGTGAAGACACGGAGAAAACCAGAGGCGGTTTTTTTATCCATTTGATGTTCTTCTTCGTGTCTCCATGCCTCCGTGTCTTCGTGTCAAATCACTCATCACGAGAACGAAATGGCATCGACGGACGTATGATTCTTTAGCTGCCCATGTCTGATGTGAACCCACTGCGTATCGGCATCGTCGCGACCCGCCTGGCGGGGACGGACGGCGTCTCGCTCGAGTCGGCCAAGTGGTCGGCGACGCTGGAGGCGTTGGGTCATACGTGCTATTTCTTCGCCGGGGAATCGGATCGGCCGGCGGATCGCAGCATGGTGCTGGATATCGCGCACTTCGATCACCCGGACGTGCGCGCGATCAACGAGGATCTTTTCGGCAGCACGACGCGCTCGCCCAAAACTTCGCAGGCGGTGCATGAACTCCGCCGTCGGCTCAATGACGCGCTGACGCAGTTCGTGCGGCGCTTCGACATCGATCTGCTCATCGTCGAGAACGCCCTGTCGCTGCCGATGCATGTGCCGATGGGATTGGCGCTGACGGAACTGGTGGCGGAGACGGGACTGCCGACGATCGCGCATCATCATGATTTTCCGTGGGAAAGGCCGCGTTACGACCTGACCGCCGCCGCCGACTACCTTCAGGCGGCGTTCCCCCCGGCGATGAGTCAGATTCATCACGTCGTCATCAATACCCACGCGGCGCACGAGCTGGCGCGCCGCATCGGCATGCGCTGTTCGCTCGTGCCCAACGTCATGAACTTTGAGTCACCCCAGGAATCGCCCCCGCAGCGGTCGCAGGTTCCGACGGACGAACTGCGCGAAGCGATCGGACTTAAGGACGAGGAGCTTTTGATTCTTCAGCCGACGCGCATTGTGCCGCGCAAGCGCATCGAGTGCGCGATTGATCTGGTGCACTGGCTTGATCGGCCGGCGGCGCTGGTGGTGACGCATTCATCGGGCGACGAGGGCGATGCGTATCGCAAGTATCTGGTGCGCTATGCGGAGGCGATGAACGTGCGCCTGATTCTCGCGGCGGACCGGTTCAGTCAGAAGGGCGGGACGGACGACGATGGACGGCGACTATTTTCGCTCGCCGATGCGTACGAACATGCGGACCTTGTGACGTATCCGTCGGCGATCGAGGGCTTCGGCAATGCGTTTTTGGAGGCGATCTACTATCGCCGCCCGCTGGTGATGAGCGCGTACGATATCTTCCGCGCGGACATCAAGCCCAAGGGATTCAAGGTCGTCGCCTTCGATTCGTTCGTGTCGGAAGCCACGGTTGACGCTGCCCGCGCGATTCTCGATGACGCGGCGACGCGAAAGCAATGGGCCGACCGAAACTACGAACTCGCCCGCCGGCATTATTCGTACACCGTCCTGCGCGAATGTCTGGCCAAGCTCGTGCACGAGTCGATGACGGGAATGTTTTAAGGAAGCGGTCAGCAGTCAGCATGGGGCCACTTCTGGTTGACCGCTGATACCTGACGCCTGACACCTTCTTACCACATCAACCAGACGGCCATCGCTCCGGCGATGCGCCAGGCGGCGATGGCGGAGCCGACCAGGACGCGGTCGCGGCGGGGGGAGCGGGTCAGGTACAGGCTCCAGCCGTGGGTCGCGATCATGATGAGGGCGGGCAGCAGCCAGAGCGGACCGCCGCCGAGGGCGAGGCCGATCAGGGTCAGCGCGATTTGCAGGGCGATGCAGGCGAGCATGAGCCGGTCGTAACCGCGCGGCGTCAAGCGCGTGGCGAGCGTATGCACGTCGGCTCCGGCGTCGCCGGGCCGATCCGCCCAGTCCAGCGCGATCGAGTCGGCGAGCAGGAGCGTCATGAGCAGCGCCCCGATGAGCCATTCGTGCACAACCTCGTCGTGCCGCGTCACGCCCTCGGTCACGGCCAGCCCCATCGCCCCGGCGAGCCAGGCGATGGAGATGACGATGGGTTTGACGGTGGCGAAGTCCTTGAGGCGTTTGGCCGGTCCGTCGCGGCGGGGAATGATCGGCATGACATACAGTCCCGCGATGACCGTCAATGCACCCAGCAGCATCCACGTCGCCCGATGCATCGGCATCGAAAGCACGCGCATCATCACGCCCGCCGTCGCCGCCCCCGCCCCGATCAATAGCGGCCATCGCGACCGAGCCATGAAGGCCGCGCGGCGCGGCGCGTTGACGAAGTCCTCCGCCGGGACGCGGAAGAGCCCGGCGTCGACGAGGTAGACCCATGCACACCCGACCGCCGCCCCGCAGTACCAGCGCGGTTCGAGCGTGCGTCCGAGCCAGCGCGCCGCGACGAACACGAACGCCGCCGCCGTGACGGACATGTAGAAGCTGCTGAAATAGAACCCCGACCAACCCGCCCCGGCCCACCGCCCGATCCACCCCGCCCGCGGCGAACGATCCGGGGTGTCCGGGGTGTCGGCCGGCATCGTGTTCACTTCTTGCCGATGAGGAAATACAAAATGGCGCCGACGTAAGGCACGAAGATCGTCACCAGCACCCAGATCAGCTTTTTGGTCGAGTCCATGGAGCCCTTAATGATGTCGATCAGGGCGATGATAACCAGGATCAGGTACACAATGCCGAGGATGCCGGTGTATCCGCCCATAGCCAGCACGTTCGTGAGCATAAAACCCTCCTGGATCAGCACGATCCGGTTGGGTCCATGATCGGTGCTGATAAGCGGTTTTGCAAGTTCAGCCGCGAGCCGGCGGCGAGCGCGGCGGGGCATGAAGCAATCGCCTGCGCCTCGCGGCCAAACGGGGGGCGGACACGCCGGATTTCCCATTTTTCGACGCCGATGCCCGTTGCCATCAGCGGGCGTGTCGGCTATCCTGATTGCCCCTCCTCAGAGGGATTTTCAGGTTCCCTTATCATCGCAGAGGATCACCATGCCCACCGTCGGCAAAATCACCCAGGTCATCGGCTCCACCTTCGACGCTCAATTCCCCGAAGATCAGCTTCCGGAAATCTATAACGCCCTGAAGATCGACTCCGAAGACGGCAACGTCAAGATTCATCTGACCGGCGAAGTGCAGCAGCACCTGGGCGGCGGACGCGTCCGCGCGGTCGCCCTCGGGTCCACCGATGGTCTGCGCCGCGGGCAGGATGTCGTCGATACCGGGGCGTCCGTGACCGTGCCCGTCGGCGAGGCGGTGCTCGGACGCGTGTTCAACCTGCTGGGCGACCCCATCGACAACGCCGGCCCGGTCCATGTCACCAAGCGCAACCCCATCCACCGCGAGCCCCCGGAATTCGTCAACCTCAATCCGAAGACCGAAATTCTCGAAACCGGCATCAAGGTCGTCGACCTGCTGTGCCCCTTCGTCCGCGGCGGCAAGATCGGCCTCTTCGGCGGGGCCGGCGTCGGAAAGACCGTCGTCATTCAGGAAATGATCGCCCGCATCGCCCGCGAGCACGGCGGATACTCCGTGTTCGCCGGCGTCGGCGAACGCACCCGCGAAGGCAATGACCTTTGGGGCGAAATGGCCGAGGCCAAGTTCACCGATGCGCAGGGTCAGGAACGCCGCGTGCTCGACCGAGTCGCCATGGTGTTCGGCCAGATGAACGAACCGCCGGGCGCGCGTCTTCGCGTGGCCCTGTCCGGTCTGACCATGTGCGAGGAGTTCCGCGACGCCTCCGGTAAGGAGACGCTCCTGTTCGTGGACAACATCTTCCGCTTCACGCAGGCCGGTTCGGAAGTGTCCGCGCTGCTCGGCCGCATGCCCTCGGCCGTGGGCTATCAGCCGACGCTCTCGACCGAGATGGGTCAGCTTCAGGAACGCATCACCTCGACCGACAAGGGCGCGATCACCAGCGTGCAGGCCATCTATGTGCCCGCCGACGACTTGACCGACCCCGCTCCCGCCACGGCGTTCAGCCACCTTGACGCCTTCGTCGTGCTTTCGCGCGGCATCGCCGAGAAGGGCATCTACCCCGCCGTGGACCCGCTGGCGTCGACCTCGACGATTCTCGATCCGACCGTCATCGGCGATGAGCACTACGCCGTCTCCCGCCGCGTGCAGGTCATCCTTCAGCGCTACAAGGACCTGCAGGACATCATCGCGATTCTGGGCGTCGATGAACTGTCCGAAGAAGACAAACTCATCGTGGCCCGCGCCCGCAAGATCGAGCGCTTCCTCAGTCAGCCGTTCTTCGTGGCGGAGCAGTTCACCGGTTTCCCCGGCATCTACACGCCGCTCAAGGAAACCATCGACAGCTTCAAGCGTCTGTGCGACGGCGAAGCCGACGACCTGCCCGAAAGCGCCTTCATGTACGTCGGCACCCTCGACGACGCCCGCAAGAAAGCCGAGAAGATGGCCGCGTCGGTCTGAGTCGATGCAACCAAGCGAATTCCGAAGCCCACGGCGTTACGCCGTGGGCTTTTTACTTTGCTTACGCTTGGACATTCATCGATTCCTTTTGATACATAGGTCGGGTTGATTTCTGATTTTCAGTTGGGCGTTTGATTGCTGAGTTCTTGCTATTTGGCGTCTGCATCACGCAGTCTCCTTTCCGGTCAGCTTCGTGAAGTCGACCCGAGCCACTGACGCCGCCATGTGCGCCGTGCTCGGGTGAAGATTCCGCTGGGTTTTCTGGAGCCGCTGGTGCCCCAGCAACTTCCGCAGTTGCGCGATGGGCATCTTGACGTCGTTCACTAGAAGGTGGTGCCTGTGTGGCGGAACGTATGCAGACCGCGAAGTGTGACCTTGATCACTTTGAGATGCGTGTGCAGCCACCCAAGCCACGCGGCGTTAGGGACCAATCCGCAGATGCGGATGGTGTCTACTGAGAGAGCCATCACCATTCGCGAACGCCGGGGAGGATCAGAAGAATTCGACGAGGTATTGGATGGTCGCGGGGGCGTCGGATTTGTCTTTGACGCCGGTGATGATGACCCAGTAGCGGGAGCCGGGGGCGGTGGTCACGTTGTCGGGGCGGAAGATGATGCAGTTGGGGATGGCGTAGCCGGCGGTGTCGATGTGGTAGTAGTTGAGGTTGAGGGCGGGTTCGGCGGCGAAGTCCGCGACGGCGCTGACGGGGCGAGTGACGGGGTGGACTTCGACTTTGATGTCGGACTCGACAGGGGTTTGATACTTGGCTGGGTTGAGTGTAACGCTCCAGGCGTAGTTGGGATGGAAGTAATCGCGGGGCATGTAGCCGCGAGCGGGGTAGGCGACGAAGGCCCAGTCGGAGATGTCGGCTGCGGGTCGCGAGCCGTCGAAGCTCCACATGGCTTGGTAGGTTCCGGCGACGCCGAAGCCGGTCTTGAGCATGTGCGGATTGAGGCACCATCGTCGATGTCCGAGGCGGTCGATGTTGCCGGGGTCGGAGTCATTCATGTAGCCGTTGATCGAATTGCGGGGGACGTTGTTGCCGGCGAAGAGATTGGAGTGGCCGGCGCCTTTTTTGGCGAGTTCGAAGAGGTCATCGGGCAGGCCAGGGTTGCGGTCGGGATTGTGCGTGAGTTGGCCGAGTGCGAGGCAGACCTTGGCGGCGGCGGCACAGGCCTCGTTCTTGTCGGGATCGAGCGCGAGATTCTCGTAGGGAACATCGCAGAGGAATCGGTAGATCATCAGTTGATGCACGCCATCGGCGAATGCCGCGGGGGTGGGGGAGCCGCCGTTGTCGATGGGTGTGTTGTTGATCTGTTTGCCGCGCTGGAGGATGAGGGCTTTGGACTTGGGGTAGATGAGCACGCCGTCGGCCCAGACTTCCTCGGCGGCGAGCTGACCTTTCTCATCCCAGAGCTGCCGCTTGCCATCGAGTTGATCGAGCCGGTAGGTGGACTGCTCCTTGAGTCGACCGGTGGGCCAGCGCTCGCGGTAGAAACCGGTTTTCTGGTTTTGCGCGTTGGTGAGGTATTCGAGGTGAATCTTGCCGTTGTCGAATTTCTCTTCGACGCGGCCGGCTTGCGCGGAGGCGGCAATGATCAGACATAGAGCGGCGAGCCGGAATTGAATGCTTAGCGACATCGGGGTGGATTCCCATGGGACAGGGCGGGCGATAAGAATTATAGCGCGAGTTTGATCGAGCGATTCGGGGCAATTTGTTGCACTTGCTGCGGCCTGGGGCGTGGCTGATAGAATGGATTCGGAGGTGCGCCATGCGTCTGAACACCGTGATGGTGGTGGGGATCGGGATGCTGGCGGCGGTGATGCCGGTTCGCGTTTGGGGACAGAGTCTTGAGAAGGTGCGGGATGTGCCGCTTCCCGGGCGGGCGATTCGATTTGATTATCAGAGTTTTGATCCGACGACGAAGCGGCTGTATTTCACGCATATGGGCGATGATCATCTGGTCGTCTTCGATACCGTGGAGGGGAAGGTGATCGCGCATCTGCCGGGGTTTGCGACAGCGACGGGAGTGTTGGCGATTCCGGAGCTTCACGAGGTCTACGTCAGCGCGCCGGGCGAGCGCGAGGTTGTCGTGGTCGACACGAAGACGCTCAAGACGATCGCGCACGTTCCGGCGGGGCGGTTTCCCGACGGATTGGCGTATGCGCCGCAGGCGCACAAGGTCTACGTTTCCGATGAATCGCAAGGGCAGGAGACGGTCATCGACACCGCGACGCATCGTCGGGTCGCGACCATCGACATGGGGGGCGAGGTCGGCAATACGCAGTACGATGCCGGTTCGCGGATGATCATGGCCAACGTGCAGACGAGCGGCGAGCTGGTGGTGATCGATCCGGCGAGGGACACGATCACCGGGCGCCATCCGCTCAAAGGCGGCGAAGGGCCGCACGGGCTGCTGATCCTTCCGGACAAGCGGCTGGCATTCGTCGCCTGCGAGAACGATGCGCGGCTGTTGGTGGTGGACTTGAACACGTTCGAGGTGAAGCAGGCGCTGAGCACGGGGCTTGGGCCGGACGTGTTGTCATTCGACGCGAAGCTTGGGCGGCTGTATGTGGCGACGGAGTCGGATGTCGTTTCGATCTTCGATCTTCATGACCGCACGTTGACGAAGCGCGAGGATCTTCAGGTCGGGCCCAACGCGCACACGGTCAGCGTCAATCCAGAGAATCATGAAGTCTACTTTCCGCTGGAGGATGTGGATGATCACCCGGTGCTGCGGATCATGAAGCCGACGGGGAAGTGATGTGAATTGGATATTACCCTCTTGGACCGATCAACCATGGAGCGTCAAATGAATGACAATCTATTAATGGTCGTGGCTTGGGGGGTGAAGCGGCGTCGGGTGGTGAGCATCGACAGGAGCATCAGGCCGGCGGGGAGTGCGGCGGGGGCGGGCAGGACGGTGACGGTGATGCCGCTGATGCGTGTGGCGTCGGAGGAGAGGCCCGGCTGAAGGAGTCGGACGACGGTGCCGGGGTTGATGACGATGGACTGGGCGCTTTCACTGCCGAAGAGCATGGCGTAGGGGTGTGCGGCGGTGTTGTCGATGATGGTGATGATGCCGAGGTTCTGCTCGTCGACTTCGCCGGGGTTGAGGATGACCTGCATCTGCATGGTGCGATCGCTCGAGTCGCCGTGGTTGAGCCAGAGGGTGTCGAGCGTGACGGGTTTGTCGAAGGTCAGGTCGAACGCGTCGCCGGGGCTCCACGAATTGTTGCCATCCTGCGTGCTGCCGAGGCCGAGCGTGTTGATGTTGAAGTTGCCGGCGTTGACGTCCTCGAGCGTCAGATGCACGACGGTGTCGGGGAGCGTTCCGGTGAGGGTCATCGGGCCCGCGCCGGCGGCGAGGAAGTTGTCAGTGTTGATATAGTTGCCGGAGCCGAAGGCGGAGTTGGAGTTTGAAGCGTTGTTGATGAACGAGAAGGTGGCGGACTGGCCGGCGATGGACTCGCTGGCGGCGACGACGTCGATGTTTTCGTAGGCGCGGAGGGTCGAGTCGGCGACGGCTTCGGAGGGGTTAGGGCCGTTGAATCCGCCATCGGTGAAATTGGCGGAGAGGACTTCGTCGGAACGGGCGAAGAATCCGCCGTCGTTGGTGCCGGCCCAGTCGGTGGCGACTTTGCCGGTGGCGGCGCCGATGAACTGGTTGTTGATGAAAAGCCGGACGGTGGCGTTGGAGCCGGACAGATCGACGGAGGCGACGATACTTGTCGAGACGTCGAGCAGGGCATCAGGCACGGCGTACATCAGGGCGGTCGAGTCGCCGCCGAGCTCGCGGTTGCCGGACCCGTCGCGGAGCTGAAGCGTCAGGTCGCCGGAGGCGCGGAGCAGGAGGGAGAAGCCGGTGGTGGACCCGCCGAACTCGAAGAGGGTCCGGTTGGAGCCGGGGGTTTTGTCGTGGATGGTGGTTTCGAAGGCGAAGGTCACGTCGGAGGTGGAATCGAGATTCGCGTCGGCGTCGACGGATCCGTCGTTGTAGCGCGAGCTGCTGATGGTGCCGGTGGAGAAGGTCGTCGTCGGCGTCAGCAGGTCCAGGTCATTGATGTTGACGGTCGAGGCGGCTGCGAAATGAGCGGCCGACAACAGGGCAGCGGACGTGAGGGCGCTGTACCGGAATCGTTCGGACATGATGGACTTCCTCTCGGAATCGTTGCTGCGGCGAACCCTTCATTCGCGAGCACGATGCGCAGGATCGACGCACTTCGTCGGCGCAGCAGGCGCCGCGATCGCATTCGATCGGCTCATCCGCATCGCGCGACAGGTCACCGGGTTCGACGAAACGCGCAGCGCGACCGCTGAACGATCGCCGTGAGAACGGCGGGGCTCATCTTTCTCTAAGCCGACACCAAAATCCGATGGTTCCTGTCTTTCTCTCGCGAACCGTGTCCATGATGGACACACCTTTTATTCAAGGTCGATGCTACTGGATGACCTAGTGCATGGCAACACTTTTCTCGCGATTTTCGCAGTATTTTTTAATGCTGTTGCGGTACCGGATTTCATGCGGCTTTGGACCGGCCTGCGGCGCGTCCGCGGCGCAGCAGCAGCCATCCGCCGATGCTCATCATCGCCCACGACGCCGGCTCGGGCGTCACGACCGGCGGGGCGGGTTCGGTGGCGTTGAAGTTATCGAAGGCGAAGCCGCGCGGGTGACCGGCGGTGCGGTTCTGGAATATCTGAATGATGGCGATGCCGCCGTTGAGATTCGCGAAGGAAAATGTCCAAGGCAATCCCGACAGGGAGCCGGGCTCATCGTACGCTTTGCCCAACGGGCTCACCTGCGTGCCGATCGGATTGTCGGCGAGCAGGTCGGCGACGGAGGCGAAGGCCTTGACGGTGTACTGCTCGGGGAAGCTTTGCGGGCCGGCGGCGTTGGAGTCGATGTCCCAAATTTCGCCCGACGCGCTGACGGGCAGTTCGCCGGAGTAGACGATCAAAAAGCCCTGCGTGTTCATATTCGTGTCGACGCCGTTGTTGGTTCCGCCGCCGATGTCGTCACCGTCTTCTTCGGGTCGGATCATCCAGTCGCCGCCGATTTTGCCGGGCGTGGCGTCGTAGTCATAGAAGTAGGGCTGATTGCCGATGCCGTGCGTGTAGCCATGCGGGTCCTCAGCGCCGGGATCGCTGGGCGCCGGGCCGACGGTGCCTTCGCGATCTTCGAAGTGCGCGACGACGTCGATGTCGCCGTCGTTGTCGGTGTCGGTGCCGAAGCTGACGGTGGTGAGTCCGACGGTGTAGCCGCCGACAGCCGCATCATCGACGGGCGTAGCCCCGCCGGGCGTCATTTCGAAATCGATCACCGCCGCGTTCGCCTCGTGCACCAGTCCGACACAAAGCACAAACGTCGCAGACATGAACCCCGCGCGCAGCGTATTCATCGTCACACCTCCAAGTTGTCAAATTGCGCCGCCCCCACCGGATAGACACGTCCGGGCGGAGGAGCAGGCGCAGCATCTCACGAGGCCGGATGCAAGGGCGATGCCTGAACGGCGCGAATGCGCATCATTTTTTTAACTGATGAAATAAATAGGTTTTAGCGGGAGGAGAAAATTCGTCCGCGCAGCCAGATCACGCGCGGGCCTGTACCAATGCGGTACGCGCGCGGTCGAAGCGGTACAAGAAGCCGCGAATTTTCCGAGGGATTTGCACAAATGGACCGGCGGCCCGGCGATCAGGGGCGCGCTTCGAACAGGCGCCATGCCCGCGACTGATAGACGCGATAGTTGGATTTGCCCGAGAAATATCCCGATTCGCCGCCGGGCAGGTTCAGGTCGCGGATTTCGAAGTCGGGGTCGTTGTAAAAAAGGACATGGCCCCCGAGGTAGAGGATGTTGTAGCCCTCGACATGGTGAAAGTCGACGCCGCGCTTGGGCTGTGCGAAGGCGTCCGCCATCAGCGCCGCCCCGGGTGCATCGCGCGTCATCTTCGCGCTGCGCCATGTATCGACCGCGTCATAATTGGGCGAGCCGAACATGCTGTTGTAGTGATACGACGTCTGCATGTAGAGCTGACCGGCGGGAATCTTCGACACATCCTCGAACCATCCGCCGCCGGTCTGACCGAATCCATCCGTGCCGGACGTCTCATACTGAATCCACGGCAGGCGCCAGCTCGGGCAATAGAACATTTTGCCGTTGGGCAGATAGCCCATCGTCACGAGCGCGCCGTGCTTGGTGAAATTGCCGCCGTATTCGGAGCCGCGCGTCGGATGCGGATTCGTCCAGTCGTGCACCCATACCGCATAGTGCCCGCTGTTGCCGATCTTGCTCTTGTCGTGGGTCTTGTCCGCCCGGTCGTGGGCCGCGTCGTACGAGGGCTGTCCCGCCACGAGATTCCAGTCATGATCCTGAGCCCATGCCAGATGCGCCACGCCCGTCTGATGCAGGTTCGAGGCGCAGACGACCCGCCGCGCCAACTCGCGCACGCGCCCGTACGAGGGCATAAAGATGGCGATGAGCACCACGATGATGGCGACCACCACCAGCACTTCCACCAATGTGATGCCGCGACTGAAGCGCATCGCATCGATCTCCATTACAAGCCGCCCGACCGGAATTCACTGCCGCAAAGTGTGTCGGACCCTGTCGATGATACGGCCGGGCAGGGGCGCCGCCAAGAAAAAAATCAGCCATTTACGCCGTGATTTGCGGGGAATCGTCGTCACGCCGCGCGGCGTGGGTTCGGGTGTTGGGCTCGCGCGGGCGGGGAGTTAGAATGATGGAACCTAAGTTCTGGAGAGCGCATGGAATCCAAAGCGGCGGGATCGGGTGTGGCGGAGGCGGTCAGTGAGACGGTCCGCGCGACCAGCGAGCAGGTCGTCAAGGCCCACCGCTACATGCTCGATCAGATGAAGCGCGTCATCGTCGGACAGCACGATGTGCTGGACCTGATGCTCATGGGCCTCTTCTGTCAGGGCCATTGCATCTTGGAAGGCGTGCCGGGGCTCGCCAAGACGCTGATGATCTCCACGCTCGCGCAGCTCACCTCCCTCGAGTTCGGCCGCATCCAGTTCACCCCCGACCTCATGCCCTCCGACATCACCGGCACCGAAATCCTTCAGGAAAACCGCACGACCGGCGAGCGCGGCCTGCGCTTCGTCAAGGGCCCGCTCTTCGCCAACATGATCCTCGCCGACGAAATCAATCGCACCCCGCCGAAGACTCAGGCGGCGTTGCTTCAGGCGATGCAGGAATATCACGTCACCGCCGCCGGCAAGCGCTACGACCTCGATCGCCCCTTCTTCGTGCTCGGCACGCAGAACCCGATCGAAAGCGAAGGGACGTATCCGCTGCCCGAAGCGCAGCTCGACCGCTTCATGTTCAAGATCAAGGTCGACTATCCCACGCAGGACGAGGAAATCGAAATCGCCCTCGCCACCACGTCGCGCGAAGCCGAGGCGCTGGAGCCCGTCCTTCAAAAGAGCGACATCCTTCAGATTCAGCACGTCGTCCGTCAGGTCATCGTCGCGCGCCCCATCGCCGACTTCGCCGTCCGACTCGTCCGCGGGACGCGCCCCGGCGATGCGGCGAATCACGATTACGTCAAACACTACCTCACATGGGGCGCCGGCCCGCGCGCGTGTCAGGCGCTTCTGCTGGGCGCGAAGGCAAGAGCGCTTCTCGATGGCCGTGCGTCCGCATCGATCGACGATGTCCGTGCCGTCGCTAAGCCCGTGTTGCGTCATCGACTCGTGACGAGCTTCGCCGCCGAATCCGAAAACGTCGCCTCCGATGACGTCGTCGATCAACTCCTGCACGATTTGCCGGAGACGATATGAATAGTGGGTCATTTGCCTTTCATTAACCAATAACAAATGCCCAATGCCTAATAGCAAATGCATTGGCTAATGGTCATTAGGTATTTGCTATTGGTTAATGGAAAGACATGCCGAACTGTCTGCCCGCGCTGAGTATTTTCATGGCTAAGCGTCTTCTCGATCCCAAAGGCCTCGGTCTCGTCGGTCGCATGGAACTCGTCGCGCGGCAGGCGGTCGAGGGTTTTCTCTCGGGCCTGCATCCGAGCCCGTATTTCGGGTCGAGCGTCGAGTACGCGGATCATCGCCCCTACAGCGTGGGCGACGAAATCCGCACCATCGACTGGAAGCTCCTCGCCAAGACCGACAAGTATTACGTCAAGCTCTTCGAGGAAGAGACCAATACCCGCTGCACCCTCATCCTCGACACCTCGCGCTCGATGAGCTTCGCGCCCAGCGACGGCGCGCTCGACAAGCTGACCTACGGGATGTTCATGGCGGCGGCGCTCGCCCATCTGATGCTCCGGCAGAACGACGCGGTGGGGCTCGCCCTTTTCGATCACGCCCTGCGCGAATATCTGCCCGCCCGCGCGACGCCCAGTCACTTCCGCAACATGCTCAACCTCATGGAGAAAACAACGCCCGGCGACGACACCGACATCGCCGGCGTCCTCCACGAACTGGCCGGCCGCATCCCCAAACGCGGCATCATCATCCTCATCTCCGACATGCTCGGCGACGTCGACAAGCTCATGGACAGTCTCGGACATTTCAAATATCAGCGGCACGAAGTGCTCGTCTTCCACCTGATGGACCCCGCCGAACGCACGTTCCCCTATGAAAAGCTCACACGCTTCAAGGACATCGAAGGCGCCGGCTCCGTCATCGCCAACCCGCGCACCATCCGCAAGGCCTACCTGACGCGATTGAACGAATTCCTCGACCGCCTCCGCCGCACATGCCTCGAACGCGACATCAGCTACGAACTGATCCTCACCGACCAGCGCTACGACAAGGTGCTCAGCGCGTACCTGGCCCGACGCAACCGCACGATGTGACGCTGCATGATCAATCCGCTTCTACTTTGGTTTCTCCCCGTCGCGCTGGTGCCGATCGCGCTGCACCTCATTACGCTCTACCGTCTGCGCACGGTGGAGCTGAGCACGTACCGCTTTCTGATGGAAAGCTACGTGCAGCAGCGGCGGCGGGTGAAGCTGCTCGAATATCTGCTTATGCTGCTGCGGACGCTCTTCGTCCTGCTGATCGTGCTCACGATGGCCCGGCCGGTCGTCGACCGGTTCGCTTCCCTCTTCGGTTCGCAGGCCGGTCGGGATGTCATGCTCGTCATCGATTCCGGCGCGACGATGGGCCTTCGCACCGGTGGGACGACGGCGCTGGAGCGGGCCAAGGCGGTGGCGAAGACCGTCATCAACCAGCTCGGCCCCGGCGATCACGTCACGCTGATCCGCGCCGCTCACAAACCCGACGTCGTCGTCAGTGCGTATGCGTCCAAGCCGCTGCCGATGCTCGAAGCGCTCGACGCCATCAAGACCGACCTGACGCCCGCCGACGTTCCCGCCGCGATCGGCGAAGCGCTGGCGCAGCCGCCGCACGGGCCGCGCATCGTGTATGTCATCAGCGATGCGCAGAAGCGGGCGTGGTCCGTGCTGCGCGAACATCCGGTGCTGCGGAAGATCGACGACGAGACGCGTCTGGTCGTGATGAACGTCGGCGCATCGGAGCCGGTGGCGAACCTCGCGGTCGTCGGCGATCCGCCGCGTGCGGGTCGGCCGGTCGTGGGGCTGCCGGTGATGCTCACGGCGACGGTCGCGGCGGGGCGGACGAACGGTCCGGTCGACGCCCGGCTCGCCGTCGTGCTCGATGATCAGCAGGTGTCGCAGGTCGATCTGAATCTTCAGCCGGGGCAGAAGCTCACGCGGGCGATCACGATCGTGCCGACGCACGCGGGGATCGTCCGCGGGCGCTTCGAGCTGCCGCCCGATGCGTTCACGGATGACGATCGGTATCTGTTCACGCTCAACGTCGAGCCGCAGATCAATGTGCTGCTCATCACCGCGGCGACAAACGTCAGCGGCGAAAGCGATCCGAAGCTCTACATCCGTGCCGCCCTGCGGGCGCCGCTTCTGGCGCGCGACACGGGCGGCACGAGCGGCAACGAGGAGCAGCGCATCGCCGAGTCGTTGGCGCTGACGCAGATCAACGAGAATCAGATCAATGATCCGCAGCTTGCCAATGCGGATGTGGTGATCATGGCGGACGTGTCGATGGATGCGAACCGCGGGCGGATGCTGCGCAAGTACGTCGAAGACGGCGGGGGACTGTTCGTCTTTGCCGGTCCGCACGTCGTCGGCGCGGATTATTCCAAGCATCTGATCACGACCGAGACGATATCGGGTTCGACGACGCCGTTGTGGTTCGATGCGCCCGTCGGCGACCCGGACAACGAGGCGACGTTCGTCCCGATCGCCACGCTCGATCTGCACCACCCCGTGCTCAGCGCCTTCGAGTCGCGCGAGGACAAGAACGAATTCTTCGGGACCGTGCGGCTCTACCGGTATTTCCCCATCGCGATGAGCGGCGGGCAGAACACGAGCACGACGATGCTCATGCGCCTGGCCGATCGACGCGGGGCGATGGCGGAAATGTCGATCGGGCGGGGCCGGGTCATGCTCGCCGGTTTCGCCGCCACGCCCGACTGGTCGAACCTTCCGCTCAAGCCGGAGTTCGTGCCGCTTTTGCTGCGGTCGGTGGCGCATCTTCGGCGGGACGCGCAGATTCGCGCGGTCGACGCGGTGCGTCCGCACGAGCCGGCGCCGATTCAGCTTGCGGATCGATGGGCCAATGCGAGCGTGCAGGTGGTCGGCCCGGACGACCGCCCGCAGGCGCTGGACATGCAGCGCAGCGATGACCGCATGGTCGGCGCCTTGATGAGCACGGATCGCAAGGGGTATTACACGTTTTCGATTCAGCCGCCGCGCGATGCGCCGGGGCAGATGAAGACCGAGCAGCGGGGATTCGCGGTGAACCTCGACATGGAGGACGCGGGCTTTGAACCGATGAACGAGGCGAACCTCCGCGCGATTTTCGAGCCGCACAAGCTCGTCTACCTCGCCGGCTCGCCCGATGATCCGGTGCTCACGGCCCAGCTCACCGAGCGCAAGGAAATCTGGCGGGCGCTGATCTGGACCATGTTCGCCGTCATCGGCCTCGAGTTCCTCCTCTCGACGCTCAAGCCGACGAGCGCGACGGGTTCGACCGGCGGCGGGATGGGCAGCGCGGTGCGCCGCTTCGCCGAACGCCTCGGCGCACGATCGAACGTCGCGCCCCCGAAACGCCGCGACCTTGCGGGAACGCGAAAGTAGTGAACTTCTGAATCGCTATAATGGAACACGCATGGATCCGCTTCACGCCGATCGTCGCGCCCTGGTGGAACTCATCGATGAGACCGCCCATCAGCTTCGCCGTCATGAGCTGATCAGCGGGTCGGCGTTCGTCGAGTTGGGCGCAGTCGGCTGGCTGCTCTTCGCCGTGACGCTCGACATGCTCTTCGCCATGCCCGTGGCGATGCGTGTCCTGGTGTGGGCGGCGTTCTGGATCATTCTGCTTTCGGCGCTGGGCTACGGCGTCGTCTGGCCGACGTTCCGCAGGCGGAAGGCCGAGGAAGTCGCGCTGCGCATCGAGCGCGCCATCGGGGGCATGCACAATCGCCTGCTGACCGTGCTGGCGCTGGACGCGGCGAACGGGCAGAGCAGGGAGAACCCCGCGTTCGTGGCCCGGCTCATCGAGCAGACGCGCGCCAAGACGGCGGACTATCGCGTTGAGCAGGTGGCGAACCCGGCACGGATGCGGCGGATGGTCACCGGGGCCGGGGCGACGGTCGTGCTCATCGTACTGATGGCGGCGCTGTTTTCGGATCGGATGCCGACGGCCTTGGCGCGGATCATGATGCCGACGGCGAATCTGCCGCCGGTGACGTGGCTTCGCATCGAGGCGGCGGGAGACCTTGAGGTTTTGCAGGGCGAACCGGTGAAGATCGGCGCGATGATCACGCGCGGCGAGGCGGCGTCGCTGACGCTGCATCTCAAGCCCAAGGGCGAAGCGTGGGTGCAATACCCGATGGGCTCCGACAGCGCGACGGACTTCAGCTTCACGCTCAGCGCGGCGACGGGGGACTACGAATACTTCGTGAGCGGGGGCAAGACGTGGACGCCGACGTACCGGATACATGCCGCGCCGCGTCCGATCGTTGAGGACGTCAAGTATGCGGTCCTGCTGCCGGACTACATGAAGCTGCCGGAGCCGCGGATCGTCAGCGCCGATGCGCCGCGCATCGAAGCGCCGATCGGATCGACGCTGCGCCTCAGCGCCAAAGTCGGCGGCGAGCCGGTGCGCGGCGAGATGGGCTTATTCGAACCGAAGCAGGTCACGACGCGCAAGACGATCGAACAGGAAACCGTGTGGTTCGAAGACGAGCTTCCCGCCGACGCGGTGACGCACGGCGATTGGCGATGGTCGACGGTCCGGGCGTTCAGCGGCGTCAAGTCGTTCACCTTCGGCTGGAACCGCGAACCGTTCGCCTTCAAGACGCGGCTGTACCCGATGAGCGCCGCGCCGGAGTCGACGCTCTTCGTGTACGTGTGGCTCGATCCGCAGAGCCCGCCGCAGCGTCTAATCGTCAGCTACCTGGACAACGGCAACATCGACGCGGTGGTGTGGGGCGCGAAGCTGGCTAATGCCAGCCGGGAGCGCACTCGGTTCGTCTATGCGGGCCCATTGCCGGAGGGTGGGCAGTGGACGCGGCTGGTCGTGCCGCTGTCGATGATGATCGGGGATCGGTCCAGGCAGGGCGTCAAGCTCGACGGGATGAGCTTCGAGATCGACTCCGGCCGGGCGTTTATCGATCGGCCCGGCTTCTTCACGAGCCGAGGCGAAGACGTGCAAACGACGGAGCTATTACGGCTCGGTCAGCGGTCGATGGACCTCGATGGCAAGAGCGGCGAATGGACCGGCGCGATGACGATCGAGCGCGATGTGCAGGTCGGCGTGACGTTCTACAACAAGCTCGATCATGCGAGCCGGACGCGCAAACCGATGGCGATCGTCGCCGCGAAGGACGAGCCGCCTACGGTGACGGTGGAGCGGCCGGGGCGGGACGTCATGCTGGCGGAGCCGGCGGCGCTGCCGATCACGGCGCGCGCGTTTGATGACTACGGCGTGGGCCGCGTGGGGATTCAACTGGGCGTCAGCGAAAACGAACTGCACTCGGTGCGGTGGATCGAGACGTATGACGAGCCGGCGACGATGCGGCTGGCCACGACGTCGATCGACCCCGAGGCCGAGCTGCTCAAGCCGGGCGCGAGTCTGTTTTACCGGGTGGTCGTCGAAGATCGCAAGGGTCAGTCGGTGAGCAGCGCGGTGTATCGTCTTTCCATCGCCGCGGCGCCCACGGCGAGCGAGGCGGACAAGGGCGCGCCGCCGCTCGACGGGCTGCTCAAGGGACTGGGCGAACTGGTGAGCATGCCGATCAAGGCGGTCGATGCGGCGGCGTCGGGGCTGTTCAAGGATCTGCCGGACCATTTGAAGAGCGCGGACATCAAGCGCGACGGGTTCAAACACGCCGACGGGACGCCGATGAGCGATGAGGAAATCGCGGCGCTGTTCAAAGGCATATACAACGGACTCACCGACGCGCAGCGTCAGCAGCTTGCGCAGCTCAACGCGCAGCTCGACGATCAGGAGAAACAGATCGACGACCTGGCGAAGCAGCTCGCGGCGACGTCGGATCAGGCGAAGAATTCGCCGCTGTCAGCCCCGGGCGAGGATGCGGCTTTGGCGAACATGGCGCAGGACGCGCAGGCGATGGCGCAGCAGCTTGACGCGAAGGCGGTGTCGGAGGGCGAGGCGGCGCAGCTTGAGCGACTCGCGCGGACGGAGCCGCTGACGCCGGCGCAGCGCGATAAGCTGGCGGCGATGCAGACGCAGCTTCAGCAGATGCAGGCGGCGCGCGGGAATCTGGCGAAGGACCCGGCGGCGGCGCAGGCGCAGATGAAACAGGTCATGGCGCAGCAGGCGGCCCGGTCGGCCAGCGATCAGATCGCCGACCTGCAGAAGCAGCTTCAGATGCGCCAGCATCTGCTCGAACAATGGAAGGCCCAGCAGCAGGAACTGGCCCAGCAGACGGAGAACGCGCCGGCGTCGAAGCTGGATGAAATCTCGAAAACACAGAAGGATCTTGACGAGAAGGCAGCGGAGCTGATGGCGAAGAATCAGCAGCTTCTGAGCGATCGGCCGCGGAAGGCGGACGAACTTCCTGAAGCGCCCTGGGCGCCGCCGGGGCGAGTCGAGAAGGTCGCGCCGGTGGAGAAGGACACGCCGGACCCGAACAAGGTCAAGGAATCGGCAGGGGGCGATCAGCAGGCGCAGGCGGCGAAGGATGAACAGAAGATGAAGGATTCGGACTGGTGGGACAAACCCATCGAGGCGACGCAGGAGAATCGGCGGACGGAACTGGATGAGCGCTTCGCGGGGCGCGATCGGCCGGTGGAACGGTTGCCGGCGAAGGAAGGCGCGGCGGGTCAGGCGGAGCAGACGCCGCGCCAGCGATTGCGCGAGCATCAGGAGCGGGCGCGGCAGGAACTGACGGAGAACTCCGAGCAATTGCGCGGCGCGATGGGACAGACGGACGCGGCGCAGCAGCAGCTTGGGCCGGCGATGGCGGCGGCGCAGCAGCAAAGTCGCGGCGAGTCAACGGGCCCGTCGCAACAGACGGGCGAAGCTGCGGCGAAGTCGACGGCCCAGTTGCAGGCGGCGCTCAACTCGCCGGATGTGCAAAGCGCGCTGGCGATGGCGCAGCGGGCGGCGGGGCAGGCGGCGATGACCGGCAGCGCACGCGGCTCGGCGACCGGGCCGACGAACTCGACGACGCCGCCCGGCGGGCGCAGCTTCGGTTCGCGCGGATACACCGGCAAACCCGGCGAGATTGACGAAAGCGGCGTGGAGGCGGTCGGCGTGGACGGGGCGAAGCGGGCGGCGCTGTATCGTTTGCCGCCGCGCGTGCGCGAGCCGTTGATTCAAGGTATGAACGAGCACGGGCCCGAGGGCTATCAGCCGCTCATCGACGCGTACTACCGCCAGCTCACGCGCGAGGCGGAAACGCAGCCATGAGCGACTGGTTCTTGCGTCTGATCGGGGTGCAGGAGCGCATCGGGGCGCAGGTGGATCGTGTGCAATGGCTCTGGTCGCGCCCGCAGTGGTTGATTTTCGGATTGCTTCTGATCGGGCCGGCGGCTTGGTTCATCGTGCGTCGTCATCGCGCGGCACTGCCGCATATCGGGGCGAAACCCCGATGGGCACTAAGCGTCTGTCGCATTCTGGTGCTGCTGCTGTTGGTGATCGTGCTCGGCGGGCCGTATGTGCGGATGGACGAGACGATTCATCAGAAGCCGGTGCTGGCGTGGATCATCGACGAGTCGGGAAGCATGGACCTGCCCGCCGGTCCGTTCGACGCGACGGGCCTCGCCGCACTGGCGCGCGAGACGGGGATGATCGAGCCCAATGATAAGACCGGCACGCTGCCTAACCCATCGGCGGAAGATCGCAAGAAGCTCAACAATACGTCGCGCGCCCAGTTGCTCGACGCGGTGCTCGAACATCAGAAGACGGCGGCGTTCAAATCGCTCGATGGCCGGTTTGACGTGCGGGTGTATCGTGTCGCGCGACAGGTGCGGGAAGTCACGGGGGACAAGTCGCCGAAGAAGCTCAGCGAGGCGGACGCGGGGGAGACGGCGATCGGCACGGCGCTGAATCAGGCGATCGACGATGCAGCGGGGCGGACGCTGGCGGGGATCGTGGTGTTTTCGGACGGGCGCTCGACGAGCGGGCCGGACGTGATGAGCGTGATCCATCGTATCAGCGGCGGGCTCGATCGCGGGTCGCATGCGGCGACGCCGATCGTCTCGGTGCCGGTCGGGTCGGACGAGCCGGCGCCGGATGTGGCGGTCGAGGATGTCTTGGCCCCGACGCAGGCGACCAAGGGCGACACGGTCAGCTTCGTCGCCACGATCGGCTCGCGCCGGTTCGACGGGCGACAGGTCGAGGTGCGGCTCATGCGCGGCGAGAAGACGATCGATCGCGCGAAGGTCACACTCGCCGACGCCGCCAATGTGCAGGCATCATTGAGCTACACCCCCGACGAAGTCGGCGAACAGATGCTGCGCGTCACGGTCGATCGGCAGAACGAAGAGCCGGTCAAGGTCAACAACACGCGGGCGGTGCGGCTGCGCGTCGACACGGATCGTCAGAAAGTTCTTTATATCGAGGGGAATCCGCGCTGGGACTTCCGCTTTTTAGATCATGCGCTGCGGCGGGACCGGGGGTTGGATGTGCGGTTCGTGATGGAGTCGCAGTTGCTCGCCGATGGGACGAAGCCGGAGGATCTGCCGCGTGCGGCGAAGCTGCCGACGGATGCGGCGGGGTTCGCGGAATACGGGCTGGTGATGCTCGGCGACATTTCGCCGGCGATGCTGCCGCCGACTCTTCAGGAGGCGCTGGTCAAGGCGGTGGAGGACGAAGGGGTGGGGCTGATCGTGCAGGCGGGGACGGAGCACATGCCGATCGATTTTCTGGATGCGCCGCTGGGGAAGCTGCTGCCGATGAAGTTTGAGGTGCGGCCGTCGGAGAGCGAGGCGGGGGTGATGACGGCGGGCGCGGAGGCGCCGGCGTTCGCGCCGTTCCGCATGACGGTCACGCCGGCCGGTTCGCTGCATCCGGCGTTCGCCATCTATCCGAACGCCACGAAGAATCGGCAGCTCTGGTCGCAGATGCCGCCGTTTTACTGGGCGGCTTCGGCGACGCAGATCACGCCGGCGGCGACGTTGCTGGCGGAGTACGAGACGCCGCAGGGCAAGCGGCCGCTGATCGCAGAGCAGTTCGTGGGTCGCGGTCGCGTGTTCATGCTCAACACCGACGGCACATTTCGTTGGCGCCGAAACATCGGCGATGTGCTGTTCTATCGGTTCTGGGGTCAGACGGTGCGCCATGTGACGCGGAGCAAGCAGCGCAGCGGGTCCGAAAGCTGGATCGAAGCGACGCCGGCGGAAGTCGAGGTCGGGTCGGAAGTGTCGGTGGAGCTTTACGCGGTCGGCGCCTCGGGGCGGCCGGTCGATGATGCGGAGATTCGGCTGGAAATCACGGGCGAAACGGAAGGCGGCGCACCTCCGCCGCGCAGCAGCGTGACGGTCCGCCGCACGAACCAGGGCGGGTACTACCGCGGGCTGTGGCGCGCCGAGCAGGCGGGGGCATTCACGGTCAGCTACAACGATGCGAAGAACCGCAAGGTCGGCGCGATGGTGATGGTCAATGAATCGGGGCGTGAACTGATCAAGCCGCAGGTCGATCGCGATGCGCTGGGGACATGGGCCGACGCCACGGGCGGGTCGCTCATCGAATTGGGCGATGTGCATGAACTGCCGGATAAACTGGCGGGGGAGGCGGTGACGCTGCATCGGCCGCGCGAGCGCGAGGTATGGGACAATTGGCTGACGCTCATGTTGCTCGTCGGTCTGTACTGCACGGACGTGGGGATTCGACGCTTGCTGGGGCTCACATGAAAAAGCGCAATGCATGCATCACGCTGTTGATCGGATTGCTGGCGGCGACCCATGCGCGGGGACAGGGCGTCGAGGACACGGTGCTGCCGGATCCGCAGCAGATGGCGCGGATCGAGGCGTCGGTGGATCGTGCGATCGCGTATCTGGCGCAGCAGCAGCGTGAGGACGGGACCTGGCCGCAGGGCATCAACGGTCGCGGGGGCAACAACGGGATCAACGCGATGTGTCTGCTCGCCATGCTCGGCCGCGGGCACGCGCCCAACCGCGGGCCTTACAAGATGGTGGTCGATCGGGGCGTGCGGTTCATACTTTCGACGCAGGACACGAAGGGGCTTTACGCTTCGCCCGCGCCGTCGCACGGGCCGATGTACGAGCATGCGCTGGCGACGCTGGCGATGATCGAGGCCTACGGGTTCATCCCGCGCATGGAGATGCGGCGAAGCGTGCAGCGGGCGGTCGATCTGATCGTGCGCTCGCAGAACGGCGAAGGGGGATGGCGCTATCAGCCCAACTCGACGGACGCGGACTTGTCCGTGACCGTCATGCAGGTCGTCGCGCTGCATGCCGCCATGAACGCCCGGCTCAACGTGCCGCAGGAAACGATCGACAAGGCGCTGGCCTATGTCAAGCGCTGCGCGATGCCCGAAGGCGGCTTCGCCTATCAGCCCGGTCAGGGCGCCAAGCCGGCGCAGACCGCGGCGGGGGCGCTGTGCATGCAGTTGCTCGGCGCGTATGACGATCCGGCCGTGGCCAAGGCGCTCAAGTATCTTCAGGACCGCGATTACAATTCGAACATCGATCCCTATTTCTACTACATGAGCTACTACGCCATGCAGGCGCACTTTCAGGCGGGCGGACAGCAGTGGGCGATCTGGCATCCGCGCGTCAGCAAATTCCTGCTCGCGACGCAGAACGAAAACGGCTCGTGGCCGGGGTACGGGGAGCAGAACCTCAACGGGCAGGAGGCGAGTTGTTACTCGACGGCCATGGGCGCGATGTGCATGGAGGTCTACATGCACTACCTGCCCGCGTATCAACGATGAAGACACTCGCGCTCATCATGTCGCTCGCACTTGCCGCCGCCGCATCCGCCGGCGGGATTCGCGCGACCGTTCAGTCGCCGTCGAAGATCAACTCCATCGCGGCGATCCAGCGCCAGTACACCGATGAGGGCGTCTTCGGCAAGTCGTTCCCCGGCCGCGTCGACGGCGATCAAATCATCATCGACAACCTGCCCGATGGCGCCACGTACGATCTGCACATCGAGACGGAGCAGGGGACGATCGAAGGATGGGACGCGCAGGTGCCGCGCAGTGATTATGAGCAGGAGCAGCCGCTGTCCATCGAAGGCAAGCACGCCATCTTCGACAAGCTCGCGGCGTATTTTGAAAAGCACTACCCCGATGACGTCGTCGTGCTCGACATTCAGGGCAACATTCAGAACGCCGCACTGCTGGTGGCGCAGCTTCGGCGGCGGGATTCGGTCGGCGGGGGCTTCAAGCCGGGGGAGTGGGCGTGGCGCGTCGATCGGTTTCAATATGAGAATCCGCAGGAGCACAACTGGGCCCCGTATCAGGAGCGCCCGTTCTACGCACTGGAGCGACGCCGACTTTTTGAGAAGGATTACGCAGCTCTTCGCATCACTTTCGATCGCCGGCTCGGCGGGATTCGACTCGATGCGGATCATGCGAAGCGCGATCTGGGTATAATCCAATTGCCCGTCGTCGAGGCGGGCGTACATGCGGTGAACGCCGAGGGTTCACCGACCAAGCCGATCATCGTCAAGCCCCGGCCCGAACGCTGGCCCCAGGAGTAGCACGCATGATCACGCCCGTCTCCCGTCGGCTTACATGGCTGTTGCTGCTTCTGATGACGACCGCGTCGCCGGCCGAGCGGCAGCTTGGCACGATCGGTCCGCCGCCGCGCAAGGACCCCCAGCGCGAGACGGCGGCAGAGGGCGTCCCGCCGCTGCCGTTGCCGGCGACGCCGCTGCGCCGCAGCGAGCCCAAGGCCGAGCCGAATCCGCCGACGTTCGCCGCCCGGCTCGTCTATGGCGCCGATCAGGATTACATGCCCAACCCCGGCGATCTGGACAATCTGCTGCGCCATGTGCGGGCGCAGATCGACGCGTGGTACGGGCACACGGTCGTGAAGATCGACGAACTCGTCGCCATGCAGAAGGCCGGGCAGACCTACACCGTGCCGATGATCTACATGACCGGCTACGACGGTTTCACCTTCACGTCCGATCAGCGCGAAGCGCTCCGCAGTTACCTGCTCGACGGCGGCACGCTGATCGCCACCGCCGCGCTCGGGTCCGCGCAGTTCAACGAATCGTTCAAGAGCGAAATGGCCGCCATGTTCCCGCAGCGGCGCTTCGATGTGCTTCAGCTCGATCACCCGATCATGCGGGCGTACTACAAATATGCCAACGTGCATTACTTCACCATCACGCAGGGCGTGCATACGCGCACCGAAGGCCCGCCGTATTTGATGGGCCTCAACATCGCCGCTCGCACAGCGGTGATTCTTTCGCCGTATGACATGACCTGCGGGTGGGACGAGTTCTATGCGCCCGCCGCGCCGCGACGGGGCGATCGTCACCCGGCTCCGACGCTTGCGATGCTTCCCGAAGATGCGATTCGGCTCGGCGTGAACTTCGTGTCGTATGTCTCCGCCGAGCGCCGCTTCGCAAAAAGTCAGGCCGAAACCCGCCCGATCCTCGGCGATCAACCCGAGCAGCGCGCCGCCGTCACGATCGCGCACCTGCGCCATCAGGGCGACTGGAACGCCGACCCCAACAGTCTGTATCAGCTCATTCGCCTCACCGCCGACCGAACCAGCGTGCCGATCGCGTTCGACATCAAGGACGTCGACCCGGTGCTGGAGCAGATCGCCGACACGCCGATCGTGCTGATGACGGGTATGGACGAACCGCAGTTCACCGCGGCGCAGATCGACGTGCTGCGTCGTCATCTTTCCGCCGGCGGGTTCCTCTTCATCAACAACACCTCGGGGTTCAACAAGTTCGATCGCGAGGCGCGGGCTTTGATCGCATCGATCTATCCGACGCTCAAGCTCGCGCCGCTGCCGCCGGATCATCCGATCTATCACGGGCTTTACGAGATCGACCAGATGCGCGACGCCGCCACGCTCGCGCCCCGGCCCCCGGAGCTCGAAGCGGTGAGCATCGACGGACGCGCGGTGATCGTGTACTCCAAGAACGACACGCTGGCGATGCTCAAGGGGATTCACGATCCGTATGCCAACGCCTATGACGCCGACAGCGCCCGCAAGCTCGCCTTAAACATACTCACGTACGCGGTCGGTCGCTGAGGTTGACGTTTTGCCGTACCGACATTGATGGAGACACGCATGTCCAGACTCGGCTCCGGTCCGCTCGCTGACAAGATCGCTTCGCAAACCGCGCCGACTCCGCCGCCGGCGCTCGACCCGGCCGTGATTCAGCGCCTCGGCGCCGCGCGGCAAACACTCCGCGACGAAATCGGCAAAGTCATCGTGGGCCAGACCGCCGTGCTCGACGATCTCTTGACCGCCATCTTCGCCGGGGGCCACGCCCTGATGGTCGGCGTGCCCGGCCTCGCCAAAACGCTCATCGTCTCCACCATCGCCCGCGCGATCGATCTTCACTTCAAGCGCATTCAGTTCACCCCCGACCTCATGCCCGCCGACATCACCGGCACCGAAGTCGTCGAGGAAAACCGCGCGACCGGCGAGCGCACGTTCCGCTTCGTGCCCGGGCCCATCTTCGCCAATATCGTCCTCGCCGACGAAATCAACCGCACGCCGCCCAAGACCCAGGCCGCGCTCCTTCAGGCCATGCAGGAAAGGCAGATCACCTCCAGCGGCGTGACGCATGACCTGCCCAGCCCGTTCTTCGTCCTCGCGACGCAAAACCCCATCGAACAGGAAGGCACCTACCCGCTCCCCGAAGCGCAGCTCGACCGCTTCATGTTCATGCTCAAGGTCGATTACCCCTCGATCGCCGAGGAACTCGCCATCGTCAAGGCGCCGGCTGCAACGATGGACCCGAACATCGAGAAGGTGCTGACCGCCGGAGAGATCATTTCGCTGCAGAAGTTGATTCGACAATTGCCGGTGTCGGACCATGTGGCGATGTATTGCGTGAAGATCGGTCGAGCGACGCGGCCGGGGGAAGCGATGGCGCCGGGACATGTGAAGCAATATGTGAGCTGGGGCGTCGGGCCGCGGGCGATGCAGGCGCTGGCGACGGCGGCCAAGGCGCGGGCGGCCTTGACGGGCGAATTCAATGTGACATGCGATCACGTCCGCGCGGTCGCGCCGCAGGTGTTGCGCCATCGTGTCGTGCCCAACTATCACGCCGAGGCGCAGGGGCTTTCCGCCGATTCGATCATCGCGGAACTGCTCGACAAGGTCAGCGAGCCGACGCCGCAGGAATATGACGCGCTGGCGGGTCACTGATATGACGACGTTTCCCGGACAGTCGAGCCGCTTTCTCGATCCGGCGGCGCTGGCGAAGCTCAGGAACATGAGTCTCGCCGCCCGGCTGGTCGTCGAAGGTCTGTACTCGGGTCAGCATCGTTCGCCGCACCGCGGGTTCAGCGTCGAGTTCGCCGAGCATCGCCAGTACACGCCCGGCGACGAGCCGCGTTATCTCGACTGGAAGCTCGCCGCCCGGCGCGATCGGCTCTACGTCAAGCAATTCGAGGAGCAGACCAATCTCCGCTGCTACATCTTGCTTGACGCCAGCAAGTCGATGACCTACCAGTCCGCCGGCCCGATGAGCAAGCTCGACTACGCCCGGTACTGCGCCGCATCGCTGGCGTATCTGATGCAGACCCAGCACGACGCGTTCGGCCTGATCGTCCACGATGACAAAACCCGCCTCAACATCCCCCCGCGGCAGGGCCACCGTCATCTCGCCGCCGTCACCGAAGCGCTCGAAGCCGTCGAACCCGCCGGCGAAACCGATCTGCCCGCCGTGTTTCACGAGCTGGCCGAGACGCTCAAGCGGCGGGCGCTGGTGATCGTGCTCAGCGATCTTTTCAGCGGGTCCGCGCCGCCGGAAGCGCTGCTCGATGCGTTCGGGCATTTTCGTCATCGCAAGCATGAGGTCATCGTGCTTCAGATGCTCGACCGCGATGAGCTGACGTTTCCATTCGTCGATGCCGGTCAGATCGAGGACATCGAAACCGGGCGGATCATCAGCGCCGACGCCGAGGCGGTGAAGCGGCACTACCTCGCCGAGCTGACGCGCTATCTGGATGCGATCCGCACTGGCTTGACCGCGCGGCAGATCGGGTATGCGCTCGCCGACACGTCGCAGCCGTTCGACACGTTCCTGGCCCGGTACCTGTCGCAGCGGCAGGCGGCAAGCCGCGTGAGGATGACGTAACCGATGATCTTCCTCGCCCCCTGGTTCCTGCTCGGCACGCTCGCGGCGGCGATCCCGCTGCTGCTTCATCTGCGCCGCAGCCGACAGAGAAAGAAGATCGTCTTCTCCACCACGCGCTTCTTCGACGAGCAGTTTCTGCGAAGCGCCCGGCGCGCCCGCGTGCAGGATCGACTGCTCATGTTCCTTCGCATGGCGCTGCTCATCCTGTTCGCGCTGGCGCTGGCGCAGCCGCTGCTGCGCATTCCGGGATTGTCGGGCATTTTCGGCTCGGGCAAGCGCACCGTCGCCATCGTGCTCGACGACTCGGCGTCGATGGCCGCCGGCGACGCGCGCGGGTCGCAGCTCGACCGCGCCAAGGCGGCGGCAAAACAGCTAGTCGATGATCTGTCGACCTTGCGCGGCGATCGTGTGACGATCGTGCTCGCCGGTCGCCGCGCCGCCGGGCCGACCGTGCTGTTCGACCCGCCGACGAGTGATCTGGAGCAGGCGCGGCAGGCGATCGCGCAGGTGACGCTCAGCGATCTGGCAACGGATGTGCAAGGAGCGCTCGACAAGGCCGGCGAAGTGCTCGGCACCGCGTCGGGCCAGCAGGAAATCGACGTCATCAGCGACCTCGCCGACGCCGCATTGCCCGCCGCAACCCCGCTCGATCCGGGCCCGACGCGCGGGCTCATGATGGTCTCGACCCAGCCCGCCCAATCGCCCGCCAACGTGTCCGTCGACGCCGTGCAGTACAGCTCGCCGCGCCCGCTGCTCGGCGTCCCGTTCACCTTCCGCGCCCTCGTCAACACCGACGGCGACCCGATGACCGTCAACGTCAACCTCATCATCGACGACAAGATCGTCGCCACACGCTCCGTCGAACTCGCGGCCGGTCAGCGCCAGATGGTCCGCTTCGTGCATCGCTTCGCCGACGGCGGATGGCACACGGGGCGCATCGAAGTCGACGGCGCGTCGCTGACGCATCCCGATGCGCTCGACGCCGACAACCGCCGGTACTTCGCGCTCTTTGTCAATGACCGCATCCGCATCGGCGTCATGAACGGCGCCGCGTCGGAAATCGCCTCGGCCGACGAATTGTTCTTCTTCCGCGCAGCCCTCGGGGCCGGGGCGAACGAAACGCCGGTCACTATCGATACGCTCGATGCGAGCCGCCTCGATGCCGACAAGCTCGCGGCGTATCCGATGTTGATCCTGGCCAATGTGTCGGCGCTTTCGCCCGCGGCGCTGGCGGCGATCGAACATGCGGTCGACGGCGGAACGAATCTGCTCATCACGCTCGGCGACCGCGTGGACATGGACGCCTACAACGCCATGATCGGCCCGGCTCGTCTGCACGGGGGATTGTTGCCGGGCCGACTCACGCAGCGGCTCGACGATCCGACGCGCGGCGGGTTCGTCGCATGGGTCGATCCGTCGCATCCGGCGATGGCGGGCTTCGACGCAGGCGAACTCGGTCGTCTCGCGTCAATTAAGTTCGACAAGCGCTTCGCTCTCGAGCCGGGTGGCGCATCGGTGCTGATGGAGACGGATGGGGGCGACGCTTTGATGACGGAGAAAGCATTCGGGCGCGGGCGGGTGATGATGTTCGTTTCGACGCTCGACCGTGACTGGAACAATCTCCCGCTCGAGCCGCTGTTTGTGCCGTGGGTGTATCGGGTGGTGAGTTATCTGTCGGAGCCGCCGGTGGGGCGGAGCGGCTTTTTCGCCACGGGCGACACGGTGCAGTTGCCCCGGTCGATCGCGTCGCAACAGTCGCCGTTGATCACGACGCCCGGCGGAAGGCCCGCGTATGCGGATGCGGCGATGCGCTTTTCACAGACGGATCGGGCGGGTGTGTACACGGTGCGCGATGCGGGAGCGCCGGCGAGTGCGCCGCCGCTGTACGCTTTCGCGGTGAACATGCCGCACGACGAGTCGCGGCTTTCGTATTTAAACAAGGCGGCGGTGGGCGAGCGGGTCGACCCGGCCGCGGCGTGGGTGTACATCGATCAACCCGAAAGCATCGCGCAGGCGGCACGGGCGGCGCGGCAGGGTTGGGGGCTTTGGGATGCGCTGCTGGTCATCGCGCTTATGGTTGGTTTGTTCGAGCCGGCGCTGGCGAACTGGCTCAGCCGGCGTCGCGAGGCGGCGGAGGCAAATCCCTTGTCGCGCCGCGATGCGATCGGCGACGGCGCCCCGGCGGCGAAGGAGGCGGCGTGATGAACGCGACGCTCTCCGTCATGACGCTCGAGAACTTCGATCCACCGTGGCTTTGGGCGATCGTGATTCTCGCATCGGTCGGCGTGCTGGTGCTCACGTATGCGCGGATGTATCAGCGGAGCGGAAAGCGATTGGCATGGTGGCTGATGGCGCTGCGGTTGGCGGCGGTGGCGCTGCTGCTTTCGGCGCTGGTGAAGCCGGCGATCACGCATCAGACGCGCCGCGTGCACAAGCCGGCGGTGGCGATCGTGCTCGACGATTCGCAGAGCATGGGCCTCGATCACGCCGGTCGGACACGGTACGAGAAGGCCAAGGCGTGGATCGCCGCGTCGCCGCTCGGCGAGCGATTCGACGTGCGGCTCTTCGGCATGGACGGGCGGAAGCTCGACGCGCCGCCGGCGGAACCCAACGGCGAACAGACGAATCTGATGCGCGCGGTCGAAGCGGCCGAGGCGTCGATGCGCGGGCAGGGGCTTGCCGGCATCGTGCTCATCAGCGATGGGCAGGACACGACCGGCCGGGCGGACTACATGACGCTTGCCGATCTTTCCGAACCGGTGTACGCCATCGGCTTCGCTGCCCCGCGGCGGGAAAGCGGCGGGGCGTTCGATCTGGCGCTCCTCTCGGCGGAAGGGCCGGCGCGCGTGCGCGTGCACAATGCGGCGACGGTGCAGGCCCTCGTGCGCAAGGACGGCGGGGAGGCGACGAAGTCGACCTTGACCATCGAGCGCGGCGGAGCCGTGCTGCACACTCAGCCCGTCGACCTGCCCGCCGGCGCGATCACGCAGCGCGTCTCCGTGACGTTCACACCCGACGAGCCGGGCGATTTTGTGATGACCGCCCGGCTGGCGACGGCGGCGAACGAGCCGACGGGAGCGAACAACATGACGATGTTCAAGATGCGCGTCGATGCGGAGCCGATGCGCGTGCTCTTGGTGGAGGGCACGCTGCGCAGCGAACTGACGTACCTGCGCGATCGACTGCGGCAGGACCCGGATGTCGACCTCGTGTCGTTCGTGCGATCGGCGAACCCCGACAAGCTCGCGGGCCCCGGGGCGGGCGCGCTCTTCGGCAATGAAGTGATCAGCAAGGAGCGACTGGCGAAGATCGACGCGGTCGTACTCGGGGATTTTGAAGGGCGCATGCTCGACGTCGCGGCGTACCGCGCTCTGCGCGAATGGATCGATCAGGGCGGCGGGATGATCGTCATGGGCGGCTACCGCAATCTGTCGAGTCAGGGCCTTACGGGCACGCCGCTGGCGGACGCGCTGCCGATCGAACTGGGCGGGCCGGTGCGGCAGATCGATCAGGCGTTCAGTTTCGCGCTGACGCCGGCGGGCATGGCGCATCCGGCGATGGTCATGACCGGCGACCGCGCGACGGACGAAGCGGCCTGGCGCGATCTTCCGCCGCTGCTCGGATGCGCCGCGGCGGGCGATGTCAAAAGCGGGGCGACGGTGCTGGCCGAGCACGCCTTCGGCGGATCGTCGCCGACGCCTGTGCTCATTGAGCAGAAGTTCGGCAAGGGCACGGTCATGCTCATCACCGCCGACTCGACCTGGCGCTGGTCGCGCTTCGCCCGGCTCGCCGGCCGCAGCGATACGGTGTATGTGCGGTTCTGGTCGCAGATCATGCGTTACCTCGCCCATCGCGATCTGACGACGAGCACCGTGCTGTCGATCGCCACCAACGAACCGTCGTACGAGCGCGGCCGAAATGTGATGATTCGCGTCAAGCGCAATCCCGCGGCGATGACCCCCGGCATCGCGGCGGGCGAGACGGCGCTGCGGCTGGAGGTGCGCTCGCCCGACGGAACGGCGACGCCGCTCAAGGCCGAGCCGGCGGCGGGGGATGCGGATGCATGGACCGCCTCCTACTTCCCGGATCGCGGCGGGCGATTCGAGATCACCGCCCGACTCGTCACGCCCGGTGTGACCGGCGAGAAGGACGCGGCCAGTCAAGTCGCCGAGTTTCTCGTGCGCGGATCGAAATTGGAAATGGACAATCCGCTGACGAATCCGACGTCGATGGCGCAGATCGCGCGCGTCACAGGTGGACTTTACGCGGACATCGACAATACGGGGGAGCTTTCGAAGATGCTCGCCAACCTCGGCGACGAGCCGCGCGTGGCGTACGAGGCGAAGACGGCGCACCTGTGGAATCATCCGCTGGTGCTGATGATGTTCATCGCGATGACGAGCGTCGAGTGGTTCGTGCGGCGGCGGAACCATCTGGCATGAAGGCAGGGTGACTCATGACCGAAGCGTACATGATGCTGGTGGATCAGGTCGGGGCGGTGCGGCAGGCATGGCGCTTCCGCCGGGCGGTCGAGACGATCATGCTCACGCTCGGCGTCGCGGCGGCCGTGCTCACGGCGACATCGGCGCTCGATCAATGGATCGCCTTCGGGCACGTCGGCCGCGTCGTGCAGGCGGCTTGCGTGTACGGCGCGGCGCTGGCGGCGGCGCGGCATGCGAGTCGGACGCTGCGCACGGCCCATCACGACGATTTTTTCGCCGCGATGATTGAGCGTCGTCATCCCGCTTCGCGCAACCGCATCATCAATGCGCTTCAGCTTGGGCGCGAAGCGACATGGACCGCGCCGGCGTTGATCGAGGCGATCATTGAGCAGGGGGCGATCGCGATGGACGACCTGGAGGCGGGCCGCGTGGCGAGCGAGCCGGCGATGAGGCGGTATACGGCGGGGCTGCTCATCGCGGCGGCGCTGCTGGCGGGGTATGCGGGGGTCGGCGGACCGGGCGCGCGCGTGAGCATGGCGCGTGTGCTCATGCCGCTGGCGTCGATCGAGGCGTTTGCATGGACGGATGTGACGGTGACGCCGACGGGGACGGTGCATGTGCTTGAAGGCGCCGCCCTGAAGATCGAGGCGAAGGTCAGCGCCCGTGCGGGCAGCGCGGCGGTGAGCGAAGCGTCGGTGCGGTGGACGGACGAAGTCGGCCGCATGCGACGCGCGGAGATGACGGCGGGACCGGGCGGCGCATTCAGCTACACGATGCCGGCGGTCGACGTGGGCTTGCGATTTGTCGTGACGGCGGGCGACGCGACGAGCGGCCAGACGCGCGTGATCGTCGATGCCCGGCCGCGCGTGGAGAAGATGACGGCGACGCTGCATCACCCGCGCTACACGGCGATGGCCGATGAGCACATCGACAACTTCGACGGCCACATCAGTGCGCTGCCGACGACGCAGGTGGACCTGACGCTCAAGGCAAGCAAGGACCTTGAAGCGATGGGTCTCGTGTTTGATGACGGGCGGACGATCGCGTGTGCATCGAGCGGCAATGCGCGGACGTGGTCGGCGAAGATGACGATTCAGAAAGCGGGAAGCTGGCATGTGAAACTGCGCGATGGGCAGGGATACGAGGTCGACGGCGCGGTGACGTACACGATCAGCGTGCTGGATGATGCGCCGCCGGTTGTGGCGATCACGGGGCCGGGGCGGGACGTGCAGGTGACGCCGGACGCGGCGGTGTCGTTCGTTGTCGAGGCGCAGGATCGTTACGGGCTCGGGCCGGTCGCGCTGATGGGGCGGGTCAATGATGCGAAGGAGCCGGCGGCGATCCGCACATGGGCCAACGACACGACGGAGCCGGCCAAGACGCTGCGACTCACGATGACGAGCGACATGAACGGGCTCAAACTCGCGGCGGGGGATCGGCTCGAATACTGGGCGACGGCGGCGGATCGCAACGACGTGTCGCCGAGCGGGCCGGGGCGTGCGACGAGCCGGGTGTACCATCTGATCGTGCTCACGCCCGAGCAGGCGGCCGCGTCGATGTCGCAGCAGACGAGCGACTACGCGGCGGCCGTGGCGGAACTCATCCGTCAGCAGCGCCTCAATCGCGCCCAGACCGCGGCGATGAATCCGCCGGCGGGTCTGATCAATCGGCAAAATCTCATCCGCCGCCAGACCCAGCAGCTCGCGACGGTGATGACCGACAACGCATTTCCCGCGCAGACGATCATCGCCGAGTTGCGCGATCTGGCCGCCGATCCGATGGCCAAGGCGCTCTCGATGCTCGAGGGCTGTCGCGATGCGGCGAACCTCGAAGCGGGCAAACACGCTGCCAGCGATTCGCTGCCCGTGCAGGACGACATCATTACTCGTCTGAACGCAATCCTTGTTCGACTCGACCGCAATGAGCAGATGCGCGAGAAGCTCAAGCGGCTCGAACAGGAAAATCCCCCGGAGGCGAAGAAGGTGGACGCGAAACTTCAGCAGATCGCCACCGACCTGGACAAGTTTCTGACGGACCTGAAGGACCTGGACGAGAAGTACGAGCGCATGCCCAAGCGGCCCGATGACAAGCTCAGCGCGGAGCAGCTCAAGGATCTCGCCGACGCGGAGCATCGACTCGATCGATGGAAGAAGTGGTCGAAGGATTCGATCGACGATCTGGCCAAGCTGCCGCAGGGCTTCGTGAACGATTCGAAGCTGGCGGAGAATATCTCGACAATATTCGAGGAAATTGAGAAAAAGGCGCGCCCGGCCACGCAGGAGATCGCCACGCCCGCGGAGGAAGGCGCCAAGGCGCTGGCGACGGAAGTAGCGGAGGATTTGGAGATGTGGCTGCCCGACAAGGGTGACTCGACGAAGTGGGCGATGGAGGACCCGGTCGAGGGCAAGTTCAACGTGCCGGAGACGAAGCTGCCCGACAAGCTTCAGGACATCGTCGGCGATCTCATCGAGGACCTCGACGAGTTCGACAAGGAAGCGGACGACAAGACGGGCGCATGGGGCGGGAACATGCAGGCGGGGTGGGACGTGGCGGACGGCCCGATCAGCAGTTTTGCAGCCGTGGGAAAGACGGGCAACCAGTTGCCCAACGATTCGGAGCTGTCGGGCCGTTCGGGCGCGGGGCGGCGGGGCAAGTCGTCGGGTCAGATGGTGGGCGCGGAGAACACGGCGCTGGAGGGGCGGCCGACGCCGGCGCGGACGACGAACGAGCCGTATGACCAGGGCAACGTCGAAAGTCAGAAGCAGCTAGATCCGCGCGGGTCGACCGGCGGGGGCAAGAAGACGGGCGGCGGCGAGCGCGGGCTTCAGGGCGGGACGCCGCCGGATGTCGTCAAGGATATGGAGCGATTGAACGAACTGCACAAGATCATGCGCGAAAAGGCCCAGCAGGTCGCCAAGGACGCGCAGATTACGGGGCGCGAGGGCGGTCGCATCGACCGGGCGCTGTACCTGCTTCAGAGTGCCGAGCAGGATGCGCACGATCATCGTTACTTCGACGCGGCGCGGAAGCGCAAGGAGGCGATCGGCGAACTGCGCGCCGCGGAGGCGCAGGTGGACTCGGCGGTGAAGCTCAGCTTGCAGAAAGCGGTCGACCTGCCCGCGGATATGCGCCAGCAGATCGACGCGGCGTCGCAGCAGGCGCTGCCGCAGGGATACGAAGATATCGTCGGTGCGTATTACAAGGCGCTATCGGAAGCGGGGAGCCGCAAGTGATCCGATCGGCGTTGATGTTGTCGATGGTGCTACTGGCGGCGGGCATCGCGCGGGGGCAGACATGGCGCGCGCCGGGATTCGCGATGCGGGCGATCGTTGTGATCGAGAAGGCGGGAAGCAACGGCGGGGAGCCGGTCGATACGGCAATCCTGCGGGTCGAACACGGCGGGGCGACTCGCGAGGATGCGAACGACTATCGGATATTTGATGCAAGCGGTGCGGCGATTCCGTACGAAGTGTCGTTTCACGATGCGAAGCGCGACACGCTGCTGAGTTTCCGGTGTGGCGCGGTCGGCGGTCGGTACGAGGTGTACTTCGGCAAGGCGGATGCGGCGCGCGATCCGATGCGGACGAGCGATCCGACGATTGACGGCAAGCCGGTCAGCGCGGGGCCGGGTGCGAATGGGTGGACGCCGCATGCGGGATTGATTCTCACGACGATGCGCCGGCCGCGGGAGATGGAGAACCCGATGTCGACGGCCCAGATGGCAGACCTCATCGCGCAGTCGCCGGGGCCTGACGGCGCGGATGTGGTCCAGAACATCTCGCACGGGCTCAATCCCTTCGGCGACAGTGACTACTACATCAGTGTCTACCGCGGCTACCTGCGCATCGACAAGGCGGGCGACTACGGGCTCTGCACGGCCAGCAACGAGGCGAGCTTCAGCTTCATGGACGGCGCCGACCTCGTGCACTGGCCCGGCCGCCATACGGAGCAGCGCGGCAAGTACGGCGAGTTCAACACGCACCGCACGCTCTCGCCGGGCATGCACTATGTGACGTATCTGCACGAGGAGGTGCTGCTGTATCAGACGGCCTTTCTGGGCTGGCGACCGCCGGGTGCTGTGCGCTTTGACAAGATTCCCGAGTCGATGTGGGCCATCGCCGCGACGGCGAATGTCGCGCGCTATGAAACGCCGGCCGGGCGCACGGTGATGCTGCACGTGCGGATGATCGACAGCGTCTGGCCCAGCGACGAAGCGACGGGGCAGTACACGCGCTACCGGTTCACCGCCGACGCCGGCGGCGATGCGGACGACGAAGCATGGCGCGTCGCATGGGACTTCGGCGACGGCGTGACGGGAACCGGCACGCCGATCGATCACGTGTACCTCGCCAACGGCGATTACACGGTGAAGATGCACGCGGCGACGAAGAACGGACGGGAAGCCGCGCGGACTTGGCCGGTGCGTGTGTTCGCGGTCGAGCATCTCGAGGGTCCGTTCAAGGCGGGACGGATCGAAAAGTATGCCCCGATCGTCAAGACCTACGACCCGGTGAGACTTGACGCGCCGGGGTTGTCAGCGCTGCTCGTGTTCTGGTCGCAGGCGAACGATCCGGCGTCGGGCGAGCGTGCGGCCAAACTCATGCTCGCACGCAGCGACATCTCCCCATCCGATCAGGCGGCGGCGCATCGTGCGATCGTCGGCGCCGCCGGCGCGGCCGAACACGCATGGGACGCTTCGCTCACGCCCCTGCAGACCACCGATGCGATCAAACACCTGGACGCCGCCGTCGCGCTGACCGATGACCTGGCGAAGAAAGTCATGCTGATGGCGCGCGTGATCCGACTCGCCGGGATCGACGCGGCGGACTCGAACAAGTCGGGGGAAACCTACGCGGCGGCCGAGTCGCTGGCGAAGCAGAACGGCGGGCGCGGACACATGTCCGGTGCGCTGCGGGCGGCGGCGATGGCGATGGGTGATGCGAACTTGGCGGCGAACAAGCTTGATGCGGCGGCACGAATGTATGAGAAGGCCGAGCAATTGGCCGACCCGGTGGTTCCGTCTTCCGTCCGTGCGGCGAAGATCGGGGCGTACCCGGAGATCATCGAACGGGCGCTGGCGGACAAGGACATCGACACCGCGCAGGACACGGTGCGCGAATGGCTTGACTGGTTTCCATCCGACCAACTGCACGGCGCGTCGCTGTTTTATCTGGGCAAAGTGCAGCAGGCGAACGGACAAGCGGCGACGTCGATCAAACCGCTCAAACTCGCCATTGAGCTTGCGCCCGGCGCGGAGTTCGAAGCGGAGGCACGGTATCGATACGCGGCGGCGCTCAAGTCAAAGGGCGATACCGCCGGCGCGACATCGGCGCTTCGGGCGCTGATCGACGCGGGACTGCCGGGGCCGTATCGGGACAAGGCGATGGCGGCATTGAAGGAGGCGGCAAAATGATGCGAGTCGCGATGGTGATGGGCGTGATGCTGATCGCGACGCCGATGTTGGCGGACACGAAGATACCCGTGTCGCCGGCGGGGGACATCACGGTTGAAAGTCCGCCGGCGGGGGCGGCGAATCTGATCGTCAACGGGGACTTCGAGGCGGCGAACGAAGCGGGCGACGGGCCGGCGCACTGGCAGGGGATCGACGGGCTGGTGTTTCACTGGATCAAGGATGAGGATGCATCGCACGGGCGCGTGCTGCGGATCGAGACGGATGTGTCGCAGAGCGCGGCGTATGCGTGGTGGATCAAGCGGTTCGTGGAGCACGCTTCGCTCGACGCGGCGCCGCAGAAAATTTCGGACAAGGGATATGGGTCCATCGGCGGGCTCGACGGCGGGTTCTACCTCAGCGACCTCATTCCGATCAAGGAAGGCGCGGCGTATAAGGTGTACGTTGATGCGAAAGGCCCGCGAGCGAAGGTGTTCGCGTTCGGGTATGTGAAGCCCGTCGCACTGAGCTTCGGCGACGAGGAGCCGGCGGTGCAGGAGCAGTTCCGCAAGGCGCGCGGCGAGCCGATGAAGACGCCGGAGGGACGGCCGATTCATTACTACCGGCGGTATCTGTATCGGCGATGGTTCACGGTCGGCGGGTCCGACGAATGGAAGACATACACGCATCACGACCCGATGCATCCGACGGGGCGCGAGCTGACGCAGGACGTGCGCTATCTTCGGATTATGCTTTATCCGTACTGGCCCGCGGACACGTACTGGTTCGACAACGTGCGCGTGATCGAAGTGCCCAACGATGCGAAGCAGGGCAAGCCGGAGGCGGACGCGGCGGACATCGAAGAGGGGAAGGTCGTCAAGTAGCGCGGCCGACGAGGCGCTTCTGTCGCGCGTCGGCGAGACGCTCGAGGACGATCGTCAGCGGCGCTCGGCCGTCGGCCTGATCGTGCGGGAGATTGGCGACGGCGACGGTGACGTGGAACTGACCGGGGTGGTCATGGTCCAACCGGGCGACGGCGTCGGCGAGCCGCTGGGCGTAGCGCTGGCTCTGATGAATTTCGAGGGTGGGGCTGATGACGATGAACTGGGATTTGTCGAAGCGGACGATTTCATCGCTGGCGCGGCACTGCTCCAGCAGCACGCCGGACACGCGCTTCAGCAGCCGCTCGCCCGCCGTGTCAGGCAGCGCGTCGAAGTGGTCGAGCTCCAGTGCAATCATCGTCCACGGCTGATTCACACGCGCGACCTGCCGGGCCATCATGCGCTTGAGCAGTTGCCGGCTCGGCAGACCCGTGACCGGATCGGTCAGACTCAGGTTGCACATGGACTGGCGAAGCTGGGCGTTTTCCAGACTGACCGCCAGCAGCGGGGCCAGCGCTTCGAGCAGGAACAGATGGTGGCGCTCGATGCGGTTGCCCCCGCGTCGGGCGATCCAAAAGACGCCCTGCGTCTGATAGCGTCCGCCGATGGTGGTGGCGGCCATGGACTCGAACCCGGCGCCGGTGAATGCCTCGGTCCAGTCCTCGTATTGCGACAAATCGGTCCAGAAACTCGTGGCGCGATTGGGAAGCACGCGCGGCATCAGCTCGCTGGCCACGGCATGCGCGAGCGGCGCGCCCATATTGAGCGGACACTGCGTCTCGGCGATCTTGAGGATCTGCCGGCAGCGATGACCGGCTTCCGTGCCGCGCAGCGCCAGCCCCATCGCCTCGACGCCGAAGACGCGATCCAATTCCATCATCGCGCGCGTCAGCAAGGTTTCGATGTCGTCGATCTGCTGAAGGTTTCGCCCGACGCGCTGCAGTGCCCGAAGCTGCTGCGCCTGCTGCTCGAGCAGGCGACGGTTGCGCAGATTGGCGGACACCTCCTGCACGACCCAGAGCTGGGCCACGAGCTGCTGGCGTTCGTCGAAGACGGGGATGATCTGGAACAGGAAGGCCCCGTCGCGCGTCTCGACCTGCTCCTGAATCGGATGATCGAGCCGGGCGATGGCGGGGGCGAGCCGCTGCATGAATGCGGCGTAATTGACCAGTTCGAGGCGCGACCAGAAGTCGGCGGGATCGTAATCGTGACCGACGAGGTCGTTGACGTTGATGTTCAGGAGCTGGCCGAGTCGATGGTTGCCGGAGAGGATGCGCCCGTCGGCGCCGATGAGCAGGATGGCGTCGGACATGTGATGAATGACCAGGTCCATGAGCCGGCGCTGCTCGGCGATGTGACGGTCGAGCCGCTTGGTTTCGGTGATGTCGATGAGACTGAGACGGACATGCGCGAGGCGACCGTCTTTGTCATGCACCGCTGCGAACTCGACGGACAGATCGCGCACGTCGCCATGCAGCTCGATGCGCAGCTCCGCCCCATGCAGCCGGTCCAGGTCAAGCCGGTCGATGCACTGTCGGAACAGGCCGCGATCCTCTGCGGCGATGAAGCTCAGAATCTCGGCGCCGACGAGGCCCCGCTCATCCGCCCAGCCGAGCAATTCGGCGGCGCGGCGATTGGCCTGAATCACCTTGCCGTCGGGATCGACGCTGATCATGGCGGCGGGGGCGAACTGGTAGAGGTGCTCGAAGGCCTGCTCGCGCCGGCGAAGTTGATCGGTGGTTTCGTCGAGGCGGCGGAGCATGCGGCTGATGGCGTGGCAGACGTCGCCGAACTCGCCGTGCAGGCGTTCGCCGGTGTGCTCGAAGGCGGCCGCGCCGGCTCCGGACCGCGTCAAGTCGATGATGCTCGAAAGCGGGGCGATGAGCCAGCGTCGGAGCATGAGCAGACCGACGAGCGTCAGCGTGCCGAGCACGATCCAGACGCTCGAGAGCTGCGCGATGACCTGTCCCTGCGTGCGCTGACGGATGAACGGGCCGTCGATGAGCATCTCGACGGTGTGGGTTTTTCCGCCTTCCAGGAAGCTGGTCATGAGAATGGTGCGACGGTCGAGTTCGAGGTGGCCGCGCGCGTGCGACCCGCCGTCGCCGGGGACCCAGATGGCGTGATTGGACATGTCATTGTCCCATCGGCCGGCGGTAATGCTCGGCTCGCCGCGCGTGTCGAGTCGGACGCCGACGATGCGCGGGTCCTGCGTAAAGATGTTCAGGGCCGACTGCACGGCATTGTCGCGCCCGGCGGCGATGAGCGAGTGAAGCACGTCCTGAAGATTGCGCGCGGTCAGCAGCATCTGCTGACTCGTGGCGACTTCGACAAGCTTCATGGACCGGCTGTATTCGATGACGCCCAGCCCGATGGACAACAGCACCCCGCCGAGGCAGAAACATCCGACCATGCGGGTCACGACGGAATGAGTCCAGCGGTTCGACACGTGCATCCCTGCAACGGAGTCCATGGGCACAACCGGCGCGCGCGAGGCCGGTTCTCACACTTCAACCATCGGCCGGTTCGCCCCGCCGGTTGATCAGTCGCGGTTATGGGACGCTCGATAGAGATGATTCGCCCGGATGTAGCCGATCACGCGGGGGTCGAGCATGCGCGTCACGACCGGCGCATCGTATTCCTCCGCTTCGAGCCGCCGGCGAAGCTCCGTGCTGGCCACGTCGATTGTCGGCAGATTCAACAGGCGCGGTGACCAGGCCGCCCGAACTTCCTCCGGCAGCGTCGCCAGCACATCGTCCGCATCATACGGTTCGCGCATCATCACGACGGGTTCCGCCAGCTTGATGATCCGCTCCGGCTCGCGCCATTGATAGAAGATCGCCGCCATGTCCGCGCCGATGAGCAGGCGAAGCGGCTGCGTCGGGCCGAAGCGATCACGCAGCGTGGCCAGCGTGTCGACCGTGAAACTCGGGCCGGCGCGGTCGAGTTCGATCGTGTCGATCTCGGCATTTTCATGACCGGCGAGGGCGAGGCGGAGCATGGCCAGTCGATGCGAAGCATCGGTGACGCGGCGCGTCTTGTGCGGCGGACGACCGGCGGGGATGTAGATCACGCGCATCGCCCCAAGCCGCCGCGCCGCCTCGAGCGGCAGTTCGACGTGCGCCTTGTGCGGCGGATCGAAACTGCCGCCGTAGATCAGGATGGGGGAAAGTGGGTTCAGGGGTCGGGGATCGGGGGTTAGGGGTCGGGGATCGGGGGGCGGAGGGCATCGGGTATGAACCCTGAACCTCGATCCCTGAACCCGCTCATTTCCAATCGCGCATCACGCTGCGCGTCAGTTCGGCGATTTTGTCCATGACGCTCGTCACGCGCTCGGGTCGGTTGAGGCGGCGGGCTTGGGCGGCTTCGGCGATGTAGACGCAGAGGCGGGCGAGCGTGTCGCGCTGGGCGGCGGCGATCGAGTCGGCACGCGGGGCGTACATGCACTCGCCGAGCATGCCCGACACGCCCGGCGGCAGCTTGGCGAGCCCGTCGCCGAGCGTGTTGTAGAGGCGGGCGACGAGCAGCGGCAGGGCGGTGTCGCGCTCGATCTGATCGAGGGCGGTGTCGACGTTGGCCCATTGTCCGATGGCGGCGTCGCGCGCAGCAGAGGCGATGCGATCGGTCAGCCCGTTCATCAGGGGCGCCGCCGCCGCCGCGTCGACCTCCCAACCGGCCCATCGATTGAGCCGGCGGGCGATGGCGTCCAGATCGGTCAGCCCGCGCGCCAGGTCAATCGCCGCGAGCAGCCGGCGAAGACTCGTCAGATGCGCCACCGTCTGCGTCGCATCGGTGCCGCTCGCCCACGCGCTGGCCCAGTCGCCGCGCTGCCGGTCGACCTGCTCCATCAGCAGCAGGTTCGCCCCGTTGGTGAGCCGCTCGACCGCCTTGTCATGCTCGCGCAACTGCGATTCGACGGGCATTTCATCGAACATCTGCATCTGCTGATCGAGCAGCAGCAGGCCGTATTCGCCTTGCTGGCGCGTGTCGGGGTTGGTGAGGCGCAGCGCCAGATCGCGCAGCGTGCGGAAGAGCCCGCCGGTCGGACGCGGCTTGAAGCGCTCCAGCCGCTCGATCCACTTGGGAATCGAATGCACCCGCCGCACCAGCGCCGCCGACGCCTCCAATTGCACCAGCGGGTCCTCCCATTTGGCCAGGTTCACATCCCCCGGATTCGCCGCCAGCGCCCGAAGCTGCGCGAGCATCGTCAGCTCGCGCGTCTGATACTCCTTGCGCATCTGAAGCGACACGCGCCGAATATCCAAAGGCAGATCGTCCGCCAACAGATCGCGATACGCGATCATTGTCGTCATCAGGCGCTGCATGTAATGATCCAACGCGTCGGCCGTCTGCCGATCCTCATTGTTCATGCGCAGCCGATGCACCACCAGGAACACCTCGCGCAGTGTATCGATCGGGGCGGCCTGCCGGCTCAGCGCGTTCATCTGATCGATGACATGCAGACTCTGCGCCAGCGACTCGAACCGCGCCACGCCCGAATCGCGCGTTCGCGGATCCTTGACAAGCTGCACGGCCGTCTGAAGCTGCGTGCGGAAATCGCCCAGCGTGTCGGGCCCGAACCACTGCGCGCCGGTGAACGCCTCGGCGACGGTGATCGCCTGATCCAACAGATCGTAAAACGCCACGATGCGCGGCCGCAGGTCCGGCTCGCCGTAGCCGCTGCTGAGCAGGTCCACCATCGAAAGCAATTCCGTCTTCGTCTGCGTCGTGACGGAAAGCGAATGAATCCGCTTGACCATGTCATCGAGGTCGGCGCGTGTGAGCATCGGCGCCGCGGCGTCCTCGTCCCCGCCGGGCCGCAGCCATGTGCCCATCGGCTCCGGCTCGCCCATCGTCGTCGCCGCCAGCGCCAAGGGCGCCAGCAGCTTCTGCATGTACTCGTCGACGAGCCGCGTGTCCGCCGAGAGCGGGGCGTTGGTCTTGTCCTCGCTGAACGTGTTGAAGCGATCGAGCGCGGCGGCAAAGGTGTTGACCGCCTGCGTCTGTTCAGGCGTGAGCTTCTGCGCGGGATCCTGCACGACCTGCACCATGCCGGGCAGCTTGCCGGTCAGCGCGGCGACTTCGTCAGCGTGATCGGCGAGCGTGTAACCATACAGCACGGCGAGCGAACCGTCGGGCCCCGCGTCGACGCCGAGCTTGAGCAGCACGCGCGCCGCCATGCGGAAATTCAAATCCGCGCGGATCGATTTGCCCTCCGGGTCGTCTTCCTTGTGCAGTTTGGGGATGCGCTCGGCGATCTGTTTTTCCAGTTCGTCAAGCCGTTGACGCGCCGCGTTGAGTTCGAGCGGTTTGGGCGGATCGAGCGGCGACGTCTGGCCCATCACCGGGCACGCCATCCAACACATCATCGCCGCTGCCGCCCAACGCCTCATGTCGATGCCCTGCCTGAAAGAATCCGCTCGTAGAGCGTTTCGAGCTCGCTGACCATCACCGCCGCGTCGAACCGCCGCCGGCATCGCGACCGGCCCTCGCTCGCCATCGCCGCCCGCTCCGACGGATGATCGACCATCCATTCGACGGCCCCGGCCAGCGCCGCCGCGTCGCCTGTGCGAACAAGCCGGCCGGTCACGCCGTCGATGCACACCTCGCCCGCACCGTCACAATCATAGCTCACCACGCTGATCCCGCTCAGCAGCGCCTGCGGCAGCGTCCGTGCGAGCCCTTCCCGGTAGCTGGGGTGAACCAGCAGATCCATCGCGCGCATCATCGCCGGGATCTGTCCCGGATCGACCAACCCCGTGATGACCACGTGTCCATTCAGACGCCGCTCGGCGATCTTTTGTTCCAGCCGCTTGCGGTGCCATCCGTCGCCGACCCACAATAATTTCACATTCGGCCGTGTCCGCAGCAGATCGTCCAGCCCGTCGATCAGATCGTCGTGCCCCTTCAGTTCCGCCAGCCGAGCCACCGTGCCGATGACGATGTCATTTTCGGCAAGCCCCAGTTTCAAACGCGTCGCCGCCCGATCGTCCGGGCCATCGACAAACGGCCCGATCTCCATGCCACTGTACACCGTCTGATATTGCTCCGCCTCACCGACGCGCTCCGCCAGCGCCTGTCGGCTCATCGCATCGGCGACGCAGACAATCTTGTGGCACCGCTTCGCCGCCCATCGCTCCGCCCATACGTAACCGGTATGCACCAGCTTCGACTGATACGGGTGATACGGCAGCCCATGCACCGTATGCACCACCGCCGGGACTTGCTCGGCCCATGCCGCGGCGCGGCCGACGATCCCCGCCTTGCTCGAATGCGTATGCACCACATCGGGCTTGAGCCGGCGAATCAGATCGCGACATTCCTGAAAGCACCGCCGATCGGTCAGCGGGCGCACGGCGCGGATCATCGAGGGCAACTCGGCCAGCGCATATCCGCCGCGCTGGGCGCGCTGAAGCAGCGAGCCCTCCGGCCCGTAGATCGGGCCGAAGGCGAGCGTGACGTCGTGCCCGTGGGCGGCCTGACCTTCGCACGAGAGGACGGTGTTTTCCTGGGCACCGCCGAGGATGAGTCGTGTGATGAGGTGCAGAATTTTCATGAAGCGGCCATTGTACGCTCAATCATTGCACACGGATCGCGCACGCTGCCGGCCCCTCCGCCGCGCGGAACGGCGTCCAGCGTGATTATTCCCGCGATATCCCAATTGGCATCACCTTTGCATCGTCTCATGCATGTCGCACATGCCTGCCCATGCGATCGTCACATGGGCCGATCCGAGTTCTCCTTCCCGTGATCGGAGGTGTCGCATGACGCAACAACAAGCGCAACAATAAGACGAATCGTTTTCGTCGAAGACCACTGGCTCATGCAAAGACGCCCTCGGTGACACTCCACGATCACCGCGGCGTCTTTGCACATATCGTCAGGGCGTCAGCGGTCAGGTTTCAGCGGTCAGCTCGGAAGTATGCGGCGATGCGCTGGTTCAGTGCCGCCTGACCGGCGGGGGAAAGATGCAGGCCGTCGGTCGTGTTCCCCGGCGTGTAGATCACATCCGCGACGACGCGCTTGGGAATGATCGGCAGATGTTGGAGTCGGGCGAGACTGCGCAGCGTCCATCCGTACCACGGCGCGCGCGGCGGAACGGGCAGATCGACGATCACCACGCGATTGTCCGCCGATAGCCACCCCGTCAACGCCCTCGCATCATTCAGATAACCCATCGGCCCGGCAAGGGCGAGCATGTCGTTGGTGCCGACCATGTATAAAAACGTCTCATCGAGCGGACTGATGCTCCCCCGCAACTCCGTCAGCACCGCGCGCAGTTTCGCATTCGTAAAATCCAGCGACGCCACCCGACGCCGCGTCGCGCCCCCCGTATCGTCGCCCGCCGGCAGATCGACGCTCAGTGCATCGCTGAGCACGATCACCGCGGCGGGGTCGACATTGTCAAGCATCGGCCCCCTCTCATAGCGCAGGTCGTCCACCACCGCGCACAGGCCGAAGAAAATCATCGGCGCCATCAGCCAGCCGCGCGCCCGACGGTGATGGCGGCTCAGCGAGGCGGCCAGGCTCATGAACCCCAGGAAAAACAGCCACATCACCGTCATTGACCCCGCGGCGATGATGGTAAAAAACGCACCCAGTGCGCCGCACGCCGCGGCGATCCGGCGGTAGCGGTACATCGCCCGCCACGAACCGGCGATGCGGATGAAACCGGCGATGATCAGCAGCGCCATCGCCAGGTAGAACGCGTCGCCGTTGGTCAGATGACGCATGCACCACAGCGCGAAGGGGGACTCGAAGTGGGTCATGCGGCGGGTCTCGTCGGCGGGTGGGTATTATGCATGCGGCGCCGCCGGTTCGGTGGGCAGGCGCCGCGCGGCCGTGACGGCGATGGCGATCGCGTCGGCAACGTCCGGAGGACTGGGCGGCTCGGGCAGACGGCAAAGCGACGCCACGGCAAGCTGCATCTGCTGCTTGGAGGCGTGACCATTGCCCGTGATCGACTTTTTCACTTCGGTCGCCGGCAGATGCAGCACGGGAAGTCCGGCCTGCTGCGCCGCCAGCAGGATGACGCCGCGCGCGTGGCCCATGATGATCGCCGTGCGCGGATGCTTGTAGTGTGCGTAGAGCTTTTCGACGGCGACATGATCGGGCTTGAGTTCGTCGATGAGCTGGCGGATGTCGGCGTGCATCTGCTCAAGACGCGCTTCCATCGACTGTTTGGCTTTGAACGTCAGCACGCCCGCTTCGATCAGACGCGGTATCGACAGGGGCGACGCCTCGCGCGACTCGACGCAGCCGTAGCCCGTAATCCGCATGCCGGGGTCGATGCCGAGAATTCGCATGCGGGTAGTTTACACCATGGGGCGCGATTCAGGCGTCGAACGCTCGCCTGCGGCTCGCGTCTAAACGCAGTACACTGTGCATATGGGCAACGGGCGTCGCACATCGTCGCGTCACACCATTGGACGCACCATCGGCGGCACGATCGGCGGGGCGATTGATCTGGCCGTCGGCGGCGTCGGCAAACTGGTCGGCTCGGCGATCGGCGTCAGCGGCATGGCGTCGCGCACGGCGCGGCGCCCCCGGCCCAAACCCGGGTCCGCGCCGGGCATCGAGTCCATGCCCGATGTCAATACGCCCCCCGAGCCCGGCCGCATCCTCATCCAATGCATCGACTACGGCCCGCACCGCATCGAGAAGATCGACGTCACCGACATCGACGCCTTCCTCGAAACCCCGCGGCCGGAGTGGGCGGCCGTGCGATGGATCAACATCGACGGGCTGCACCCGTATGTCGTCAACCGCGTTCAAAAGAAGTTCAATCTGCATCTGCTCGCCGCGGAAGATGTCATGCACGTCCCGCAGCGCCCCAAGGCCGAGGACTACGACAATGAGCTTTTTCTGATCGCGCGCATGCTGACGATGACCGACGGGCATCTCGTCGCCGAACAGATCAGCATGTTCTATCAGAAGCATCTGCTCATCAGCTTTCAGGAAACGCATGGCGACATCTGGGACCCGATCCGCGAACGCATGGCGTCGACCACGTCCCGCCTCCGCACCAGCGGCGCGTCGTTCCTGATGTACGCGCTGCTCGACGCGCTGGTGGACTTCTGCTTCCCGATTCTCGAAACCTTCGGCGATCACCTGGAGGACCTGGAGCTGCGCGTGACGGAGAACCCGACGCCGGAGCTGCTGCACGAGGTGCACGCCATCAAGCGCGAATTGGTAATGCTGCGTCGCGTGATGTGGCCGATGCGCGAGATGATGGCGAACCTTCAGCGGGAGGATCACGCGTGCATCCCCAACGCCGTCCGCCCGTACATGCGCGACGTGTACGACCACACAATCCAGATCATCGACGTGATCGAGACGTACCGGGAAATGGGCGCGGGGCTGACCGATCTGTACATGTCGGCCGTGTCCAACCGGATGAACGAAGTCATGAAAGTGCTGACGATCATGGCCACGCTGTTCATCCCGATCACCTTCATCGCCGGCGTGTACGGCATGAACTTCGACAACATGCCGGAGCTGCACACGCAGTACGGCTACTACGGCGTGTGGGTGGTCTTCGTCGTCATCACCGCCGGGCTTCTGATCTATTTTCGGCGCAAGAAATGGATCTGACACACCCCTCCCTGGAAGGGAGGGGCTGGGGGAGGGTGAGGCGCATCAGATCAAGGGGTGCGGCGCTTCATGCGCGGCGCATCATGAACCCACGAATGATTGAAGAGCATCGCGGCGATTCGGGCGTGAGTTTGGACGGATACGATTCACCCCCGCCCTGCCCTCCCCCTCGGAGGGGGAGGGTTTAAGCGCCGACGGTTTGGCGCAGGAGCGCGAGTGATTTGGGGACCGCGGTAGCGGGATCTTCCTGGCCTTCGAATTCGAGACTGATCCAGCCGCGGTAGTCGGCTTTGTCGAAGATGGCTGCGATGCGGGGGTAGTCCAGGTCGAGGGTGTACCAGACGCCGCCGCCGAAGTAGGTTTTGGCCTGCACGAAGGTCGCGCGCGGGGCGAGCTTTTCGAGGCGGTCGTAGGGGTCTTCGAGGAAGTTGCCGGTGTCGAGCGTGACGCCGAGCCAGGGGGATTTGACGGCGTCGACGATGCGGAGGACGCCTTCGGGCGTGAGGCCCAGTCCCCAGTGGTTTTCGAGGCCGAGCGTCACGCCGCATTTTTCCGCGGCGGGCAGGCACTTTTCGATCGAGTCGATGACCCATGCGAATCCATCGTCATCGGTGAACCCCTCAAGGCGCGGCTCGATCCCGCGATGTTTCATCAGCTCGTTGAAGTCGGGAATGGTGCCCCAGCGGCCGGTGTTGATGCGGATCGTGGGGATGCCCATGGCGTAGGCACGCTCGATGCTTTGAATCGTGATGTCGATGTTCTTCTGACGCTCGGCGGGGTCGGGGTTCACGAAGGATTGATGCGTGCTCATGCCGCACAGCGACAGGCCGCGCTTGAACGCCTGCTGTTTGAGCTGCTGCATGTATGCGGCGTCGGTGCGGTCCATCTGCTTTTCGAGAATCTCGACGCCGTCGAATCCGGCATCGGCGGCGAGGTCGATGCACTGATCGATACGGAGCTTTGAGTCGGCGCGGTAGCGCCAGTAGGAGTAGGTGGACACGGCGATGGGCCGGCCGCGCCTGGCGGGCTCGGGGGGCGAATCGGCTTGAGCGGTTGCGTTCATGGTCAACACATTAGCAGAAGCGAGGGACATTGCGGCGATGGCGCGGCGGCGTGTGATGTTCATGCCGCGATGATACCCCGTACGTGAGCGGCGGGACACGGGCGCTAAAAAAGGCGCGGCCGACGAATCGGCCGCGCGGAGAACAAAAGAAGAGGGGGACTGTTGAGGGCGGCGATTACTTGGCCGCCTGCGTGATCATGGCGCGGAGGGTCTGGGTCGTGGCGGCGTTGTCGCCGGTGGCGGCGGCGCTGGCGATGGCGGTCTGAGCGCCGGCGTAGTCGTGCAGCAGGTAGCGGCAGGCGGCGATCATGAACGCATCATCGGCGCGGCTGAACCCGTTCTGACGCTGCTCGTAGCGGTGAAGCACGTTGGAGATCATCGCCTGCACGGCCGCATCGGTCGGCACGCGGTCGAGCCCGCTGGCGTCCATCTCGACGGCGCTGCGCAAGGCCCAGGCGGCCTTGGCGTCATCGCCATTGAGCCCGGCGGCGATGGCGTAACCAACCTTGGGCAGACCGGCGTTGGGGAAGCGCTCGGCTTCGGCGGCGAAGGCGTCGAGGGCGCCGCGCGTGTTGGCTCCACGCAGCAGGCCGAACCCGTCGGTCAGCGTCTGCGGGGCGGACACGACGACCGGCGGGGTGGCGGGATTCGCCGGGGCGACGACGGTCGTGTTGCTCGAATTGTTGATGTAGGGATAGGTGTAGCTGGCGGGCGTGGCGGTTTCGGTCACGACGGGCTGGGCCTGCGGAGGCGTGATGACGACGGCGGTGTTGGGCGTGTAGGCGACGCCCTGCACGTAGTTAACCTGCGGGGGGACGACGTACGTCACCTGCGGGGGGCAGTACACCGGCGGAGGGCAGTAGTTGTAGGGCCGGTAGTAAGTGGTATGCGAGTAATAGCCGCGATAGCTCGGCCCGCAGTAATTGCGGTAGTGGCTGTAGCCGAACCCGAAGGACGAGTAGCCGGGTGAGTAGCAACCGCCGGAGCCCACGCTGATGCCGAACGACACGCGCGAACCGGCGTAGGCCTCGCCGGTGGCGAACAGGATCGCGCCGGCGGCGAGGGCGATGATGGCGATGGTGAGGGAAAGACGCTGATGACGCGAACGGCTGTTGGCTGACATCGGGAACCTCCCTGGGTGAAAACCGGTGAATCTTCGGTTTCTTTAACACATTCTACGCACGCGCCCCGCTCCGGTTCGAACGGTTGTATCGACAATGTCGCCCGCGCGGTTTCAAACGCTTTCGGGGTGGCGCACGCATTTTCAGGGCCAAATCGGCCGTCGGTGTCGTCGGCGGGTGCGGTCGGGCGGATGATGAGCGGGGCTGGATTGTTGACGCGGCGGTTTTGCACTAAGATGACGCGCGGTTCACGAGCCATGGTGGGCACGCGGCCCGTCTTCGCCATTTTCAACCATTGACCGACAGGAATCACGCTATGCCTATTGCCACGCCCGAACAGTATCGTCAGATGCTCGACGCCGCCCAGAAGGGCGACTACGCCTACCCGGCCATCAACGTCAGCTCCATGGTCACAGCCAACGCCGCACTCAAGGGCTTCGCCGACTCCAAGTCCGACGGCATCATCCAGGTCTCCACCGGCGGCGGCGAATTCGCCTCCGGACTCTCCATCAAGAGCAAAGCCGTCGGCGCGATCTCCATCGCCGAGCATATTCATCGCATGGCCGAGCACTACAACGTGCTCATCGCCGTGCATACCGATCACTGCCCGCCGAAGAACGTTGACGACTTCATGGTCCCGCTCATCGAAGAGTCGGAGAAGCGCGTCAAGGCCGGCCTGCTCCCGCTCTACAACTCGCATATGCTCGACGCCTCCAACCTCCCGCTCAAGGAGAACCTCGACCTGGCCGTCCCGCTCTACAAGCGGATGGCCAAGATCGGGCAGATCATCGAGATCGAAGCCGGCGTCGTCGGCGGTGAAGAAGACGGAGCCGCCGGTTCGCATGACACGCCCGCCGACAAGCTCTACACCACCCCCGAGGACATGGTCGAAGTCTATCGCCGCATGAAGGAAGTCGACGGCGTCTACATGTTCGCCGCCACCTTCGGCAACGTGCACGGCCACTACAAGCCCGGTGCCGTCAAACTCCGCCCCGAAATCCTCAAGCAGGGGCAGGACGCCATCAAGGCCAAGTACGGCTCCAACGCCGTCTTCCACCTCGTCTTCCACGGCGGCTCCGGCACCCCGCAGCATCAGATCCGCGAAACCCTCGAGTACGGCGTCGTCAAGATGAACGTCGACACCGACTGCCAGTACAGCTTCACCCGCCCCATCGCCGATCACATGCTCAAGAACTACGACGGCGTCCTGAAGGTCGAAGACGAAGTCGGCAACAAGAAGGTCTACGACCCTCGCAGCTATCTCAAGAAGGCGGAGGAGTCGATGGCCAAGCGCGTCGCCGTCGCCTGCGACGATCTGACCAGCACCGGCAAGTCCCTGCTCCAGACCGCCGCCGCCGTCGCCTGACAAGGCGTCAGCATTCAGCTATCACACCCCCGGCCCGCCCCGCTTCAGCGGGGCGGGCTTTTCATTTGCGGCCCATCCCCCATTCGCACCGGCGCGCCCGCCCCACGCTTTTTCGACGTCTCCGTGCGCCCCCGTTCCCGTCTCAGAATCACCCCTTTTTTGCCTATTTTCCGCATGAAGCGCGCACCGGACGGACCCGTGCGCACCGGCGCGGAAGCTCCGACGCGCCCGTGCGCGATCGAATAAGGACTTACGAAAACGCATGCGCACGGCGGAGGCGAATTCGCCTTCCCGGTGCGCGAATGGCGAATCAATGGTGCGCTGAAACGATGATCAGGGCTTGTCGGCATCCGCGTTCGGCGATCGCGCGCCTTCGGGGCCGACTTGCTCGATCTGCGTCGTGACGGTGGTGACGCCGTGCTCGACCCTACTCGTGACGGCGATGGCCAGATCACCCTTGCGGTAGGTGCATTCGCTGATCGTCTCGTTGCCCGTGCGGCTGAGCAGTTGCCATCCGCCTTGCTCCAGCACCGTGCTCATGTGCCTGGCGACATACTCGGGCGTATCGCCGCACACGCCCGCCAGCCGCGCCCCGCCGACAAAACCGTTCGCTTCCATGAGCGCAAGCCCCGGCGACTGATAGATCGCCGCGGGAACCTCGCGCGGCAATTCGATCGAGCGCCCGTCCGTCATCGTGAGCCGATGCTCCGCGATCGACTGGATCTGCGTCGCCGCCGTCGCCTCCGTCGGCGCGGGTCGCACGCCGTCCGCCGGGCGACCGCCGTCGCAGCCCCACAGCGTCGCGCACAAACTCATCGCCCACAGCATCGCCCCCGCCGATCGAAGACTCGCGCCGTTCAGTACCACCAGTTGCCCCATCCTTCCGACGGACAGCGGATGAGCATGTCCGAGAGCGGCACAAGCTGGCTCGACCCGTCCGAGCGAACGATCCCCGCCTCCTGAATCGCGCCCTGATAAAGGTGATAGCTCGCCGTCGGACCGGCCGCGGCGCTGCCGCCGGTGATCGAGTCCGCCATGATCACCGCGCCGGATTCCTGACGCGTGAGCATGTCGGAGACGAGCTCACGATTGGGAAGCACCTTCGAATCGTTTCCGACGCTTCCGCGGATGACCCACCAGGTCATCCCGTTCGACTTCCATTTATACACCGGCCCGTATCCGCCCCATTTGTACGGCAACTGCGGCGTGCTGCCCACCGGACAGGACCACATCTCCAGCGGCACGTTGTACGCATCGCGCGTCACCGTGAAGATCACGCCCGGCATGTCCTGCATCCAGTATTGATTGCCGTCGCCCGCCCAGTTGGGCAGCCGCGTCTGATGATCCGCCGCATAGTTGAGCAGGCCGACGATGACCTGCCGCTTGTTGGACAGACACAGCGTCGACCGCGTCACATACTTCGACCGCGCCAGCGACGGCAGCAGAATCGCCACCAGCAGCACAATGATGCTCGCAACGACAAGCAATTCAATCAACGTAAAGGCGCGTCGTGTCATGGCGGGGCGGGAATGGCAAAGGCGAAGGAACCTGGCGGGTCATGTCATTTATACCGCCCCGACCGTCGGGGCTCAACAACTATTTACTCATCTACCGTTGCGCCCGGCGCCCCGGTGCGGCGTTCAGTAGGTCGGCGTCCACGGCGGGCCGTTGCGCGGCTGGTATCCGTTGTGCCATTGCAGGCCCCACAGGTCCTCGAACACCACCGGTTCGACATGCGTGTCGAAGAACGCGATGTTGGATCGCCGCTCGTGCCGGTAGATCGCGAAGCGGGCCAGAAAGCCCTCGGTCCAGATCGGCGCGTTGGGATTGACCGGCGGCGGAGGCGTGCCGTTGCCGTCCTGAATCCCGCCGGGCCAGCCCCCGCCGTCCCAGATGCAGTCGCCGAAAATCGGCGCGCGTGACGACTGCTTGATCTGTCCGAGCGTGGTGTAGAACCATGCCGCCGGGCCGGACGCGGAATAGGGCACGTTCGTGGACACTTCCGTCCACATGTTCAGCCCGTACGATCCGATCAGCCCGTCGCGGCTGAATCCGACGGGGACCGGGCCGTACGCTTCCGTCGCCGTGCCCAGATACGACAGCGCCGCCGTGGGCCCCGGGCCGATCTCGTGCGCGACGGGGCATCGCAACTGCTGGAGATTGTTCAGATACGCCACGAGCTTCGTCTCATCGCTGGGCACGTCCCGGCTCAGGTACAAGGCGAGCTTGGGCATCCAGTTGCCCGCCGACGAACTGGATCGCTCGTTGACGTTCTGAAGGTTGTACTCGCTGGCGTAGCTGCTGTTGGCGACGGTCAGTTGGCGCAGGTTCGCCATGCACGCCACGGACTTGGCCGCCTGTCGCGCCTGCGTGAGCGACGGCAGCAAAATCGCGATCAGCACGGCGATGATGCTCACGACGACGAGCAGTTCGATCAATGTGAAACCATGTCGGCGCCGAGCACGCCATTGGGCGGCGCGCTTCGCCCCGCGGGCCCGGCGCCCCCGGCCGCGCGGGGCAAGCCCCGCCGCTGAATGGATTGCATGTTGGTTGGATGCGTGTCGCATGTTCATGGAAAAAGCGGCGGCCCGATTTTCACCGGACGGCCGCGTGCAGGCAGACAGCGGTTCAACACGCGCGGCGTCGACGAGCGCCCGCGAGCATCGTCAGCATCGCTAGCCCCGCCGGCAGCGCGGCGGGCGTCGGGGCGGCGGCGACTTCCTGGATTTCAAATCCGTTGATAATGCCCACGCCGCCGTCGGGTCCGATGCCCACCAGCACGCGGATGCGCTGGTCGCCGACGCTGTTGTCGGGCGCGAGATTGTTGAAGCGGACGTAGTTGACGCCCTCGACGAAGGTCGACTGCTGATCGCCGGTGGTGGTGACGGGGGCGAGGTTCGGCTCGGCGAGATCGAAGGTCGTGCCCCGGCCGCCGAGGAAGTTCTGCGCGCCGTAGTAGACGACGTTGTAGAGCTTGGTCGGATCGAGATTGGAGATCACGACGCCGAAGGCCGTGCCGACCGTGAACATGTAGTCGTCGAAGAGGTCAATGGCGGCGTTCGCGGTTCCGCTGCTGTGGCCGCCGATGGTCAGCGTGAGCGTCTGGCTGCCGAGCGTAAAGGTTCCGTTGCCGGTCTTGAGCGTCCAGGTGCGCGAGCTGGCGTCGAGCACGCCGGGACCGGTGTAGGTGGAGGCGTTGTTGGCCAGGTCGATGCCGACGACGGCCGCACGCGATGCGTCGGTCAGGCACAAGGTCGGCAACAACAGGGCGAACGCGACAAGGTTCATTCTCAACATCATGGCTGATCTCCTTCGGTGTGTTGAACGGGCAATGGGGTTTTGGAAAGGGTCGCGGGGCTGATCGTTTCGGCCCGGAGCTGGACCATGTCAAAATGGTTCTGCACGTGCGTCTTGAGCGAGCCGTTGGATTGGAGCACGATGCGCAGCGGTTGGCCCAGCGCCGGTTGGTTCGCCGGGCAGTCGTAGCTGAGCGTCGCGGAGGCGAAGCGCCCGGCGGGCGGGATGACCGGATTGGTCGCGGAAGTCAGCAGTTCATCACCGGCGTGAAGGGCGATCGTGTAGTCGGGATGATTGGGTCCGGGACGATGGCCGACCATGACGCTCAGGGTGTACCGCACGCCGGCGGCGAGCCGGGCGTCGAGCGTCTGTTCGATGGCGCCGGCGTTGATGAAGGCGAGTTGACGTCCGTCGGGAATCGGCTCGTCGAAGTCGGAGCCGAAGCGATTGACGCCGCCGTCGAAGTCGGGCGTGATCGGCCGCCAACCGTCCATTCCGCGAACGAAATTGCGTTCCGCGGCGCGCGGCGACTCGAAGGAGGCGCCGGCGATCGTCAGATCCATCGCCGGCGGTAAAGGCACGAGCCGGCCGTCCACGATCCGCATCGCCAGCCCGGGTCCGAACGTGTGCGTCTCGTGCGTCGCCGAGCCGCCCAGATGCAGTTGGACGCGCCCTTCGAAAATCTGAAGCATGCTCTGACCGGACCGATCGACGCTCAGTTCGAAGCGTGTACCCAGGTCAACGATGCGCACATCGTGCGGGGCGTACACGGAAAAGCCACGAGCGTTCGGCGGCACATAGGCGACGAGCGAGCCGCGATGCAGTTCGCCGCGATTGGAGCCGGTCATGGCGAATTCGCACGGGCCGGTCAGGTCGACGACGGCGGTGGATTTGAACATGAGCTGGGCTTTGCCGGCGATGAGTTTGATCGGGCCGGCGAGGTCGGAACCGAGGGCATGATCGGCATCGGCGAATGCGACGTCGTTGGAGAGGTCGCTGAGGATGGCGTAGGTCGCGGGGGCGGCGGAGTGGGGAGTGGGGAGTGCGGAGTGGGGAGTGGAAGGCAGGAAGACATAAAACAGCGCGGCGGCGAGGAGCAAAAGCGCGGCGAGCGCTCCTGCTGTCTTGAAGCTGAACTCTGACCCCTGAATCCTGAACCCTTGACGTTCCGCGACGACGCCGACGGCGCCGGTCTGGCGGCGGAGGAAGGTGTGGACGGTGATCCAGTCCAGGTAGGCGGCGAGGTTGTCGGCGCTGGCGAGCGACTCGCTGAGCTGGCGGCGCTGGTCGGCATTCAGGGGGCTGTCGAGCATGGCGGACAGCAGGGCGTCGAGTTCATGGGAGGGGGCGGTGCTCATGCGGCGCCTCCGTCGGCGAGCTTGCGACGCATGCAGCGGACGAGGGCGAGACGGGCGCGGTAGAGCGCCTGCGCGATGACGGATTTGGATTCACCGGCGGCGTGGGCGATCTGCTCGAGGGTGCGGTTCTGAGCATAACGCTGCTCGACCAGCTCGGTCTGCCGGGCGGAAAGCTGCTTGAAGCAGTCGTGGAGAAGCTCCATGCGTGCATCGAGGGCGGCGGGCAGGTCGGCGGCGGCGGCTTCAATGCGGTCGGCGACGTCGTCGGAGAACACGAGCCGATCGCGCCCGGCCCGGGTGCGCCAGGCGCGGACCTGGAAACGCGCGATGGTCATGACCCACGCTTCAAAGTCCGTGCCCGGCTCGAACTGATCGGCTTTTTCCCAGATGACCAGATTCGCCTGCCCCAAGACCTCCTCCGCGGCGGCGGGATCGGCGAGTAAACTCAGAATGTAGGCGTAGAGCCGGTTCTGATAAGCAGTTAGAAGCGAGATGAATCGGGGGTCGCGGGGCATTGGGCTCTCAAAAAGCGTCTTGGGACAAGGGAATACAGCGTCAAACGGGCTGGGATAACGGGTCGGGGCGAAAAATTGTCGATGCCGGTGGTGGACGTCCGCGCAGTTATATCGTTCCGTAAAAATACTATGAAGACGACCAGGGAAAGAAAGTTGTACGGACTACTGCTGGGGGCAGCGGTGGTGGGGCTGATCGTGGACCAGGTTTTCCTGGAAAGCGGTGCGACGGGCCCGAACGCGGCGGCGGCGGAGTCGCTGTTGGTGCCGAGCACGCCGGCGCAATCGCAGGCGCTGATCGCGGAGATGAACAAGTCAGCGGCGACACTCGACGACCAAAATTCGGTGGCGCAGCGGCTTGTGCGTTTCGCGACGGAGCACCGCTACGACCTGCCGCAGGTGGACAATGCCTTTGCGCCCAGCGAAGCGTGGGTGGCCCAGCCCCCCGATGAGGCGGCGAAGGCGCCGAAGGTGGCGGAGCTGTTCACGGCGCAGCACAAACTCACGGCGGTGATGACGACGAGCCAGGGCGGGATCGCCATGGTGCGTCGCGCGGTCGCCAACGAATCGACCGCCCAGCAGCAGGCGCTGCGGACGGGGGATGTGATGGACGGCTTCACGCTGACGCAGGTCAGCAGTGACGCGGCGACGTTCGAGTCGGGCGCGGTGAAAGTCACGCTCAAGCTCGAACTGCCCGAAGGCCATCGCGGCGTCACGTCCGGTAATGCGCCGGCTGCCGCCCCTGTGCCGGCGACCCTGCCCGCGATCGGGCGGTGATTTGTCGACGATGGCACGAATGATCAAAGTTCGTGCATCAAAGCGTCGATAGATGCACTGCCGACGCAGTGAGGCGGCCAATTCCGTCCGGGGCGAGTAAAAAAGGAATTGGCGTCGAGCGCCTCAAGTCGTCGGGGGGAAGCGTCGATTGGAATGGAGTGTCGCATCAGCGTTTGATGACGACCGTTGACATGGAAGTTTACGAACTCGTCAGATGAAGGAGACTCTTGCAATGTCCAGGGCAATGAACAACAGAATGCACGGTTTCAGCTTGGTGGAACTGATCATCGTCGTGGTGATCATCGCCATCATCGGCGCCATCGCGATTCCGCGCATGAGCCGCGGGGCGGCGGGCGCTTCGGACTCGGCGATGGTGGGCGATCTGGCGATCCTGCGCAGCGCGATCGACCTGTACGCCGCGGAGCATACGGGCAAGTTCCCGCCGGCCGCGACGTTCGCCGATCACATGACCGGCTACTCCAACGCCGCCGGTGACGCCGCGAGCACGTCCAAGACCTCGACGAACATCTACGGGCCCTACATGCGGAAGATTCCGCCGCTGCCCGTCGGTTCCAACAAGAACAGCACGGTCGTCGTCGACGGCTCCAGCGCCGCGGTCGGCGCCTCGGCCGGCGGCTGGTGGTACGACCCGGCGACCGGCGTGGTCAAGGCGAACCTGCCTGACGCCGAAGTCGATGACGCCGGCAAGGCCTACAACTCGTTCTGATCAACGAGAGGTCTGACCCGGTTCGTGCAAGTTCCATGTTGACGATCTGATGCAGGAGGCCGCTCGCGGACCGTAGCCACGGCTCCCGAGCGGCCTCCGGCTTTTGCGAAGGGTTGCGACCGTCATGCCCGCACGCCACCGCCCATCGCACCGCACCGCCTTCTCGCTCGTCGAGCTGATCATCGTCACCGCGATCATCGGCGTCATGAGCGCCATCGCCGTCCCGCGCTACGCCGCCGCCATCTCCCGTTACCACGCCGACGCACTCGCCCGGCGCATCGTCGCCGACATCGATCAGGCGCGCAACGACGCCATCAACTCCAGCCAGTCGCGACTCGTCTATTTCGTCCCCGACCAGTGGTACGTCATCTTCAACGTCCGCGACCTGGTCACCAACATCGACGCCTACTCCATCATCCACACCACCGATGAGCCCTACGGCGGAACGATCCCCAAGGCCTCGTTCAGCGGCAACGCCTATTTCTACTTCGACGGCTACGGCAAACCCACCAGCGGCGGGTCCGTGATCGTCACCGCCGGCGCCACCACGTACACCATCACCCTTGACGCCAACACCGGCAAGGCCACGTACCGATGATCCGCCCTCGCCGACAGATCGCGCGCCGCCGGGCGTTTTCGCTCATGGAATTGATCGTCAGCATGTCGATCATGACGATCATCATGGGGGCCGTCGGGTCGGCGATCATGATCGCCGCCAAGGCGATTCCGTCGACGAGCGATCCGGCCGACGCCGCCATCGAGTCGCAGCGGCAGGGCAGTCTGTTCACCAGCGAACTGTCCTACGCCACGCGCATGCTGACGATGGAGTCGCACCGCGTGAGCTTCACCGTCGCCGATCGCGACGGCGACGGAAATCCCGAGAAGATCACCTACGCATGGAGCGGCACGGCCGGCGACCCGCTCACGCGACAGTACAACGGCGGGACGGCCCAGACCGTCGTGTCCAACGTCAAACAGTTCGATCTGCTCTACACCACGCGCGGCGCCGCCGAGTCGTACCCCGGCGGACCGGTGGCGACGAGCGAGTCGCTTTTGGCCTACTGGGACGGCAGCAACAATCTGGGCGATGAGGAAGTCAAGAACGACAAGTGGTGGGTGCAGGGCATGACGCCGACGCTCGCCTCCGGCGCGCTGTCGTGGAACGTCACGCGCATCTACATCATGGGCGAACCCGGCGACAAAAGCTACACCACGACGACGGTCGAGCTTCACGCCACCGACGCCAGCGGCTACCCCACCTCGACCATCTACGACACGGTCCAGATGCCCACCAGCACGATGGCGGACGGCAAGCTGTGGCGCGAAGTGGATTTCACCAGCGCCCTGCTCCTGCCGATCGGCCAGAAGGTCGCGCTCGTGCTGGCGAACCCGAGTTCCGACAGGTCCATGAAAATGGGCTACTACAAGGCGACGCCGTCCAGCACGGTCACGCCCTACGCCAAGAGCTCGAACCTCGGCGGGTCGTGGTTCGCGCAGACCGATCGCGCGATGCGCTTCTATCTTTTCGGCACGAGCATGGTGCCCGGCCCGACGCAGACCGTCACGCGCACTTACGCCACCGCCGTGAGCTTCACGCTCGTCAGCGGCGTCAACTCGACGCGCATCGACTCCGCCGTCGCGCTCCTCAACACGCCGCAGATCGTCTCGGCGATGTGGGACCTGGACTTCTCCTACAAGCCCACCGCCATCGACCTCGACGCCAACGGCGCCGGCGACTGGGTGCGCAGCGACGGCGGAGCGTTCAACGCCGGCTCCCTCGCCTCCGGCGTCTGGTACGCCGACTCCACCCTCAACACCTATCCGTCCAACGATCTGACGCAGATCACCACGATCGACGTCCGCTACCGCAACACCTCCATCGGCGGCTCCGGCGCCGTCGTCGCCGTCAATGGCGACTTCTCCGGGTCCAACGGCGTGGCGCTCACCGCCGCGCTCGCCAAACAATCCAACAACACCCAGACCTTCACGCTGAACTTCAAATACTCCAGCACCACCACGCGCACCCTTGTCTCCATCCCCGGCCTCCCCACCGACTTCGTCCATCTGCGCCTGATCCTCGACCCCGCCAAAAACTCCGTCAACGTCAAACTCAACGACACCGACTTCGGCACCTACGGATACTCCACCTGCGGACTCGGATCCGTCAACCACGGTGTGAGTCTCTACGCCTCCGGCTCCAGCGCCGAATTCGATGCGGCGCGCATCATCGTGGGAGGTTCATGATGAATCTCCGCGCCATGCGACAGACCGGCTTCACCCTCGTCGAAGCGGCGATGAGCGTCGCCATCGTCAGCACCGTCTTCGCCGTCGCCATGAGCACCGTCGGCGCTTCCCGCACCGCCATGGCGACGATGGCCACCCGCGCCACCGCAAACGCACTCGCCCAGCAGCTTCTGGCCGAGTGCATCGAGCAGCCCTACTGGTCGCCGATCTATCACAGTGGGTTCGGCCCCAGCGCCGACGAAGCCGCGACCGGCAACCGCTCGCTCTTCGATGATGTCGATGACTACCACGGCTGGTCCGCCTCGCCCCCGCAGCTCAAGGACGGCACCGTGCTGACCCAGTACGCCGGTTGGACCCGCACCGTCCGAACCCCCTGGGTCAACCCCGCCAACCCCACCCAGGAAGTCAATTACGAGTCGGGCGTCAAGTGCATCATCGTCGAAGTCAAACGCGGCAATGTCGTCCTCGCCTCCCGCTACGCGCTCAAGACGGTCGCATGGATCGACCAGTTGGGACCGCAATGAACACGAGCCGATCCAACACGCAGACTCCTCCCCCTCCGAGGGGGAGGCCGGGTGGGGGTGAATCGCATCCGACCACGGCCGCGTTCGCATCGATGCGGAATCCGTTCGGCCTGATCCACCCTTCAAGAGTCAGCGCGCGCCATCGCGGCAGCGCTTATGTGCTCGTGTTGATGACATCGATGATCGTCACGATCATCGGCATCTCAGCGCTGACGAGCGTGCGGATCCGTCAGCGGATGACGATGACGAACTTCGACGCCGCCGACGCCCGCATGCTCGCGCGCTCGGCCGTCGACATGGGCATGTTGATCGTCACCTACGATCCCAACTGGCGCACCAATCGCGCCAATGGGCAATGGATCGTCAATCAGAAGCTCGGCAGCGGGTCGTTCACGCTGGAGGTCACCGATCCGGCGGACGGCGACTTCACCAACTCGGACTTGCAGCCGGTGCGCATCCGCGGCTACGGGTATCAGGGCCGGGCGACGGCGATGATGGAAGTGACGATGCAGCCGACGCCGGACGCGATCCGGCCGGCGCGGGCGGCGACGCGCGCGCTGGGGCCGATGGCGATGTGGCCCATGCAGGACGCCAGCGGCACGACGTCGACCGACGCCATCGGCCTTCAGTCCGGCACGTATCGCAACGGCGTGGCGCTCAATGTGCTCGACCCCAACCTCGGCGACCGCACCGCGAAATTCGACGGGTCCAACGACTACGTCGAAATCCCGCACCGCAGCGACTTTCTGCTCAGCAACGGGTCGATCAGCATGTGGTTCAAACCCGACTCCGTCACCGGCACCCGCGGGCTCATGACCAAGGTCAATTCGCTGAGTCTGACCTCCGGTCAGCTTTCCATCTACATCGACAGCGGCCGCGTCCGAGCCAAATTCTCCTCGACCCTCTCTTCACGCATCGTCAGCTCTCCTTCCGGCTCCGTCGTCGCCGGTCAGTGGTACAACCTCGTGTTCACCTTCGGCTCCGGCGGCATGAAGCTCTACCTCAACGGGTCGCTCGTCGACTCCGATTCCTACTCCGGCGGCATCGGGTCCACCGAGCCGATCGCCGTCGGCGTCAGCTCGTCGGGCAGTCTGCTGGGGCTCATCAACTCCTGGAGCAACCCCTTCGCCGGCCGCATCGCGCATGTGGCGATGTTTAACTACGTCATGAGCGCCGCGCAGGCCGCCTCGCTCTACAGCGCCGGCAACCCGACGCGCACGATGACCGTCGTGCCCGGAAGCTGGAAGCAAATCGTCAACTGATCGACTCCCCGCCCTTGAGGGCGGGGTTGGGGGCGGGTGAGGCGCATCAGTCGATCCCGGTTCCAAGTTGGCACGTGGTCTCCAAGCGAAAGCGGCTTTGGACGGATGTGATTCACCCCCACCCAACCCTCCCCCTCGAAGGGGGAGGGCTTTGGGACTCCCCGCCCTTGAGGGCGGGGCTGGGGGCGGGTGAGGCGCATCAGATCAAGTGATGTAGCGCAGTGAGTGGTGCATCGTGGAGCAAGCGGCGCGATTGCATCAATGCGAGCGCGATCTTGGACGGATGTGATTCACCCCCACCCAACCCTCCCCCTCGAAGGGGGAGGGCTATACTGCCCGATGATTCAACGCACCCTCCTCCCGGCGTTATTCGTGTTTTCGTTTGCTCTTTGCGTGTTCGCCGCCGAGCCGCCGGAGGCGCAGCACATTCTTGCGACGCTCAAGCCGCGGCATCCGCGGCTGCTCATCGACATGGCCGGTTTCGACGCGCTGCGCGAGCGGGTGAAAACGGATGATCGGCTCAAGGCGTGGGTCCATGACGTCATCGACGATGCGGATCAACTCCTCGGCGCCAAGCCCGTCTACTACCATCTGCCCGACGGCAAGCGCCTGCTGTCCGTGTCGCGCGCGGTCGTGGAGCGCAGCTACGAGCTGGCGTTCGCGTATCGCATGACCGGCGAGAAGAAATATGCGGATCGGTTGTGGACGGAGATGAGGACGGTCTGCGCGTTTGATGACTGGCATCCGCCGCATTTTCTGGACACGGCGGAGATGACGCACGGGGTCGCCATCGCGTACGACTGGCTGTACGACGTCTGGACGCCGGAGCAGCGAAAGACGATGCGCGAGGCGATCGCGCGCATGGGGCTCACGCCCGCGCTCAAGTATTACCGGGAGCATACGTGGTGGGCGAACGTCGAGCACAACTGGAACCAGGTGTGCAACGGAGGCGAGACGGTCGGCGCATTGGCGATCGGCGACGAGGAGCCGGCGCTGGCGGGGGAGATTCTCGCCGCGGCGGTGCGGAGCGTGCCCAAGGCGATGGCGAGCTACGAACCCGACGGCGCGTGGGGCGAAGGGCCCAGTTACTGGGGCTACGCCACCAGCTACAACACGCTGATGGTTGCCGCGCTCGACTCGGCGCTGGGCACGGATTTCGATCTTTCGGAGGAGCACGGGTACACGCTCACCGCGTTGTTCCCGATGTACATGACCGGGCCGACGGGGTTGACGTTCAATTACTCGGATGCGCATCCGACGATGCGGACCAGTCCGTGTCTGTTGTGGCTGGCGCATCGTTACGACGAGCCGGCGGCGGCATGGTGGGGGATTCACCGCATGTCGCCGACGGTGCAGAGCATTCTCTGGTACCGGGGCGACGGCCAGAGCCCCGATGCGCTGCACCTGCCGCTCGATCGGTATTGGCGCGGGTCGGAAGTGGTGAGCTTCCGCACGAGCTGGACCGATCCGCAGGCGATGTACTTCGCCATGCAGGCCGGTTCCAATCGCGTCAATCACAATCATCTGGACCTCGGCTCGTTCGTGCTCGATGCGCTGGGCGAGCGGTGGGCGATGGACCTGGGGTCCGACAACTACAACATGCCCGATTACTTCGGGTCCAAGCGCTACACGTACTACCGACTCCGCGCCGAAGCGCACAACACGCTGGTGATGAACCCGGACGAGGGGCCGGATCAGAACCCGCGGGCGACCGCGAAAATCGCGGCGTTTTCGACGAATGACGACCTGGGCCGGGCCGTCGCCGACCTGACGCCGGCGTACGACGAAGCGGCGAAATCCGTGACGCGCACGGTCGTGTTCGACCGCAAGAGCAATCAGATCACGCTCGACGACGCGATCGACCCGAAGGCGAAGACGGACCTATGGTGGTTCGTCACGACGGAGGCGACGGTCGAACTGACCGACGGGGATCGCACGGCTTTGCTGCATCGCAATGATCAGACGATGCGCGTCACGCTGATCGAACCGGCCGATGCGAAATTCGAAGTGCGCTCCGCGGAGCCGTTGCCGACCTCGCCCAATCCGTCGATGCAGGCGACGAACGACGAAGCGCGGAAGCTGACGATTCACACGAGCATCGACAAGCTGACGAAGATCAGTGTGCGGTTTGAGCCGGTGAGGAAGTGACGGAAGGCGCGGCGGGCTCTTCGGCGGCGTGCCATCGGGCGACGTCCATGGCGGCGTCGAAAGTTCCGCAGACGGTGACCATCGCGCGGTCGCGCCGCAGATGGGACTTGGCCAACAGGTGCAGCGGCTGACTCTGCACGCCGGCGAGCACGACGCGGATGTTCATGGCTTGCAGGCGATCGAGCGCGGATTCGAGATTGACGAGGCCGGTGGCGTCCATGACGGGCACTTCGCGCATGTCGAGGATGACGACGCGGACGCCGTTGCCGAGCGATCGCAGGGCGGCCATCGCCTTTTGCGCGGCTCCGAAGAACAGCGGTCCGCCGATTTCGTAGACGATCACGCCCGGCGGCAGGGCGATGTTCATGGCGTCATGCCGCTCGGAAAACAGCCGGGCGTCGGCGACTTCAGCCATGCGCCGCATGAACAAAAGAGCCGCCAGCACGATGCCCACGCTCACCGCCGCCACCATGTTCACGAACACCGTCAGCAACAGGCAGATCAAAAGCACGACGCGATCGCTCAGCGGCGCGACGCGCAGGGCGTACTTGAAATGCTTGAGGTCGGCCATGTTCCACGACACGATCAGCAGCAGCGCCGCCAGCGAGGCCAACGGCAGCCGGTTGAGCAGCGGCGCCAGCAGCACCATGCACGCCAGCAGCGTCAGCGCATGCACGATCGCGGCGATGGGCGAGCGGGCCCCGTAGCGGACATTGGCGGTGGTGCGGGCGATGGCGCCGGTGGCGGCGATTCCGCCGAAGAACGGGGCGACGAGATTGCCCGCCCCCTGCGCGAACAGCTCCGCATCCGGGTCGTGCTCGTCGCCGGTCAGTCCGTCGGCGACGACCGCCGAGAGCAGCGAGGCGATCGCGCCGAGCATGGCGATCGTGAACGAGGCGGGCGCGAGCGTATGAATCAGATCCCACGACAGCGCGATCGGCTGTCCGTCGGGTCCGGGCTGATGCCAGGGCAAAGTGAACAGCGGGGGGATCGGCGGCATGCCGGGCCCGGTCTGGCCGTGCTCCCGCCAGGTGAACGTCGAGCCGATCGTCGGCACGGAGAACCCCTCGATCATCCGGCTCATGATCCACGCGGCGATCGTCCCGATCGTCAGCGCCGCCAGCGGCGCGGGGACTTTATGCGTCACGCGCTTCCAGAAGATGAGCACCAGCAGCGTCAGCATGCCGATGCCCAGATCGGGCCAACGGATCGTCGACAGATGGGCGCCGATCGCGCGCAGGTGATCCATGTAGTGTTCGGGCCGACCGGGGATGTCCAGGCCCAGAAAGTCCTTGATCTGAAGCGTGCCGATGACGACGGCGATTCCGGCGGTGAAGCCGGTCGTGACGGGATGAGGGATGAATTGGATGAGCCGGCCGAAGCGGAGCAGGCCCATGACCATGAGGATGACGCCGGCCATCGCCGTGGCGATCATCAGTCCGCCGGTGCCGTATTTGGCGCTGATCGGCGCGAGGATGACGACGAAGGCGGCGGTGGGCCCGCTGACCTGCACGCGTGACCCGCCCAACAGCGCGATCAATCCCCCGGCGACGATGGCGGTGTAAAGCCCATGCTGCGGCGGCACGCCCGCGGCGATCGCCAGCGCGATCGACAACGGCACCGCGATCGTCCCCACCGCCATCCCCGCCAGAATATCACTCCGCAAATCGGCAGCCCGATAGCCCCGTCGCATCGCCCCTTGAAGCGCAACGCACGGACGAAACGTAATGTCGAACCCCAAGGCGGAGTTCGTCTGCCGAGCCATGGTCAACCGACTTTCCCGCCCCGAGCGAATCGGGACGTAAGCGATCATCGTTAGATTGAATTATCGGTAAGTCAAGGAGCGGGGATCAGGTCGGGGATCGGGGGCCGGGGGTCGGGGATCGGCAAGCGAATCAAACTGCACCGGCGCACGGACATTGTCATTTCTGATCCCTGATCCCCGATCCCCGATCCCCCCGTGATTCTCAGGGCTGAATCGTCTACGATACGGCCCCTCAAGCTGGAGCGAACGTCATGCGTTGGACCCGTTGCCTGATTCCGACCCTTCGTCAGACCCCCGCCGAGGCGGTCGTGCCTTCCCATCAGTTGATGCTCCGTGCGGGGCTGATTCAGCAGGTGGCGGCGGGCAGTTATTCGTACCTGCCGCTGGGCTGGCGGGCGCTGCACAAGGCCATCGAGATCGTGCGGCAGGAGATGAACCGGGCGGGGGCGGTCGAAGTGTTTTTGCCGACGCTTCAGCCGATCGAGCTTTGGGAAAAGACCGGCCGGCGCGCCGCCTATGGCGACAACCTCTTCGTCGTCGAAGACCGCCACGGGCGCGAGCAGGCGCTGGGCCCGACGCATGAGGAGGTCATCACCGACCTCGTCCGCCGCACCATCACAAGCTACCGCGATCTGCCCCTGAACCTGTATCAGATTCAGACCAAGTTCCGCGATGAGTTCCGCCCGCGCTTCGGCGTCATGCGCTCGCGCGAGTTTCAGATGAAGGACGCCTACAGCTTCCATCTGTCCCTCGAATCGCTGGGCGAAACCTACGAAGCGATGCGCGACGCCTACCGCCGCATCTTCACGCGCTGCGGCGTCGCCTTCGTCGAAGTCGAAGCCGAAGCCGGCCCCATCGGCGGCAACGCCAGCCACGAATTCATGGTTCCTTCCCCCACCGGTGAAGACACGATTCTCGCCTCCGACAAGGGCAACTACGCCGCGAATATGGAAAAGTGCGAGACGGGTCCGCGCCAGTCGGACCTCGCCGCCGCGCCGACCGGTGAACTCGAAAAGCTGCACACGCCCGGCTGTCCGGGCATCGAAGATGTCTGCGCGTTTTTCAAGAAGAACCTCGGCACGAAACTCAAGACGCAGAACATGCTCAAGACGCTCGTGTGCAAGGGCGACGGCCGATGGATCGTCGCCGTCGTGCGCGGCGACCACGACCTCAACGAAGCCAAAGTCAAAGCCGCTTGCGGCTTGGCAGCCCTCCAGCTCGCCGATGAGCGAGAAGCGCGCGATGCCGGTTTCGCCATCGGTTTCGTCGGCCCGCACGTCGCCGTCGGAAGGCATGACATCACGCTCGTCGTCGACCCCGATGCCGCGCAGGGCGGGTTCTGGGTCACCGGCGCCAACGAAACCGATCATCACGTCAAACACTTCAACTGGCAGCGCGAAGTCGTCGCCGCCGGCGTCGAAGTCAAAGTCGCCGACATCCGCAACGCCATGCACGGCGACCCGTCGCCGAAAAACGACGGCGGCGTCCTGCAGGCGTCGCAGGGCATCGAAGTCGGTCACGTGTTCAAACTCGGCTGCAAGTATTCCGAGGCGCTGGGGCTGACGGTGCTTGACGAGAATCAGCAGACCCGGAGCGTCATCATGGGCTGCTACGGCATCGGCGTGAATCGGATTCTGGCGGCGGCGCTGGAGTCGGAAGCGGGGCATGACGAAGGCGGGATCATCTGGCCGATGGCGATCGCGCCGTATCAGGTGATCCTCACGCCGGTGCGCTATGAGGGGCAGACGAAGGATGTCGTCGATGCGCTGTACGAGAAGCTGACGGCGGCGGGGATCGACGTGTTGCTCGATGATCGCGATGAGCGGCCGGGCGTGAAGTTCAAGGACGCGGACCTGATCGGCATCCCGCTGCGCCTGACGATCGGCGACAAGGGCCTCGCCGCCCCCGGAGGCGCCGAAATCGAATTCAAACCCCGCACGGCCGAGAAACCCGAGATGATCAAAGTCGACGACGCGGCGGACAAGGCGATCGCGTTCGTCCGAGCCGCAATGGAAAACGGAAAATGAACGATGGAAAATGGAAAATCGATTTTCCATTTTCCATTTGCAAATGGCGCGATGTGCAAGTTGTTTGCGTATCTGGAATGCGTTTTCAAGACAGTGTGGGCCACGAAGGCGCGAAGACGCGAAGAAAGGCAAGGAAGACGGGAGGAACGGTATGGATGGACCCCTTCTTCTTGCTGTCTTCCTTCGCGTCTTTGCGTCTTCGTGGCCCATTTTGCCTTCGTTCCCACTAGCCGCCGACGGAAGAAATTCGCACATGGTGCCATGGACCATTTTCCATACGCATCGCGGGGCTACAATCGACTGAGGAGTGACTCATGTCGCAGGTTCCCGGTTCGCCCGTCAACTTCGAGACCGAGCAGGGCTACGGCCCGCCGATGTGCACGCAGTTCAGCGTGTTCCTCGATAACCGCATCGGCAAAATGTACGAGCTGATCGAAACCTTCGACGGACAACCGCTGCGCCTCGTCGCGCTGTCCGTGATGGACGCATCGGATCATTCGGTCGTGCGCCTTGTCACCTCCCGGGCCGACCGGGCGCGCGAACTGCTCGAAAATCAGCAGCTCCCTTTCACCGAAGCGGAGATCCTCGTCGTCGAACTCGGCGAAGATCAGCGGCTCACCAAGCTCTGCCTCTCGCTTTTGGGCGCGGAGTTGAACATCGACTACGCGTATCCATTGATGGTCCGCCCGCACGGTCTGCCGACGATCGCCATCCACTGCGACGACCCGGTGCTGGCGGGGCAGATTCTGGCGCGGAAGGGTTTTTGCGTGGTGAGCGAAGAGGAACTGCGCGACGGCTCCGACCACGAGCCGCCGCTGGTCTGAACCCGCCGGTTACGCCTCGTCCGGCGGCGCGGACTTCTCGATTTCCCGCAGCAATTCACCGGCCATCTTGCGGTAGTCGAACTGCCGCACCGCCCGCTCGCGCGCCGCCTTGCCGATGCGGCGGCGGAGGTCCGGCGACTGGGCGAGCCGACGCAGCGCCGCGGCGAGCTGATCTTCCGCGCCCTGATCGCACAGAATGCCGTCCACGTCATGCGTGATCATGTCCGGCGTCCCGCCGATGATCGAGCACACGACCGGCAGTCCGGTCGCCATCGCCTCCATGACCGACACCGGCGCCGCCTCGCCGAGCCCGATGCTCGGCAGGGCGAACACATCATGCTGCGCCACCTGATCGCGCACCTGCGATTCGCTGAGCGTGCCGGTGAGCTTCACGCGATCGACGAGGTTCAACTCGGCGATGCGCTCTTCGATGGCGGACTGATTCTTGCCCTGTCCGACGATGGTGTAATGCAGGTCCAGGCCTTCGCTGACGAGCTGGGCGATGGCGGCGAGCAGATGGACGTGGCCCTTGGCGTGATTGAGTCGGGCGACGGTGATGATGTTGAGTTTGCCCGGTGCGGCGTCGTGATGTTCGACCGGCGTGAAAATGTCCGGGTCCACGCCCATCCAGATCACCGGCACGCGGCTTTCCGGCAGGCCGACCTGTTCGACGATGCTGCGGGCGAGCGGTCGGGTCACGGCCGTGACGATCGACGCGCGCGTCATTTTGGATTGATGATCGCGCCCGTACACCGGCAGGTCGCCGTGCAGCGTCAGCGAGTAGGGCGGCGAGCCGAGGAGGCGGGCGATGGCGGCGACGTGGGCCGCGTTGGCGCACGAGTGGACATGAATGTGATCAAGCTGATGCGCCCGGGCGATGCTGACAAGGTGGGCTGCGACGGGAATGTACGCCAGCGCCTTGAGGCGTTCTTTCAGCGACGATTCGCGGAGCGCCGCGACGTAGCCGAGGGCGCGCATGGTGCGGATCGGATGCAGGAGCAAACGACCGAAGCTCGAGACCGGCGGAATCGGCACGCAGTAGATCGTCTGTTGATGCGCTTCCTGGGCGAAGTCGTGCTGACAGAGGTCGCGGTCCGGCCGGCGGGTGGAGATGAGCGTGATGTTCACGCCCAATTCGCGCAGCGCGCTCTGTTCGCGCCAGAAGAAGGCGTGCGTCTGCGTCGGGAATTCGGGGATCAAGTAGCCGAGTCTCATCGGCCTCCTCATCAGGCGGATGCGGTGACGGATTGCGGGGCCGGTGCGGGCGCGGCGTCGGGCAGCGGCAGACCCCAGTCGGGCTTGTCCTTCCGATCGCCGATCGCCCATCGGTAGACTTCGAGCGTCATCGCGGCCTTGGCGTCCCATGTGAACTTGTCGAACACGCGCTGGCGGGCGAGCGTGCGCATCTCGACGAGCTGCTGCGGATCGGCGACGAGTTTTTCGAGCACGGCTCGGACGGAGGCGACGATCTGATCGGGCGTGCCGACGGGGACTTTGAAGCCGGTGGAGGCGGTGACCAGTTCGCTGGGTCCGCCGTAGTCGACGATCAGCGGGACGAGTCCGACGGCCATGGCTTCGAGCACGACGGCGCCGCCGAATTCGCGAATGCTCGGGAACGAAAGCACATCGGATTGGACGAGGCGTTCCTGCAGTTTGGCGTGCGGGACCCAGCCGGCGAGCGTGACGCCGTGCGCGATTTTCTGTTCTTCGATGATGCGCTCCAGGCGCGGCTTGTCGGGACCGTCGCCGATGATGTCCACGACGATCTTGTTGTCACGGATCAGCGGCGCGGCGGCTTCGAGCACCATGTGGGCGCCCTTGTAGGGGACGATGCGGCCGATGAACGCCAGTCGGAGCGGCAGGGCCGGCTCGCGCTCGACGCACAACTGGAAGCGCTCGGGCACGATGCCGTTCTCGGGGATGTAGACGCACTTGTCGTGATAGCGTTGGTCGAACTGCGAGAGGGTGGAGCCGGACCCGGCGATGATCGCCTTGGCGCTGCGGAGCGTGCTGCGATGTCCGGGCAGGAGTTTGTAGGCGGAGCGGATATAGGAGAGCCATTCCTTTTCGCGCCGGCGTTCGGTGTCGAACTCCCTGGGCCACGGGAGTCCGCCGTTCATCGGGCCCATCACGAAGGGGACGCCCGCGCGGTGGCAACGTGCGGCGATGAGACTCGCCATGGTCGGACTCAGGGGCGTGATGCGATGGACCAGGTCGTACTTGTGTTCGCGGATCGCCGGGCCGAATTTCTGCCAGAACAGATGCTCGAAGTAGTAGTAGGAGACGTTGACCATCGCGGTGATGGTGGTCCATCCCTTGTTGGCCCCGCCGCGGAGTTTCTGCGCGAGGTGGTACATGGGGCGGGCGATTTTTTCGGAGTCGATGAAGGTCACGTCGGCCGGGTCGGTCAGGCCGGCGCGTTCGACGGCTTCGCGATTGCGAATCTGCGTGACGAGATGGGCGTTGCATCGCCGGCGGACGGCCTGATAGTGGCACCATCCCTCGAGCGGCACGCTCACCTGCTCGGGATTCGCCTGCTCGGCGATGATCAGCACGCGGTAGTCTTTACTCATCGATGCGTCATTCCATTATGGGACGTCCCACCGCGCGGCGCGGCCCGAGTGTGAGGAATATCGGCAAAATGGCCCCCTGACCTTGCCCGCTGATCGGCCTTTTGCATGTTGCCAACGAAACGGCGTCAGGGCGTCGACGACGCGGCGGCGAGGAGTTTGAGCCAGCCGTCGTGACGTTTCTGGCGCGCCTGAGTCAGGGCGTGCTCGGCGGCGACGAGGTCGGCGTTGGCCTTCTTCATCGACTCCACCAGCCCGCGGCGCGTCGGGTCCGCCTTGTCGAGATTGACCGTCGTTTTGACCAGGTCGGCGACTTCCTTGCGCGAGGCGGTCAGCGCCTTGCGTGCCGACAGGTACGCGGAGTCCTCCTCCACCAGTTGCAGCTCGCGCTCGTACACGACATGGTCGAGTTCGGCGATGTCCTTGGCGAGTTGTCGCGCGGCCCGCTGTTGATCGGAGGTGAACACGCCGCCGTAGACCGCCTTGCGGCGCAGTTCGTTGTATTCGTCCATTCGCTGTCGCGCCGCCTCCAGCTCACGCACGCGCTGCACATGAGCCGGGTCGGCGAGCAGCGGGGCGATCGCCTTCTGCCGGGCTGCTCGCACGGTCTGCTCCGCCTTGCTTGTCTGCTCGGCCGCGTCGCGCAGGACGGGATTGTCCTCCTGTGGACGGGCGCGCACATACTGATCGAAGTCGGCATTGGCGCGCTTGGCGATGAGACTCGCTTCGTCGACCTTGCGCTCGGCCGCCTCGACGTTACGCGCCAGCGACTCGTAGTCGGCCTTGATGCGCTCAAATGTCGGCTTGGGCGTGGCGATGTACGCGGTTTCGCCGGGACTCGACTCGGCGTGCAGCGAGCCGGTCATGCACGCTTGCATCATCGCCGCCGCGAGGAACACGGCGGCGGGGCGGGTCGGAAATTGAAGTGACAGCCGCGACGACATAGGCGTCATTGTACCGGGAAAATCGCCGCAAAAACAGGGAAATTTACGCGACGAAGGCCTTGTAAATCGCGCGGATGGCGTTTTCGAAGTCGTCGGCCTCGACGCCGCAGATGATGTTCAGTTCGCTGGAGCCCTGATCGATCATGCGGATGTTGATGCCGGACTGGGCGAGCGCGGAAAAGAGTTTCGCCGCCATGCCGGGGTGATGCGCCATGCCTCGGCCGACGGTGGCGATCAGCGCCATGTTCGGCGTGACGTCCAGCGCATCGGGCTTGCAGGCGTGACGGATGCCCTCGAGCACGGCGTCGAGCTTGCCGTCGAGCTGGCTGTTGGCGATGACGAGACTGATCGTGTCGATGCCCGAGGGCATGTGCTCGAAGCTCACTTCGCTGTCTTCGAGGACTTCGAGCAGGCGTCGCCCGTAGCCGAGCTCGGCGTTCATCAGGGCCTTTTCGAGGGCGATGATGGTGAAGTCCTTGCGCCCGGCGATGCCGGTGATCGCGCCGGTGACGGGGAGGTTCGTGTCGGAAGGGACGATCATGGTGCCGTCGTCTTCGGGCTGATTGGTGTTGCGGATATTGACGGGAATGCCGGCCTGCCGGACGGGGAAGATGGCTTCATCGTGCAGCACGGTCGCGCCCATGTACGCCAGTTCGCGCAGCTCCTTGTAGGTCACGACGGAGATGGGCAGCGGATTGTCGACGACGCGCGGGTCGGCCATGAGCATGCCCGAGACATCGGTCCAGTTTTCGTAGACCTTGGCGTTGACGCCGCGCGCGACGATCGCGCCGCTGATGTCGGACCCGCCGCGGCTGAACGTCTTGACGCGCCCGTCGGGCAGCGAGCCGTAGAAACCGGGCACGACCGCGCGGTCATGTTTGGCGAGCCGGCGCGACACGGACTCCTGCGTCGTGTGCGGGTCGAAGCGGCCGTTGACGTCGAAGTGCACGATGTCGGCGGCATCAACGTAGTCATAGCCGAGCACCTCGGCGATGATGAGTCCGTTGAGGGCTTCGCCGCGGCTGGCGGTGTAGTCGGGGCCTTCATCGGCGATGCGGGCGCGCACCTCGTCAAGGTGCGGCTTCATGTCCAGCGTGAGCCCCAGATCCTTGACGATGCCGTTGTATCGCTCCGCGATCAGATCGAAGACCTGATCGTAGGGCAGGCCCTGTCTGGCGTGTTCATGACAGAGGTACAAGAGGTCGGTGATCTTCTGATCATGCTTGGACCGCTTGCCCGGGGCCGACGGCACGACGTACCGCCGGCCGGGGTCCGCCTCGACGATGGCCTTGACCTTGAGAATCTGGTTCGCATCCGCGAGGGACGAACCGCCGAACTTGCAGACTTTGGTGGACATGGTGTTAATCGGATTCCGGTTCTAGATCGGGTGGAGGGGGCGAGATGACCTGATCGAGCAATTCGATCAGTTCCGCCGCATGTACCGAGGCGACTTCCCAGATTCGATCGTTCGCGATATTTCCGTAGTCGTGCACGAGACGATGACGTTGTGCAATGATCTTGACCCAGGGGATGTCGGGATGTTCATCCTTGAACTGCTTACTGACTTTGAAAGCTGCTTCCCCGACGGTCATCACGCATCGTTCGACCGCCATGCGCAGCATTTCGTTCTCTTGGTACTCGTCGAAGGACCGGCCTTGCACATAGGCGCGCGCACGGGCGGCGTAGAGGCGCATGTCCCAAAGATAGACTTGATCATTGCGGCGCGACATAAATCTGCTTCCGCGTATTGAGAATCTCATGCCTCAAGAACGGATTACGAAGACCGGCCTTTTCGACCAGATCAACGGGATGTCCGAACATCGCCTGTAGTTCGTCCATCATGTCCGGCCAGTCCCAGAGACTCCAGGGCGCCTCCGGCTCGAAGACGACCAGCACGTCGACGTCGCTTTCGGGTTTGAAATCATCGCGGAGCACGGAGCCGAAGAGCGACAGCTCGCGCACCTTCCACTTGCGACAGAAGGCGGTGATCGCGTCGTTGTCGATGGGAATCTTCGCAACCATGTCGATCGACATTATGGAGCAATCCGCGACGCCTCGCCAGCGCGGTTTCACGCCTCAAGGGAAGCGAGGCGGCGGGAGTCGCGGCGGCGGTCGGCTTCCTTCAAGGCGCGCTTGCGGATGCGGATCGACTTGGGCGTCAGCTCGACAAGTTCGTCGTCTTCGATGTACTCCAGCGCCGCTTCGAGCGAGAGCTTGCGCGGGGCTTTCAAGGTGACGGTCGCTTCCTTGTTGGCGTTGCGCATATTCGTCAGCGCCTTCTTGCGGGCGGCGTTGATGGGGATGTCCTTATCCTTGTTGTGCTCGCCGATGACCTGGCCTTCGTAGATGACGTCGCCGGGGGTGACGAACATGACGCCGCGGTCGGAGAACTGATCGAGGGCGTAGGCGGTGACCGGGCCGGTTTCGGTGGCGATCATCACGCCCTGAAGCCGTCCGGGCATCGGGCCCAGATACGGGCCGTACTTCTCGAACGTATGGTGCATGATGGCGTTGCCCTGCGTGGCGGTGAGCATGCGGTTGCGCAGGCCGATGAGTCCGCGTGCGGGGATTTTGAATTCGACGTCGGTGAAGGCGCCTTTGGGCTCCATGTGCACGATCTCGCCGCGGCGTTCGCCGACGAGCTGCATGACGGAACCGACATACTGTTCGGGCGACTCGACGACCAGCCGTTCGTACGGCTCGCAGCGTTCGCCGTCGACCTGCTTGAAGATGACCTTCGGCTTGCCGACGCAAAGCTCGTAGCCCTCGCGCCGCATATTCTCGAGCAGAATGCCCAGATGCAGCATCCCGCGGCCGGACACTTCGAACTCGTCGCCGTTGGCGCCGGGGGTCACGCGCAGGGCGACATTGGACTGAAGCTCCTTCATGAGCCGCTCGCGAAGCTGCCGGCTCGTGACGTATTCGCCTTCCTGTCCGACGAACGGCGAGTCGTTGACGCGGAAGGTCATGTGCAGCGTCGGCTCATCGACGGCGACCGGCGGCAGGGCGACCGGCGTGTTCACATCCGCGAGCGTGTCGCCGATGTCGACTTCCTCCAGGCCCACCACGGCACAGATGTCGCCCGCCAGAATTTCGTCGACCTGCTTGCGGCCCAGGCCGTCGAACTGGAAAAGCTGACCGACTTTCTGCTTGCTCTGCTTGCCCGTGCGGTCGATGCGCATGACTTGCTGACCGGTCTTGATCGCGCCGGCCATGACGCGGCCGATCCCGATGCGGCCGACATAGTCGGACCAGTCCAGCGACGTGATGAGCATCTGAAGCGGGGCTTCGCGATCGAACTTCGGCGCGGGCACATGCTTGATGATCGCATCGAACAGCGCCTGCACATTGTCGGGGCGCGTCGTCTCGTCGTTCGAGGCCCATCCGTTGACGCCGCTGGCGTAAACGGTCGGGAACTCGATGGCGTGATCATCCGCGCCCAGCTCGACAAGCAGGTCGAACACTTCCTCGTGCACCTTGGTCGGCCTCGCCTCGGCGCGGTCCATCTTGTTGATGACCACGATCGGACGAAGCCCCAGCGCCAACGCCTTGCTCAGCACAAAGCGCGTCTGCGGCATCGGGCCTTCAAAAGCGTCCACGATCAGCAGGGCGCCGTCGGCCATCGACAGCACGCGCTCGACCTCGCCGCCGAAGTCGGCGTGGCCGGGGGTGTCGATGATGTTGATGTGGTAGATGTGACCGTCCGGGGCGGCGTAGCGGATCGCGCAGTTCTTGGACAGAATCGTGATCCCGCGCTCCTTTTCGATCGGATTGGAGTCGAGAATGCAATCGCCCTGAAGCTCACCGGCCCGGAACTGACCGCTCTGACGCAACAGCGCGTCGACAAGGGTCGTCTTGCCGTGGTCGACGTGCGCAATGATCGCGACGTTGCGGATATCCTGTGCTGACATAATTTCACCGTAATTGAGGGAGGAAAATAGTAGGGGGGCTGGCCCGTGCGGACAAGTTATCGGATCGGAAGATTCACAGGCGCATCGGCGCACCGACAGACCGGCTCAATGTCTTCAAATATCGGCTCCCGGGCCCGCCGCCGGTGACAATTCACCTAAATCCCGCACGTTTCATCCGTGCAAGGCCCGAGCTTCATGCGATTCCGGGCGATCCACCCGTAAATCCCCCGCGCAATCTGATGCAGCACCGGCACGCGATACAGCCAGGCGACCCATCGCCCCACGCGCAGCCGGCGGGCGATGTGATACACCGCGTCGGCCCCGACGTGGATCGCGCCGCCCGGTTCGACAAGCCGCATGCCCGTGTTGAAGTCGCCTTCCGCCAGTTTCGGGAACCGCTGCTCGAGCCCCTCCGCCTGCCGCGGGACGTATTCAAACGTGTCCCGGTCATCGAGCCGGCGCATGCGCTGAATCTGCCGCCGGCAGTACGGACACGCCCCGTCGTAGATCACGACCGGTCGGGCCATCGGCGATGGAGTTGAAACCGTGGTGGTGGTCATCATCTTCACGATAGGCCGGTCCGCCCGCCTCAGCGACCGGCTTCGATGATCTCGACGCGGTCGGTCTTGAGGTTCCAGAGCACTTTTCGCGCCCGCAGCGGTTTGGGGTCGTCGAGCTTGGTGATCGTGACCCATCGGTCCGCCTCGGCGGCGAGCGCGACGGTTTCGCTGTCCCCGTCGTAGTAGAGATGATCGCAACTGGCCACGCGCGTGTTGTCGCGCACCTGCACGCCCCCGTCGGCGGCGATGTGGTCCACGCCCATCTTCTCGACCGGCATCTGCGTCGGCTTGATGTTCCGCACCTCGCGCATGTTCGCGACGAGCCGATCCGCCTGAAGCTCCAGCACGTTGTCCGACCCGGGCGACTTGTGACGCATCAGCACCGCGCCTTCGATCGTCATCGACTTGTCCGTCTCGTTGAGCACGAGCTTCTGCGTCCACTGAAAAGCCGTCTGCCCCCGGCCGGACATCGGGGCGGCCTTGAGGTCGGTCGGCTTGTCCTTCTTCTCGCGGTAGTCCTCGAGCAGCATCGTGCCCGGGCCGGTGATGGTGGTGATCTTGCGCAGATCCTCGAATTCGAGAATCGGCCCGGCGAGACGCAGGCGCGTGTCGACGTGCTCGCGCTGGGCGTCGGACCAGCGCGTGGCGAGGATCACGACATTGTCGCGCGCCGTCATCTGCCGCAGGCGACGCTCATCGAGCGGACCTGCGTCGGCGGACTTGTCCTTGGGGCCGACCTTCAGCGAACTGGTGTTGATCAGGTCCAGCGTGACATGATCCGCCGTCATGCGATTGAACTCGGTCGGCGACTCCTCCGTCTCGGCGACGACGCTGCCGTTGACGGCGATCGTGTTGGCCTCATCGACGAAGCGCATCAACTCGGTCCAGGTCACCTTGACGCGCTTGCCGGGCGTGAGCTGCTTCGTCGCCGGGTCGGTTTCGTCGGCTTCGGTGTAGATGAATTTGCCCGCTCCGTCGGCCTGCGCGATGCGCCCGCCCTTTTCGATGTTCAGGTGCAGCACGTACAGTTCGGTCTGCGGCGGAGTCTTCGTGGCGGCGTCGCCGCCGCGCGTGATCTGCACCGGCGTGCCGTAGAGCGTCGCCCGCTGCGTCGTCGCGTCCGCCACCAGCTTGTCGCCGCGCACGACGGTGCCGCCCTTGAGCGTCAGCCGCACATCTTCGATCGCGGTGACGTTCTCGACGCGCTGCGAGAAGCGGCCCTCCAGCGAGTCGCCCTTGGGGGCGGGCTTGGGCGCGGGTTTGACGTTGGGCGCGGCGGCGGCGAGCGTCACATCAAGTATCTGCGAGGCGATCTGCTGCTGCGGGTCGATGACGACGACGTCGCCGCGGGCCTGAAGACGCGATGGCGTGAGATGACCCTGCGCATCGGGCGCGGTCAGGATGCGGAGCGTGCGCGATTTGATCGAGCCGTTGTCGAGCGTGACCATCACGTTTCCGTCAGCGTCGATGGCCTGAATCTGCTGCTTGCCGGCGGCGTCGGCGCGGGTGAACTCGGTGCCGAGCGTCTGGGCGGCGAGCTTGAACTGCGGGTCGGCGACATGCACATCGCCGTGAAACTTCGCCAGTTCCAGCCCGCCGCGCGAGCCGGTCTTCTTGTCTTCCTTCGTGAATTTAAGTTCGACGTGATCGGCCCAGTCGATCTTGAACCCCGGCGGCAGGGCGCCGTCGGCGGCGACCGTCTTGGTTGCGCCCTCCGTCGCTTCAGGGCCGCGCATCCAGCCGGGCCCGGCGATTCGCCCCGTGCCCGCCGCAAGCTGAATGTTCAGCGATGGCGCGCCGATCTCACCCATCTTTTTCGAGCGGATGCGCAGCGGAAACGCATCGCTGCCCGTCGCCGTCACCTGATCGCGCGACTGCACGTAATCGACGTTGAAGCAGACCATCTGATCGTCCCCGCCGAGCCCGACTTTCACCGGCGCGCCTTCGAATCGCAGATACGTATCGCGCAGCCCCTCCGCCAGCTCGGCCGGCTTCGTCTCGATCGGCGTCATGATCATCTTGCCCGTCCAGGTCATGACCACCGGCTTGTCCCCCGCGGGCTTGTCGACGTTCACCTGAACCGCCTTGCCCGCCGGCACATTGATCAGCGGGGCCTGCCCCACCTCGCCGATCAGCAGCGGCAATGTCCGCATCACTTCCCGCATCATCATTGACACCGGCGTCTGCGGTGAAGCCGGTGCGGCAGCGGGGGCGGAGCCCGAGGGGTCCATCGTGAAGAACACCACGAGTCGATCCGCTTCGATCGTGCGATCATCGCTGACGACCTTGACGTTCTTGTCGAACGTCACGCGGTAGTACTGCATCGGGTGCGCCTTGGCGGCCGTGGCGTCGGCGGGTTGTGTCGCGCCGCCGGGGGGCGTCTTGGCAGGCGTCGCGCCCTTGATCGGCGCGGGGCCGGCGCGGGGGTCGTAGCGCAGCGACTTACCTTCGTAGACTTCCATGTACTCGATGCGCCGATTCAACTCGTTGTACACGAGCTTCATGCCGCGACCGGCGAACTCCACTTGTTGACTCTGCGGCGTCGTGACGGTCAGATCGCTGTCGGACTTGACCTCGCCGAGTACGGTGTCGAACGTGGCCTGATCGGCGATGTGAATCTCGATGAGCCGATCCTTCGAGTCGGGCGACAGGTCCGCCGCCCGCGTCTCGGGGGCCTGGAAAACCGTCAGCACCAGATTCTTTCGGAACACGCCCGATTGCGGGTGATTGTCCGGTGCGATGAAGCGGCCCTCTTCGCTGGTCATGTGAATGACGCGCCACGGCGCCAGGTACAACCGCGCCTGCGGCTCAGTGATGTCGAACACGCCCTGCTCGCGCGGCGTCAGCGACTTGTAGAAAAACTCCTGCTTGAGCTGCCCCGTCTGCGGATCGGTACGCTGAATCCATGCGCCTTCGCCGGTGCCCAGCGCGCCGATCGTGGGTTTGACGCCGGGTGTGGCATGTTCGAGCGTCGGCGGCAGGTCCGTCGCCTTGATGTTGACCGCGGTGTCTTTCTTTTGCGTCGAGGTGTCGACGCTGTCGCTGATGAGAATGATCGCGCCGACGCCCAGCAGACTGATGGCGGTGACGAGGATGAGTTTTTTCAGACGCGTGGGGTTCATAGGCCGTATTGCTCGAGCACCTGCTCCCAGCGGCCGGTGCTTTTGAGGATGTGTTCAATCGCTTCGCGCAGGGCGCCTTGTCCGCCGGTACGGGTCGTCACGAACTTCGCCACGCCGCGGACTTCCTCCGCCGCGTCGGCGACGCTCATCGGATAGCCCACGCGGACCAGCACGGGCAGGTCCGCCAGATCGTCGCCGATGTAGGCGACCTGTTCATCGGTGACGCCGGCGAGGCGGCAGAGATTTTCGTAGCCGGGCACTTTGCCCATCGCGCTGCCCTGCTCGATGAGCGTAATGCCCAACTCGCGCGCGCGGTGCGTGGTGATGACGCTGGGCCGGCCGGTGAGAATGCCCACTTCGAGCCCGACGCGCTGCGCCGCGACGATGCCCGCCCCGTCGCGCACATGAAAGCGCTTCGTCTCCGAGCCGTCGGAGTGGACATTGATCGACCCGTCGGTCAGCACGCCGTCGACGTCGGTGAGCAGCAGTTTGATATTGTTGAGCGGCATGGTGTTTTGCGTTTAGCGGCGGGGCAAAGCCCCGCGTTTGGTTTTTGCGTTACGAAGAAAAGCACGCCGCAAGCGGCGTCGCTAAACGCGCTATTCCTCGATGACTTTAAGCGCGACGAGGTCCTGCACGTCGATGAGGCCCACGGGTTTGCCGGCGGCGTCGACGACGGGGATTTCGTCCACACGCAGTTCGCGCATGAGCTGCACCGCGTCGCGGACAAGCTGATCGTCCGTCAGACTGCGCGGCGAGCGGGTCATGACGGCGTCGATCGGCCGGGCCATGCCGTCCGTGCCATGCTCGATGATCAGGCGGCGGAGGTCGGCGTCGGTGAAGAGGCCGCTCAAGCGACCGGCGTCGTCGACGAGCATGACCGCGCCGGCGCGGCGGGGGTACCTGGCGGCTTCGTCGAGCACCTGCGCCACCGTGCGATCTTCGTGAATGAGCGGCAGATTGTCCCCGGCGCGGAAGCGCAGCACATCGGTGATGGGCAGCATCTGCCGGCCGAGCAATCCGCCGGGATGCCGCTTGCGGAAGTCATCGACGCTGAAGTGACGGCGCTGCGAGACGGCGAGGGCGAGGGCGTCGCCGAGGGCGAGCATGGCGGTGGTCGAAGCGGTGGGGGCCAGGTTGTGCGGGCACGCCTCAGTGACATCGCCGACGCACAGGGCCAGGTCGCTGATGCGGGCCAGGTGACTGTCGGGCCGAGCGCAGAGGGCGATGACGGGGACTTTGTCCTGTCGGATGACGGCGGCGAGGCCGAGCACTTCATCGGTCGCGCCGGAGTAACTGAGCAGAATGACCAGATCATCGGCGCGGATGCGGCCCAGGTCGCCGTGCATGGCTTCGGAGGGGTGCAGGTAATGGCTGGGCGTGCCGGTGGAGGCGAGGGTGGCGCTGATTTTCTGGGCGATGATGCCGCTCTTGCCCATGCCCGAGACGATGACCGTGCCCGTGCAGGCGGCGAGACGTTCGACCGCCTTGTCGAAGTCCTGGCCCAGATGTGCGATGACGTTCGTGACGGCCTCGGCTTCGGCGCGGAGGACGCCGGCGGCGAAGGCGAGGGATTCAGATTGGGGCGTTTGCGTTTTTGCCATGATTTTCAACGGGTCATTATCATAGCGGGGTCGACAATAGTAAAATGCGGGGGAGGGGAGAAGCGCGGGGCGGTGCCCCGCCGCTAAACAGGTCACTTGCACGGATGCATCGTCATGCAGGATTATCGCGTCAATCTGGATGTGTACCACGGGCCGCTCGATCTGCTGCTTTATCTGATCAAGCGCGACGAGATCGACATTCACGACATTCCGGTCGCGCACATCACCGAGCAGTACGTGGCGTACGTCAAGACGCTCCATTCGCTGGACATTAATCTGGCGGGCGAGTTTCTGGTGATGGCGGCGACGCTGATGGAGATCAAGAGCGCGATGATGCTGCCGCGCGAGGAAGGCGAAGCGGCGCTTGAGGAGGTCGGGGCGGCGGGCGACCCGGGCGATCCGCGCTACGAACTGGTGCAACAGCTACTGGCGTACAAGCGGTTCAAGGATGCGGCGGCGGCGCTGGATGATCGACGCGAGACGTTCGCCAACCGTTTCCCCCGCCGACCGGGTCGCTTCGAAAGCGATGCGGGCGAGGCGTCGCCGGATCTGGACATGGAAGACGTGAGCGTGTGGGACCTGCTTGAAGCGTTCCAGACGATGATGGAGCAGGTGGCGGGGGGGTTCACGCACAATGTCGTCTCGGACGACACGCCCATCGAACTGCACGCGGCGGATATCGTCGACCGGCTCGATCGCGACGGGCCGATGACGCTTCAGGCCATGTTCGAAGGCCGGCGGAATGTCTCGACGATGATCGGACTCTTCTGCGCCATGCTCGAACTGCTCCGCCAGCGCAAGATCAAGGCGACGCAGGACGGCATCGGCTCGCCGATTTCGCTCGAGGCCCGGCCGGAGACGGAATGGGCCGATGCGGACTCGGAGGAGGAGCACGTGCCGCTGGCGTACGATCCGGCGCATCCGGAGAACTTCGACTGGCCCGATGAGGAGACGCGCGTGCGGTATGTGAAGCGCATGGAGCGCCGGGCGCGCGGCGAGGTGATCATCGAGGACGCGGAGTTCGAAGCGGATGTGACGGCGATCGAATCGGAAGCGACGGCCGAGTCGCCGAGCGAATCGCAGACACCCGAGTAAACCGGCCCCCGGCGTGACGGAACGTGTCATGCCTTCCCTTCACATCACCCGCGGCGACATCACGCAGCTCGATGTGGACGCCATCGTCAACGCCGCCAATGAGCGGATGCTCGGCGGCTGCGACGATCGCCGGCCAAGCCGTGCGGGCGCAAATGGCGTCATCATCGCGGGTTTTACGCATCGTGTACTGCTTTTTCGACGCGGGCGATGCGGCGCCGGGATGCTGGAAATGTTGGGGTAAATCAGTAATGATTTTGGCGTGCATTTCACGACGGAACGGGTATACTTCATCAACTTACCACTCGACCCCCGGAAGGGCTCGGCAGGCATTTCTGTCTGTCGGGCCTTTATTCTTTGGAGCCGATGCGGCGTGCGGGTGATTTCGTGCAGTTCGATCGGGCGATGGGCCGACAAGTACGTAACCACCCTCGATCATCCATCGCAAAGGAGTGCGACGGTGCATCCCAACGAAACACCTCTGAGTTCATCGACGGACGCGACCGCGGCGGACTTGCAGCACGCGCGGCTGATGGACTTGTACAGCGTGGCGCTGGACGACGACGCGATCAGTATCGACGCCGCGGCGATCGAAGCGATGCTCGAGTCGCCGCGCGGCTGATCAGCTGGCGATGGCGGCCCGGCCGGGGCCTTCGATCGCGCGCCGGCTCAGCGCTTCGACGTCGGCGCGCAGCTCGATGTGACCGCAGTCAAGGCACATCACCGCCCCGACCGGCACATCCTGACCCCGCCGGCGGAACAGGCCCGATCCGCCGAATTCGAAGTACACCTTGCCGAGATTGCGCACGTGACCGCTGCGTTGATTGCCGCCGCCGCAGCGCGGACAGAAATGCTTCGGCATCGTTTGGCTCCATGTTCGCCCGGCAGTCTTGGCCAGTCGCCCACTCCCGTCCCCGCCGCGCCGCACGGCGGAAACGTCCTATGGCAGTTATCGGGCGGGAGCGATTATTTTCTTGATGAAACCCGCGTAAGTTTTGATACGTATTTGTGCCGCGGGCACGTGATCAGGTGATCATTGGCCATCCCCACCGCCTGCATCAGGGCGTAACAGATGGTCGGCCCGACGAAGCGGAAGCCCAGCCGCACAAGCTCTTTGCTCATCGCCATCGACTCGGCCGTCTTGGCCGGAATGTCCGTCATCGCCCGGCGTTTGCCGTCGATGGGCACGCCGTCCACGAAGCCCCACAGCAGCCCGTCCAGCGACCGCCCCGCCTCGCGCAGATTCAGGCAGGCCCGGGCGTTGGCGATGGTGGATTCGATCTTGAGGCGATTGCGGACGATGCTCGCGTCGCCCATCAGTCGTTTCACATCACCGGCCCCGTAACGGGCGATGCGGTCCACGTCGAACCCATGAAAAGCCGTCCGATAACCGTCGCGCTTTTTGAGGATCGTGTCCCAACTGAGCCCCGCCTGAGCGGCTTCGAGCGTCAGAAACTCGAACAGCACCCGATCCTCATGCACCGGTACGCCCCACTCCGCATCGTGATAGGGGATCGCCAGCTCGGATTTGGCCCAGGGGCATCGCGGCATGGCGGGATCATACTATCGCCGCTGGGCGATTCCCGGATTTTTCTGGCCCGGCGAAGCGCGATTTGTTAGGATCGCGGCTGAAGAAAACGAAGCCACGAAGTTTGTGGCGAGGCACGGAACGAGCTTTGAGAGGGAAACGAATATGCGCATTTCGCACGTGCTGACGCTCGCGCTGGGCGGGTTGCTTTGCGTTCAAACTGCGGCCGAGGCGGACTACAAGGCCGACATTGGGTTTACCCAGTTGTCGCTCGAACTGGGCGGGTCCATGCCGACGGGCTCGGGCGTCGCGGTCTCGCAGGTCGAGGCGGCCGAGAAAGTCACCATCGACATGGTGGATTACTTTCCATACTCGCCCAACCCCGCCCTCTCGCACAACGCCGGCAAGACCCTCACGCCCCGCAGCGGCGTCGTCATGGACGGCGGCGGCAATCCGCTCTACTCCGGTCACGCCGGGGCCGTCGGCAGCTTCTACTACGGGCTCGGCTCCGTCGCGCCGGCGATCACGAGCATCGACACGTACTCGGCCGATGACTGGCTCGTCGACGGCGTCCTGAATCTTCAATCGATGAACGCCCCCGACACGACCCTCAACAGCAGCCGCGTCGCCAACCATAGCTGGATCGGCTACGCCACCGATGACATGAACAATTTCGACCGTCTCGCCACGCTTGAAATGATCGAGCGGACCGACTGGCTGGTCGCCACGGACGACTATCACCAGATCGCCGGCACGACCGGCTTCACCGCGACCTATTCGCTGCTTTCCAATTCGTTCAACGCCATGTCCGTCGTCCGCCTCAACGACGCCACCAGCGGCGGGTCCGCCAACCTGCACGCCGGCGCCATGACCATCGGGCCCTACACCGGCGGACGCGACATCGTCGACTTCTCCGCCCCCAACATCAACACCACCAGCAACTCCGTCCCCGTCGTCGGCGGACTGACCGCGCTGCTCATCCAGGTCGCCGACGCCAACCCCATGCTCTCGCATGACAGTTGGGTCAACCGGGCCGGGCAGACCATCCGTTCCGCCACGACAAGCGAGGTCATCAAGGCCATGTTCATGGCCGGCGCCCTGCGCAATTCGCCGGCGATGACCAACACCTACACCGTCACTACCGCCAACAATCTCGACAGCCAGTACGGGGCCGGCCTCGTCAACATCTACAACTCGTATCACATTCTCGTCGCCGGCGAGCAGGACTCGGACCAGGACGACGGCGCCGGCTCCGGCGCGATCGATTATCACCACGGGTTCGACTACGACGCCCACTTCGGCGCCGCGGCCAACAACGACACCGGCTCGTACTACTTCACGACCGGCAATGAACTGGCGACGTTCTTCGTGACGCTGGCGTGGAACGTCAACGTCGATATGGCGAATCTGACAGGCGGATCGCCCGACCCGGACGCCGCCGCGGTGTTCTACAACCTCGACCTGAAGCTTTTTGACATCACGCTCGGCAACCTGCTTGTCGCCTCGTCCCTGAGCACACACGACAACACCGAGAACCTCATGGTCAATCTCGACGCCAATCATCAGTACGAGCTGCGCGTCCTCACGGCGTCGGGACAGCCCGCCTTCGACTGGGATTACGGTCTGGCGTGGCGATCCGATGTGACGCCGATCCCCGAACCGGGCGCGATCGGCGTGTGGCTCGCCGTCATGGGGCTCGCGGGCCTGCGTCGACGCCGCTGATCGTGGCATCATGAAAATGCAGAACATCACGGAAGCATTCGATGATTGTCGAATGCCTCGCTTCCGTGATGTTCGTGCTGCCTGGCGGGTGTGGCTCTAGCGGGTAGAGCGGGCGCGGCGGCGGAGCAGGGTGACGAGCCCCACGCCGAGCATCGCGCACGTGCCGGGGGTCGGGACGGCGATGACGGTGAAGTTGTCGAAGGTGACGGTGCCGACGTCGTCGCGCGTGAACACGCGCATGCCGGCCGAACCGGGGCCGAGGATGCGATTCACATCGGTGTCGAGAATCGTCTTCGTGTAGAACGCGTTGCTGAAGTCGGCGTTGAGCGAAGCGACGGCGACAAGCTGGACGTTCCCGCCGAGGTTCTGCGTGACGAACTTGAGGTAGATGTCGGTATCGAACGGAATCGCGCCCAGGCCGATCGTCGTCGAATCGAGCAGTCCGAATCCGCCCGCCCCGGTCTGTCGTCCGACTTCCGCCTTGCCCGAGTCGCGGTCGATGCGGAACGTGTACCACGAACCGTTGGCGCTGGTGCTCGTGCCCGTTTCGCGGGCGATGAGGCCGGCGGCGATTTCGTTGTTGCTGAACCGTACGACGCTGGTGACCATCACGTTGGTCCAGTCGGTCGTGCTCGTGAAGCTGTCAAAGTCCACGCTGGCGATGCCGACCTCCAGGCCGGCGGCGCTGGAACTGGTGAACGTGTACTGCTGACCGGTCACGGCCTGACTCATCGCGCCGCTGTTGAAACCGGCGTACCGGATGGCCTGATTGTCGTAGTAGTCGTCGTAAAAGAGCAGGTGCGGGTTTTCGTTGTAGGCCCGGAGACTATCGAATGTCGCGCGGGTCCCGCTGGCGGAGTTGTCGGTCCGGTAGCCGACGCCGCCGGCCCGAGTGATGGCGTTGGCGGAAGTGTCGAGCAGGTCGAACGACGCGGTGATGCCCGACGCGTCGGTCGTGCCGCTGTACAGATTGGCGCGGACGCGGACGTTGTCCGTCCCCGCATCCGAGACATTCTCGATCGTCACGCGCAACAGGCGATTGCTCGTCGCACCGCTGGAAATGCCGCTGATCGTGCCGGATCCGCCCACGACCGTCGCCACGCCGTTGTTGTAGCGGACCAGTTCGAGCACGTTGTTGTTCATGCGGACCTGGTAGTAGTCGCCGCTGCTGGTGCTGCTGATGCCGCGGGCGCGGAGGATCAGGCCGTTGTCATTGGTCCCGGCGCCGGAATAGCGCGTGTTGGTTTCGACCGTCACGTCGCGCCATGCGCCCTTGTCGATGTCATTGAGGACGCTGTAGCTGGCGACCGCGGCGTTGGTGCCGCTGTTGTTCTTCTGTTCGTATTCGGTCGCGGTGGCGATGGCGCTGACCATGCCGGCGCCGCTGGTGAAGGCGGTGAAGCCGGTCGGCTGCGTGCCGACGGTGCCGTTGAAATCTTCGGAGAGCAGGGGGGTGGACCGGCTGATGACGTCGGCGAATGTCGTGCCCACGGCGATGTTGTCGAGAATGAACGTGTCGCCGGAAGAGAGTCGGGCTTTGCGCGTCACGAAGTCGGTGATCGAACTGATGCCGCTGCTGGAAGTGGTCACCGTGCTGGTGTTGTAGGACTCGGTGATATTGGTGGGATTGACGTAGAGTGTAAGTTTGTCGTAGTTGGAGCCGGTCTTTTGAGCTTTGACGACGATGAGGTAGGTCACGTCATTGACGAGCGGGATGCCGGATTGGACGCCGCCGCTGGTGCCGGCACGGATGGCGTCCTGTCGTTGTCCGCCGCTGACGTTGTCGACGGCGCTGATGTTCGGATTCGACGCCGCGTTGTTGAGGCCGGTCTGAAAGAACTCGTCGCCGACGGCGCTGTTGGACAGACCCGAGGTGCGGTAGAGGAAGCTGTAGTAGACGGTGCCGGATTGGGCGGTGGTGAGATTGCGCGTGAAGGCGACTTCGGCCGTCGAGTTGGAGTTGGTCAGTTGCACCGCCTTCGTTCCCCCGGTGGCGCCGATGCTGCCGCCGAGGTAACTGAGCGATTGATTGACGATGGTGATGTTCGCCGCCGGAATCGACGGGACGCTCCACGCGGCACTGAACCCCGTGCCGCCGTTGAGCCCGGCGAGCTGACTGCCCGCCGAATAGCTTTCAAAGTTGTCCGTGGCGACCGACGCCGCATGGGCCATGTTCAGGCCCATCGCCATCGTCATCACGCACGCGCCAGCAATTGAGATTTTCCCATACCGTCCGACTTGGCCTTGCACGCCGTCGCTCATGACTCATTCCTTTCCCGATGTTCCTGCGTCCATCACGTCCGGACGTGATCTCCATATGTCGCTACGCCTCGGCGCCACAACAAACCGGCGCGGTCCATAGGTTTATGACACAATCAGAGCCCGATTGTGCATTCGGGGCCGAAAAAAGTCGATCAGGATTTGACCTGACATCCCGAAATTATCAAAACAGCTTGTCGGACCGGCGTTTACGGTCAAACTTGTGGCCCAGGTCGATGATGACCGCCTGCTTTTCGCCGACCTTTGCGTCGGCGTAATCGGGGACGCCGTCGGGGTAAATCGCCGTGCAGTTGCGCGGCTCGTAGGGTTCGCCGTTGACCATGATGTTCGAGAAGGTCACGCTCAAAACGGGAATGCGATCCGGGTCGATCGCCGCGCCGTAGATTTCGATGAACGAGGCGATCTTCCGGTCGAGCTTCAGGTCTTCGCCTTCGAAGCGGAGCCCGCCGATGTAGGCATGCTCCTGCGTCTGGTGATCGGTGATGAAGCAGCCGACCCATGTGTAGGTCTTGCCGTCGATCTGTTCGTGGTCCATGCGGACAAGCTGGTAGGTGTACTTGCCGACGCCCCATCTGATCGGCCGGCGCACGGAGACGAAGTCGCCTTCGTATCCCGCCTGTTCGCACACGCCGTCGTCTGCCGTGCGTGTCGCCGCCAGATCGCGCGTGCCCCATCGGCTGAAGATCGCGCCCGTGCCCAGCTTGTCGAACCACTTGTTCATGTCCGTTTTGCGATGCGCCCGGCCGAGCAGCGTCTGCATCCCGCCGTAGAATTTCTGTTCGTCAAATTGGCCCAATCCGATCGGCGCGATGTACATGCGGATGTCCGGATCGAGTTTGCCGGTGATCTGCACATCAATCGAATAGCTTTCAAATTTCTGGTCCCGCCCCAGGTCCCACCACAGATCGATCAGGTGCCAGGGCATCGGCTTGTAGTTGCCCGGATCGTCCGCCCGGACCGCGCCGCTGCCGAGCATCGCGAACATCATCGCCCACAGCATCACGCCTTGGATTCGCACCATGTCGGCACCTCATTCGATTGCGGAGACAATTGTTCGGCGGTTGGGCCAGTATAGACAGATCGCGCAAAACGGGCCATAATCATGCGGTTTCCTCCCCATTTCCATGAGGTGACGTATGCGAAGCCGTCGAGTTCTGATCGCGATGTTGTGCGCGTTGTTCGTGCCATCGGTGCTGCATGCCCAGATCACGCTGCCGACCGTCATCAGCGACCACATGATGCTCCAACGCGGCCGGACGACGCCGATCTGGGGTTGGGCCTCGCCCGGCGAGACGGTGACGGTGCGCTTCGCCGGTCAGACGAAACAGGCGACGGCTGACCCGTTCGGCGCATGGAAAGTGCAGCTTGATGCGATGGAGGCGTCGAGCGAGCCGCGCGAGATGGAGATCGAAGGCAAGGACAAGAAGATCATCAAGGACATCCTCGTCGGCGATGTGTGGATCTGCTCGGGGCAGTCGAACATGGAGTTCGGCACCGGCGGATCGATCAACGGTCAGCAGGAGGTCGCATCGGCCGATCTGCCGATGATCCGTATCTTCGATGTGTGGGGACACGAGATCGCCCCGGCACCGCGCCGGCAGTGCAATGGTCAATGGCGTCTGTGTACGCCGCAGACGACCGGCGGGTTCTCGGCGGCGGGCTTCTTCTTCGGTCGCAAGATTCAGAAGGAAACCGGCGTGCCCATCGGGCTCATCGGCACCAACTGGGGCGGGACGCGCATCGAGCCGTGGATCCCGCCCGTCGGGTATCACGCCGTGTCCGAGCTGGCCGAGCAGGCCAAGTTCGTCGATCAATTCGATCCGAACGCCGACGCGGGCAAGGCGGCATGGGCGACGTACTTCAGCCAGCTCGATGCCTGGCTTCCGCAGGCCCGCACGCAGCTTGCCGCCGGCCGGGGCATTCCCGAAATGCCCGCAAAGCCCGGCGATTTGTACCTCAATTACGGTTCGCCCACTACGATCTACAACGGCATGGTCGCCCCGCTGGTTCCCTTCGGCGTCCGAGGCGCGCTCTGGTATCAGGGCGAATCCAATGGCTCCGAAGGCGTTGAATATTTCTACAAGATGAAGGCGCTCATCGAGGGATGGCGCACCGTCTTCGAGCAGCCCGCCGACTTCCCGCAGTATTTCTATTTCGTGCAGCTCGCCAACTTTCAGCAGCCGGTCGACTACCCCGCCGGCGGCGACGGATGGGCACGCATCCGGGAGGCCCAGCGACAGACGCTTACGCTGCCCAACACCGGCATGGCCGTCATCATCGACATCGGTGAAGCCAACGACATCCACCCCAAGGACAAACAGGACGTCGGCGATCGGCTCGCACGATGGGCCCTGCGCGACGTGTACAAGAAGGACGTCGTCGTCAGCGGCCCGCTGTATCGATCGATGAAAATCGAAGAGGGCAAAATCCGCATCGACTTCGACCACGTCGGCGCCGGTCTGATCGTCGGCGAAAAACACGGCCTGGAACCGACCAAGGAAATCACGGACGGCCAGCTCAAGCGCTTCGCCATCGCCGGCGAGGACAAGAAGTGGGTCTGGGCCAATGCGAAGATCGACGGTTCGAGCGTCCTCGTCTGGTCCGATCAGGTCGCCAAACCCGTCGCGGTGCGCTACGCCTATTCGATGAACCCCGAAGGCGCGAACCTCTACAATATAGAAGGCCTGCCCGCCTCGCCGTTCCGCACGGACGGCTGGTGAACATCAACCTTCGGAGCAACCGCCATGTTGAAAATATCAGCCGTTTTCTCGATGGTTTTGATCATCGCCATGTTGACCGTCGTGCGCGGCGATGTGGCGAAAATTCCCTCGCAGGAAGTGCCCGAGCGCGTCTTTGACGCCGGCAGCTTCTGGTATCAACCGCTTCCCAAGGACGCGCCGATCGACCCCAAGTCCGATGCGTACACGGCTGACATTCTTCGCCAGATCAAAAAGTATTACGGCACGACGACGATCAACATCAAAGAGTATTGCAGTCCGGTGTACATCGTCGGGCCGGAGGTGAAGACGGTGCGCGTTGAGCAGTGGGACGCGCAGAACAATGGATACATCGACAAGGCGCTGATCGAACAGTGGGCGGCGGTGCCGATTCCCGATTACGCACTGCCGTCGGCGGGGACGGACATGGAGATGACAATCTATCAGCCGTCGACGGACACGATGTGGGAATTCTGGAAGGCGCGGAAGATCGAGGGGAAGTGGCAGGCGGCATGGGGCGGGCGGATGGAGCACGTCTCCAAGAGCGACGGCATCTGGAAACATCCGCACGGCACGACGGCGACGGGACTGCCTTTCATGGGCGGACAGATCACGCCCGAGGAACTCGCCCGCGGCGAGATAAGGCACGTCATGGGCATCGCGCTCGTCGACACCGAGACATGGAAGATTCACCCCTGGCCTGCCAACCGGTCCGACGGCTACAACCCCGACAACGTCCCCAACCGCATCGCCGAGGGCACGCGTTTTCGGCTCGACCCGAGCATCGACGTCGATGCGCTGCCGATGCACCCGATGGGCAAAATCATCGCCAAGGCCGCCCAGCAGTACGGCTTCGTCGTCTGGGACAAGGCCGGGTCGATCAGTCTGCGTGCCAATAACGCTCTGGCATACACGCAGATCGGGCAGCCCGATCCGTACCCGGCCCTGTTCGGCGACACGCCCATTTATTTCATCCTCAAGGGCTTTCCATGGGACAAGCTCCAGTTCCTCCCGCCCGAGTACGGCAAGCCGCAGGACAAATGAAGCCGCTTGCGGCTTAGCACTTGCCTTTGAGACGGATGGCGTGGAATAATGTCTCCGTGATCGCAGGTGCAATCATGAGGCGGAGCGTCCGCCTCGCACCGGCGCGAAACCGGAATATTGCCGCAAGGAGTTTTCGTATGCTGCGTTCGCTTATGGCGGTCGTCGGGCTGTTGTGCATTGTCGGTATGGTGCACGCCGAAGACGGCAAGATGTCGATGGAGAACATCATGAAGAAGCTGCACAAGGGCAAGACCTCCGTCGCCGCCCGTGCGGTCAAGGGCGAGGCATCGGCCGAGGAACTCGCCACGCTCACCGCGGCGTACAAGGCGATGGCCGACATGAAGCCGCCCAAGGGCGACGTCGCCGACTGGAAGAAGCGCGTCGCCGCCGTGCAGACCGCGCTCGCCTCCGCCGCCCCCGGCAAGCCCAGCGAAGCGCTCAAGACGGCGATTGACTGCAAGGGCTGCCACGAAGCGCACCGCGAAGACTGATCGCATCACGATTCGATCTTCAAGGCGGGGTGACTTCAGTCACCCCGCTTTTCATTTGGACGCGCACCGCACAACAGCGGACCGATGCCGCCGCCCGAATGTCATGCGAACAGGCGGGTCGGATCAGATGTCTCCGACCAGTATTCTCGGAACGTACGGACATTCGAAGCGGGGGCGCCGAAAACGTGTGTGAACAGATGGGCCACGTCGTCGGGTTTTGGATCGACGATCACGATTTGCGGCGGAGCATGTCGTTTCAAAAATGCCTGCATGATCAGCTCATTGCTGCGCAGATCGGTTCTCGGAAATGAATAGCCGATGATGATCAGCCGGTCGCATCGCGTCAGCGCCGTTTCGGCAAGGCGCCACAGTTGCTCAAAGAGCGAGCCGAATAATGCATATTGTTTTTGCTTGACCGGCGGAATGATCAACGGCATGGATGTCAGGCCGCGAGCATCCGCTGTGCCGCGCGGCATCCAGGGAAATCGCGGCTTGGCACGCACGAATACATAACCCTCGCGCGCCGGTTTGCCGGGATCGCCCATGATGTTCGGCGGATAATATCCATACGAATACGGCTCGTATCCGGGCATGTAGCGCCCGTCATAGGTCGCATACGGCTGATCGGAGCATTCGTAGACATAGAACGTGCTCGGGTCGGCACGCTGCGTGAGCGTGATCGCGCCGTTTTGGTCGTTCGTGGGCGCGCTGGTGATCCAATTCGAGGATCCATGAAGCTTGAGAATAGGAATGTCACCAAGGTGTTCGCATGCCGGACTCACCCATCCGTTGCGAAAGACGCCGCGCGGCGTCACGCCATAGCCGGTATCAACGCACCACCGATGAACCTCGGCCAGTGCGCGATCCATGAGCGTGTCCCAGTTGAATGTGATGATCCGATCACCTTCCTGAACACATCGCGCCAGACGCATGTGCGTTTCGGAAATCGGGCCGTTCTGAATCTCATTGATGACACTCGCGAAAAGAAAGATCAGTTCAGAGTAGGCCTTCCAGTGTTCGTAGAGATTCTCATGAAGTTCGGGCGTCATCGATTCGCGGGGCATCTCCAATAATTGCAGCATCGTCTGCTCAATCATGGAATGAAATTCTTCAATATCGAAATCCGCATGGACAAAATCAATCGGCTCAATGCCCAGCCGCGCATGCGCGACATTGAGAATATTGCCGACAAGAACCCACGGATTCTCGGAGATTTTGAGTCGGTTGTACGTCTGGAAAAAATCACGCGCCAGCGGCATCCGGACACCGGTGGGGGAGGCGCTGTAGCTTTTTGAACAGCCGGCGCCAAGGAGAAGAACATTCATCGCAGTCTCACTTGCAGTCAAACCATGTCGGGCCCCATGCCGTCTGCACTTTCAGCGGGACGATCAACTTCATGGCGTTGGACATCTCCTCTGATACCATCGCCGCATGTCCGGGCGCGTCCGGGCCGTCGAGTTGGAAGAGGACTTCATCGTGGATTTGCACGAGCATTTTCAGCGGGCGATGCTCGCGTTCGATGCGCTGATGCAGATTCACCATCGCCATCTTGATCAGGTCCGCCGCGGAACCCTGCACGACCGTGTTGATCGCGATGCGCCGTCCGAACGCGGCGAGGTTCGGGTTGTTCGATTTCACTTCGGGGATCGGACGGCGGCGCTTGCAGATGGTTTCGACATACCCCTTCAGTTCCGCCTCCGCGACGCAGTCGGCGAGGAACTGGTTGATCTTGGGGTAGCGGTTCTTGTAGTCGTGAATGATCTTCTTGGCGACGTCGACGCTTGATCCCGCCGTGCCGGCGGGGAGACGGCGGGCGAGACCGAAGGGCGTGATGCCGTAGACGATGCCGAAGTTGACCATCTTCGCCACGCCGCGCTGCTCGCTGGTGACTTCTTCGACCGGGACGCCGAACACTTCGGCGGCGACGACCTTGTGAATGTCCATGTCATTCTCAAAGGCACTGATCAACGTCCGGTCCTGCGAGAGATGCGCCAGCAGGCGCAATTCGATCTGCGAGTAGTCGGCCGCGAGAAGCACCGACCCCGGCGGCGCGACGAAGGCCTTGCGAATCTGCCGGCCCAGGTCCGTGCGGATCGGAATGTTCTGCAGATTCGGATCGCTGCTCGACAACCGGCCCGTGGCGGCGACGACCTGATTGAAACTCGCGTGAATCCGATGTGTCTGCGGATTGATCGCATCGGCGAGAGACTGCAAATACGTCCCGCGCAGTTTCGTGAGCATGCGGTATTCGAGGATGAGTTCCGCCACGACCGACCCCGGCGGCGGCTGCTCGTCGGCGATGCGGGCCAGCACCTCGCTGTCCGTCGAAGGCCCCGTCTTGCGACGCTTGACGACCTTGCATCCGAGCTTGTTGAAAAGCACATCGGCAAGCTGCTTGGGCGAATCGGGATTAAAGTCGACGCCCGCCGTTTTGAGAATCTGATCGTGCAGTTCCGCGATGCGCTCATCGACCGTGACCTTCTGACGCGCCAGCTCATCGGGGTCGCACTGAATCCCGTTGTATTCGAGCTCCGCCAGCACTTCGACGAGCGGCATCTCCAGCTTCTCAAACAATTCCGTGATGCCCATGATCTTGATCTGCCGGGCGAACAACTGGCGCAGACGCAGGGCGATGTCGGCATCCTCCGCGCCGTAGGGGCAGACGGTGGACGCGGGCAGATCGACCATCGATCGCTGATGCTTCCCAGAACCGATCAGGTCGGTGATGGGGATCATCGTGTAGTTGAGAAACGCCAGGGCGAGGTTGTCGAGTTTGTGCGACGAGCGCGTGGCGTCGATGAGGTAGCTGGCGACGATGGTGTCGAAGCTTTTGGCCATGTTGAGCCGCACGCCCGCCCGGCGCAGGACGATCATGTCGTACTTGAGGTTCTGTCCGACCTTCTCGATCGCGGGGTCTTCGAGAATGGGCTTGATCGCCGCGATGACGGTGGGCTCGTCCAGATGTTCGGACGGATTGGCGGAGCGGACGGGGATGTACACGCCCTGTTCATTCGCCCATGAAAGGCACACGCCGACCATCTTGGCGCGCATCGGATCGAGCTGATCGGTTTCGGTGTCGACGCTGAGCGTTTGGACGGTCTTGAGCGTGGCGACGAGTTCATCAAGCTGCTCGCGCGTGGCGATCAGATCGTAATGGGCGAGCGTTTTGGGGGTGGACGGTGTGTGCTCTTCGTTGTGCAGCGCGGCGAAGAGATTGTCGGCGGGGAGGATTTCGGCGGCGGGTTTTTGCGGCGTGGTTTTGACGGGCGCGGCGGGAGGAGAAGATGCTAAGCCGCAAGCGGCTTCGAGTTCAGTGATGTGACGCGTGAAGCCCAGTTGTTTGAACATGGGGCGGAGGACATCGACGGGCGGGGGGCCGACGCGGGCGTCTTCGAGACTGAAGTCCACGGGGACATCGTGCTTGAGCGTGACAAGCTCGATGTTGAGGGGCAGGCGGTCGCGTGCGGCTTCGATGTTCTCCTTGAGTTTGCCGGAGAGGTCGTCGGTATGGGCGAGGAGGTTGTTGAGCGAGCCGTACTGGCTGATGAGTTTGGCGGCGGTCTTGGGTCCGACGCCGTGGACACCGGGGATGTTATCGACGTTGTCGCCCATGAGGGCGAGCATGTCGATGACCTGTGCGGGCGCGATGCCGAGGTTTGCATGAAGCGCCGCCACGTCGATCGTCTCGTCCTTGTGAATGTCATAGAGCGAGACGCGATCGGAAAGAAGCTGCTGAAGGTCCTTGTCGCGCGAGACGATGCGGATGCGCAGATTCGGATCGGCGGTGAGGCGGGTCACGAGCGTGGCGATCGTGTCGTCGGCCTCCACGCCTTCGATGCCCAGCACGGGGATGCGCCAGAGCTGACAGATTTCGACGATGCGCTGGACCTGCGGCTCCAGGTCCTCCGGCGGGGCGTCGCGATTGGCCTTGTACTGCGGGTCAAGCTGGGAGCGGAACGTGCCCTGATCGCCGGAGGCGTCGATGGCGACGACCACGTAATCGGGGTGACAATCGCGGAAAAGCTTCAGGAGCATGCCGACGAAGCCGAAGGTGGCGTTGGTGGGTTCGCCGGTGACGGGGGAGTTGAGTCCGCCGCGGATGGCGTGGTAGGCGCGGAAAATCTGCGCGTGGCCATCGATGAGATATAATGTCGGACCCGCACCTGAAACTTTTTCTGGAGACTGGCTCATGCGGATCAGATTGTATCAACTGGCGTGTGTGTGTCTGGCGATGGGATTTGTCGGCGCGCTGGCGCTGGCGGCCCAGATGCAGATCAAGGTCGGCGAGAAGGCCCCGGCCTTCACGCTGCCCAATCAGGATGACAAGGAGACGAGCTTGTCCGACTACGCGGGCAAGTGGGTCGTGCTCTACTTCTATCCGAAGGACGACACGCCCGGCTGCACTACTGAAGCGTGCGGGTTCACCGACGGGATCAAGGACCTCGAAGGCCTCAAGGCCGTCGTGCTCGGATGCAGCCCCGACTCGCCCGAGTCGCATCGCAAGTTCATCGAGAAGTACAAGCTCAAGTTCACGCTGCTGAGCGATCCGGACCGCAAGGTCATGGAGCCGTACGGCGGATCGGTGAGCGGTCACACCGTGCGTTCGACCGTGCTGATCAACCCCGACGGCGTGGTGGCGTATCACTGGCCGAAGGTGAACCCCAAGGGTCACATGGAAGAGGTCAAGGCCAAGCTCGAAGAGCTTCAGAAGTAACCTCGCCGCCGAATCCGATGCTCACGACCCGCTCGATCGCCGAGCGGGTTTTTTCATGGCGCGATCCGATCGAAGGGCACGGGGTCGATCTTCGACCAGTCATCGATGCCGATGATCGGCAGGGCGAAGTCGAAGGCGGCGCACCAGCGGGGCGTATCGGCGGCGCGGAAAACATCGTAGATCAGCCGGGCCTTGCCGGGGGCGGACACGGTGCCGGGCACATTTTCGCGCAGGCCCAGTCGCACGCCTTCTCCGACGTAATCGGCATGGCGATGGTAGATGAACGCATCGATGCCGGGCGTGCGGCTGATGCGATACCAGGCATAGGCGAAACCGGCGGCTTGAAGCTTTTCGCCATCGGGAGCATCGAGGCAGTTGAGTCCCTGCTCACTGAGAATGATGCGGCGGGGCTGGCCATCATAGAGCATCCGCGGCTGACGGAAATAAGCGGGCAACACCTCGATGTTGCGAAACGTGATGCGCGGCGTGTCGAAGCGAAGCGCCGCCGACCGATCGTTCCACGTCCGAGGATTCGTCAGGTCTTCCGGGTACGGGTGAAACGCGATGGCCCACGGAAAGTCGCCCTCGCCGGCGATCCGGTCGCGCAGATGATCGACGAAATAGCGCCCGCTCATGCATCGCTGCGGCGCGTCGGGGTCGTTCATGCGGGTCCAATTGTGGTCGAGCGAGATGTAGACGCGCAGATCGGGATGCACGCTTCGGGCCGCCAGATCGACGAGGCGCAGCGTGCGGGCGTAGTCGGCGATGAAGTCGTCTGGCTCGACGAGGCCCATGTTGCACCATTGCCAGTGCGACTGCACTTCATTGCCGATGATGAAACCGTCGATGAGCCCGTGCGCCCGATCCGGCTGCGTGTAGCGATCGGCGAGGAATCCGACGACGCCACGGAAGACGGCGGCGCCGCGGGGTGTGACGGTATTGAAGGCCCCGATGCGATTGGGCGCGGCGGCGGGATCGGTGCGCGGGTGAATCGTCGGATTGTTCGGGTCGGCCTGCCGCGGCAGATAGTTGAGCAGAATCAGCGTGACGCGCATGTTGAACTGCGTCATGCGGGCGACTTGCGCATCGAGTCGGGCGACCGCCGCCATGTTGATCGGCACGGACTGGCCATCGATAGGGACCATCGTGTCGGACCGGCCGGAGTGATCGTAAAGAGACCCGAGATCGACGTTCACCGCGGCGTGCTGAACGCCCAGCGCGGCGGCGTCATCGATGTCGACGATGCACTGAAGCCCTTTGATCGACGTCGACTCGATGAACGGCGTCTGGTGCCGCGACAAGCTGGAAAGATCCGTCACAAAATGCGGCGCCCCGATGGGCTGAGCAGCGGCGGCGTCGATGAGCGTGAACCGCATGAACAGACGATCCGGCGTCTCGGGGGCGGCGCGGCGAGGCGTCGTGATCGGCGCGGCGCCGAGACGACCTGCCCAGATGACCTGGCCCGCGGCGGCGTCCGTGACGGGTGCGGCCAGCAATTGCACATCGCGATCCGCCGGGCCGGCGAGCGTGATCGTGATCGTGTCATCCGAGGCGGCGATCCGCTGGATCTGCCCGGCGGCGACGGCGGCGAACACAACCACGCACGCCAGGCACTTGATTGACAGCAGCGATCGGGACAAGATGGCGCTCCGGCTGCGGGATGAGCAGCTCAGGCCCGCGGCGAAACCGCCCACAGACCAGGAGTGACATGCTATGCTCGACATCGGCGACAAAGCGCCCGCGTTCACGCTGCCCGATCAGGACGGCAACAAGATCAAACTCAGCGATCTGGCCGGTCAATGGGTCGTGCTCTATTTCTACCCCAAGGACGACACGCCCGGCTGCACGGTGCAGGCGTGCGAATTCACCGAGGGAATCAAGGATTTCCAGAAGCTCGACGCCCGCGTGCTCGGCTGCTCGGCCGACAGCCCCGAGTCGCATCGCAAGTTCATCGCCAAGCACAAGCTCAAGATCACGCTCTTGAGCGATGAAGATCACAAGGTGATGGAAAAGTACCAGGCGTGGGGCGAGAAGAACATGTACGGCAGGATTTCGATGGGCGTGATCCGTTCCACCGTGATCATCGACCCCAAGGGCCGCATCGCCCATCGCTGGCGGAAGGTCAGCGCGAAGGGACACGCCGCGAAGGCGGCGGAGAAGCTCGCGGAGTTGAAGAGCGCGTGACCGGAATGAAAATGGCGAAGCGGCGACGTGTTTTTCACGCGCCGCTTCGCCCCCACCGTTGAGCGGGTGCGTCGAGGGCTTGTTGAGCGATGCGCGGCGGCGGTCGGTCAGACGCGGCCGTAGAGGTATTCATGCATGTACTGAATGGTGACTTCGCCGTCGCGAATGGCGAAGGCGTTGAGGTCGCCGATCGAGAGCATGGCGTGAATGGACCCGTCCTCGTTGACGACGGGCAGATGGCGGATGCGCTGATTGCGCATGATGGCGCGGACGTCGTCGACGGGGTTGTCGGGCGTGCAGCAGACGACCTTGTCGGTCATGACCTGCCGCACGGTGGTTTGCGCGGGGTCGCGCTGCTCGGCGACGACGCGGCGGAGGACATCGCGCTCCGTGAACATGCCGACGACCTGATTGTCGTCCTCAACGACCACCGCCCCGATCTTGTGCCGGTTCATGAGCTGCGTCGCGGCGAGCACCGTCATGTTCGGGCGCACCGTGTACACAACCGAGGGCTTGCCGGTGAGCACTTCGCTGACCATGGGCATGGGAGAATCCTTTCGAGTTGAGTCGCGTGTTCGGTCACCCATATTGGCCGGCACACCTGGGCCAACGCACACACAAATGAACTGATACGTCTGACTCTAACGGGCGGGGGGAACTTCGGCAATATTGTGAAAAAGATATCGAAGTGCGGGCGGAGGGCCGATGCGATGCGATGGGAAACCTTGTTTTTTGGGCCTGACCGTGTATCGTGGCAGCGAAACACGACTTGGGGACCGACATGAGCGACAACGGCGGCAGCAAGGAAGCATGGGGATCACGCATCGGCGTCATCCTGGCGGTGACCGGCAGCGCGGTCGGACTGGGCAATTTCCTGCGCTTTCCCGGCAAGGCGGCCCAATACGAAGGCGGGGCGTTCATGATCCCGTACTTCATCGCGCTGCTTTTGCTGGGTCTGCCCATTGCCTGGGCGGAATGGACGCTCGGCCGCTACGGGGGGCGCAAGGGGTTCAATTCGCTGCCGGGCATCTTCCGCGCCGTCTGGCCGAAGAATCGCGTCGCGCCATATCTGGGGGCGTTCGCCGTGCTGATCCCCGTGGCGATCTACATGTATTACGTGTACATCGAAGCATGGTGCCTCGGGTACGCGGTGCGCTTCGCCACGGGCGAGATGAACCTCGGCACTGACCCGGCAAAATATGGCGCGGTGTTCGACGACTTCGTCGGTAAACTTGCCGATGGTTCCGCCTTCACTTACGCCGGCGGATTCCTTCACTCGGCCTTCTTCTATCTGCTCATCTGCTTCACGCTCAACTTTTTTCTGATCTACCGCGGGCTCAGTAAAGGCATCGAATGGTTCTGCCGATGGGCGATGCCGGCCCTGATCGTCTGTGCGCTGATCGTCCTTGTCCGTGTGCTCACGCTCGGCACGCCCAACCCCGAACATCCCGACCGTAGCGTCGCCAACGGCCTTGGCTATATGTGGAATCCGACCGTCGAAGCGTCCTGGCTTGCCCCGGCGGACAAGGGGCTTGAAGCACTGATCAAGTCCTACGACGAAGCGCTGCATCCGGCTCCGAAGTCGGAGAATGGCACGCCCGCCGAGCCCGCGCCGAAATTTGATCCTTCGACCACGCCCGAACACATCGCCGAACGGGCCGGTTGGTCGCTCGAACGGCGGGATCTTCTGACCGCCGCGCTCGCGGACACGGGCTGGGGTACGCATGGTGAGCACGAATATGCCAACCCTGATTCACGCCTCATTCTGACGGTCAACGAAACCGGCGGCGCGACGATCGTCGGCGTGCGCAACAAGACGTTCCTCGAATCGCTCCTCAACGCCAAAATGTGGCTCGAAGCGGCGGGGCAGATCTTCTTCTCGCTCTCCGTCGGCTTCGGCATCATCGCCTGTTACGCCAGCTATCTCAAGAAAGACGACGACATCGCACTGTCATCCCTGACGAGTTGCGCGGGCAACGAGTTCTGCGAAGTCGCGCTGGGCGGGCTCATTACGATCCCCGCCGCGTTCGTCTTCCTCGGCGCCGCCGGCACGACCGGAGGAACGTTCGGCCTCGGGTTCAATACTTTGCCGCTCATCTTCGCCACGATGCCGATGGGTCAGTTCATCGGCGTGGTCTTCTTCTTTCTGCTCTTCCTCGCCGCCGTGACCAGTTCGCTGTCGATGCTTCAGCCCGCCATCGCGCTTTTTGAAGAAGGGCTCGGTATCGAACGCAAAGCGTCCGTCGCGCTCCTCGGCATCATCACTGCGATCGGGTCGGGCTTCGTGGTCTATTTTTCCAAAGGTCGAGTCGCGCTCGAAACGATTGACTTCTGGGTCGGCTCATTCAGTCTGTACGTACTGGCGACGATCGAGGTATTCCTGTTTGGATGGGTGATGGGCATTGAGAAGGGCTATGAGGAACTGAGCCGCGGCTCGGAGATTCGCGTGCCACGGCTGATCATGCCGCTGATCAAGTATATTTCGCCGGTCTATTTGCTGGTTGTCTTTGCCGCATGGACCTATCAGTCCGCCGGGGGGGCGATACACGACGTAACTTCCAACTATGCGGCGGGCCTGAGCGTCGGCTTCATCGGCGTGCTGCTGATTTTTTTCGTGATTCTCGTGGCGCGATCCGTACGGCGGTGGGACAAGGCCGAGGCCGCAGCTAAGGAGACCAACTCATGACTCCCGGTGGCTGGCTCATCATGATTCTCTCCGTCGGATTCGTCACGACGCTCTTTATATGGTGCGTGTGGAAAGTGCTCGCGACGCCTGAAGCATCCAAGCGGGTGCACGACCTGGGCGAAACGGACACCGGCGATCTGCACGACTGACTGAGCGGCCCGCCGCGCTTGAGCGGGGCGGGGCCTTCAATCACTTCATCACAAACCGCGGGTAGCCGAGCTTCTGGCGCAGCAGGATTTGAATCTTGCGCAGAAGGTCATGCGTCGCCACGTCGTCGCGCTTGGCGGTCAGCGAGCCGGTGGCGACGGCGATGCCGAGTTTGTCATCGAACTTTTCGCTGGCGTCCAGGAGCCGGACGGACGTGTCGCGCACGGAGGCGCGGAAGGTTCCGCCGCCGGGCTTGTTGTTGGGGAAGAGGAAGCCCGCGCCGCTGTACACGCCGGCGGCGTCGCCGTTGAAGATGATGTAGTTGATGGTGGCGTTGGTGGAGCGTTCGTCGATGGGCGTGCGGCCGGCGCGGGGGCGCCAGTACATGCGGACGTGCACCGCCTGCGTCGGACTGGCCGGGTCGCCTTCGATGAGCAAGACGTCGAGGTTGTTTTTGTCGTCGAGGGCGTAGACGCCCGTCGTGAAATTGCCGGCGATCTCGGTGCGCGGTTCGAGACTGGAGCGGACGGCCAGCTTCCCGCCGCCGGCGCAGCCGGTGAGCATGCCCGCCAGCAGAACGATCACACACACCCGGCCGATCGACAGTTTCATGCACCCGCCTCGCGATTCGAATTGGACGCCGCCGTGACGCCGGGGCGGGGACCGGTGGCCGTGGTGATCGGCGGCATCGTCGTCGAAGCCGATGACTCCGACGCCGCGCCGCGCTTCAGGCCGAGCAAACTCAACGCATCACGCTCCACGATCGCCCGCAGCTTCTCACGCGGCACGGCCGGCAGGGCCGTGCCCTGTGCGAACTGGTTGATCGAGTAAATCGTCTCGACGACCTGTTGCGGCGACTGCTGCGGAAAGTCGGAGCCGAACAGCACGCGGTCGATGACGTCCATCTGATGCGCCTGCAGGAGCACCTGATAAAGCTGCCACGGCCGGGCCGCCACATCCGACACTTCCGCGTATACGTACCGATGTTTGCCCACCAGCGCCAGCGCCTGGTCCGTCCACGGATGCCCGCAGTGCGCGATGAGCAGGCGAAGCTGCGGAAAACTCCGCGCGACTTCGTCGAGCAGATACGGCTGGGCGTACTCCATGCGCGTGTCGCGCGTGTAGAAGCTGCCCTGATGCACGATGATCGGAAGCCCCAATGACTGAGCGCGGTCGTAAAGCTTCATCGCCCGGCTGTGGGTGGGGTGAAAGCCCTGGGCGGCGGGACTGATGACGATCCCGCTGAGCTTCAGCGCGCCCAGTTGATCCATCTGATCGGACCAGGCCGGGTCGAGCGGGTCGATGCCCGCGAAACCGATCAGCTTGTCGCGCTGCGTGTTGACGTAATGGCTGATGAGCGAAGGGGGGACGTCCGCTTCGAGGAGCACGCTGCGGAACCCGAGGACGAAGGCGACATTGACCGGGGCCATCGCCGCTTCATGCGCGGCGGTTCCGGCGTCGAGCCGCTCGTTGGGCACGGGAAAGCGCTGACGCAGCTTGGCGCTGATCTGCGGGCCGAGCTGATCGACGCTCTGCCACAGGTGCGTGTGGGTATCGACAATCATGCGCACATCGTAGCCGAACCATCGCGCGACGTGAAGCGCGCTCGTCCCGTTTAGCGAAGCCGCTCGCGGCGTGCCCCGCTCTTGTCAACCCCCGTCGAGATGACGAATCCGTTCCTCCAGAACCTTGCGCTGCTCCGCGGTGATCTGGCGCTTCGGATCGAGGTACAAGCCGTCGCTGAGTTCGATGGCCCGCCGGTACTGCGCCGCCGCGTCGGTCTTGTCGTTGGCCGCCCACGCCAGATCGCCCGCCAGCAGATGGCCGCTGATGTTGTAGGGATCGACGCTCAGCATCCGCTTCGCCGCGTCGATGGCTTTGGCCAGTTCGCCCGCATCGCCGGTCATGCGCCATGCCTGATGATGAATCAGCGCGATGTGGCGATGGAGCTGCGAGGCCATCTGTCCGATCGCCATCGCCTGCGTGAGCACATCGACGGCGCGCTTCAGGGCGGCGTCGCGCGATTTTGCATCGCCCGCCTGATGGGCATCGATGGCCGTCTCCAGTTCCAGGTCGCTGATGTCGATCGCGCGGCGTGCATCAGGCGGATAAACCAGCGGGGATTGCAATTCCGCGATGACCATCGGGCGATAGCGGTCGAGCCGATTGTATTTGGCGCCGGTGCGGAGCATCTGAGCCGCCTCGTGCAGATGCGACTGGTTGACGATCAGCGGCACGGTGGCGATGCTCGCGACGGCCGCCAGCACGGCAACGCCGGCGATGGCGATGATCCCGGCGGTTCGCCGACGCGCAGCGCCGGGCGCGGAATCGACCGGCGCGGCGGCGAGGCCCAGCAGGGCGAACATCGTCGGCGCGGCCATTGTGTTCGTGAGCGTCATTTCGATCTGGCTGTGCAGCGCCATCGCCAGCGCGCCGGCGAAGAGGCCAAGCCGGGCGAGCGGCGTGTCGAGACAGTCGCGCGTGCTCAGACCGGCGGTCACCGCGATGAACCCGACCATCGTCGCCGCCCACAGCAGCGAGGTGTCGATCCAATAGCGCATCCACTCGACCGCGTACTGCGACCCGAAGGCGAGCACCCCCGCCCCGACGGCGGCGTAGATCAGCACGTGCTTGGCCGTCTCGCCGGTCGGCTCGGGCGCGATCGACTTCGACGCCGCGGCGCCCATGTAAGCGAGCATCCACAGCAGCATCAGCGACCAGGCCCATCCGCCGACGCCCAGCGTGGCGATCCACGCGACGAACACATTGTGCGGGTCGGTGACGTCTTCGGGGCTGATGGGGTTCTTGTCGATGACGTAGGCGTCCTGAAAATCGCCCGGCCCGACGCCGCGCACGGGATGATCGACGATCATGCGGCCCGCGCCCTGCCAATAGTGATAGCGGAACAGCAGCGACCGCTCGCCGCTCGCCGACTCGGGCGGCCCGATCGCGCCGCGCCCGATCACCGCCACGATCCCCAGCAGCACCACACCGACCGCCATCGCGCCCCATATCCACGGCGCGATCTTTATCCATCGTGTCCCCAACCCCAGCGCCGCCGCCGAGGCGACGATCAGCGCGAGGATAGCGCCCTTGGAGAAGGTGAGCATCAGCGTCACGCCCCCGAGCAGGGCCGCGCCGGCGATGAGATAACCGGCCGGCGATTTGCGATCACGCTTCAGCAAGGCGAATGACGCTCCCGCCCCGAGCAGCGTCAGGGCGGCCATCACCGACCCGAACACGTTGGAGAACCCGAAGCGGCCCGTGGCCTCAAGCTGATTGAGCCGCTCTTCGTATTGCCGCTGCTCGCTGGAGCCCTCGGCCCATCCGCGCTCGCGCAGGTATATGTCCTTGTGCTGCTGATAGTCCTCGACGGTCTGGGCATGCTCGACGGTGACCTGATAGAGCGCTTCGCCGGCCAGCGGAAGCGTCAGACCGATCATCGCCGCGAACATCAGCCGGCGAAGCAACGCATTGGCGGCAAGATGCATCGCGGCGAGGCCCAACGCCGTCGCGCCGATCCAGTTCCCGGCGATGCGCAGCGACTCGGCGTCGTGCGAGCCCTGTAACAGGGCGAACACGACGCCGACGATCCAGAGCGCGACCAGCGTGCAGCGCAGACGATGACCGCGCCACACATGACTGACCAGCGTGAGCGCGAGCAACAGCACGGCGAGCAGGTCGCAGATCGCCGCGCCCGTCGGCCCGACTTCGACGCTCAATTCCGATTGCAGTCGCGGGTCCGTCATCCAATCCGTTTGCGGGCTGAACATGACGATGCAGTGCACCGCCGCCAGGCAGATGAGGCCGACCGTTGCGACCAGCCCGAGCCACGGCAGGCGGTCGGGCGAAGCGGGCGCCTCGGCGGCGGCGGGGGGGGCGTCGGTCATGGCTTGTTTCCCGTGCGTTCAAGCAGGGCGAGCACGAGCAGGATCGCGGCGGTCTGCGCGACGATCAGCGCCGCTTGCCATGACGCCACGCGCCCGATCATCACGCCGCCGAGTCCCGTCGCCAGCGTGCACGCCCAGACGACCATCACAGCGGCCGGCCGCGTCAGGCCCTTGCGGACGAGTCGATGGGAAAAGTGCTGCGTGTCGCCGACGAAGGGGCTCTTGCCCTGCGCGATGCGGAGGATCGTGACGGAAAGGAAGTCGTAGAGCGGAATCGCCAGCACGATCGCCGGCGTGAACACCGCCCACCACGCCGAGCCGAGCTGCGGGTCATAATACGTGACGCGCACGGCGCTGATGCCCATGAGGAAACCGACGACGAGCGACCCGCCGTCGCCCATGAAGATCTTCGCCGGCGGGAAGTTGAACACGAGGAAGCCCAGCAGCGCCCCGATGAGCAGCGCCAGCACGGCGGCGACGAACCACTGCCCGCTGATGAGCGCGGCGGCGAGCAGGATGGCGGCGCAGATCGTAGCCACGCCGGCGGACAGGCCGTCCATGTTGTCCAGGAAATTGAAGGCGTTGGTGATGACGATGAGCCAGACGATGGTGGCGAGAATGCTGGGCACCGGGCCGAGCAGTTCGAGCAGGCGGACGTCGAAAAAGATCGCCATCGTCGCCGCCGCGCCGGCCTGAATGCCGAGCTTGAGGAACGGCCCGAGATTCTTGCGGTCGTCGACAAGGCCCGTGATGTGCAGCACGGCCAGACAGGCCACCAGCGCGCCCGCCATCATCGTGCGATTCCCGATTCCCGGCAGATGTTTGACCAGCGCGGGCGCGATTTCGTCCCATACGCCGATCGGCACGACATGCACCAGCACCAACCCCGCCACGATCGGCCCGACCACGCCCCAGAACACCGCCACGCCCCCCGTCGCCGGAATCGGCGTCGTATGCAGCTTCCGCTCGCCCGGTGCGTCCATCTGCCCCAACTTCACGCCGACTTTCCGCATCACCCCCGTCAGCGGACAGGCGATGATGAAAGCGAGCACAATAAGTGAAAGGCAGATCACGATCATAAAGTGAGCGAACCTCGTGCGGAGCGTTCGGTCGACGCGTCGAAGCCGGGGCGCTCGCGTTGGTCTTTATCGCTGATTTGACGTATTTTCACAACCATATGTCCGAGTCGGCGACGCTTATCACGGCGGCGGTGGCGGCGGAGGTCGGGCCGCTGGTGAGGCGGCTGCGGCTGCGGCGCGACCGGTCGCTGCTGCGCGGCACGTTGACCTTTGTCGGTACGCATGATGGGCGGCGCGTGATCGTCGTGGTGACGGGGATCGGGCCGGACCGGGCGGGCAAGGTCACGCGGCGGATGATCCAGCTTGTCAGCCCGGCGGCGGTGCTGATCACGGGCACCGCCGGGGCGGCCAACCCGAATCTGCACACGGGCCACGTCATCGAGCCGGCCCAGATCATCGACGCCGCCCGCAATGTTCGGCTCCACCCGACGCTGCCGGGCCAATCCCGCGGCGTTCTGCGGACCAGCGATCTACTCATCGAGTCACCGGACGAAAAAGCCCGGCTGTTTGCCGATGGCGTCGACGCCATCGACATGGAATCGGCGGCGATCGCGGAAGTGTGCGATCACTTTGAAGTGCCCTGGCGATGTGCACGAGCCATCTTCGACGAAGCGGGCGAGCTGCTGCCCGGTTGGCTGATGGGGATGACGGGGCGCGACGGGCGCGTGAGCGTGCGCGGGGCGATGTGGAGCATCATGACCCGGCCGCATCAGATCGGGCGGCTCATGCGGCTGGGCAAACAGGCCCGACGGGCGGCGGAGGCGGCGGCGGAGCGGATCGCGGCGTTGCTCTAGCGGGCCGGCTTTGCGGAGCGAATGGCCCGGCGATATGCTGATCCGCGTTCGGTTTCGGGGAGGTGGCAAGATATGGATGAATCCATCAGCGATCCCGTTGGCGGCGATGTACGCGGGTCGATCGGAAAAGCCCTGGCGCGCCTTCCGCTGACTCAGTTCATTCTGACGGCGGCGCACGAGCATCGCATGCGCGCGGTGCTTGTCAGTTGGGTGCAGCAGGTGACGTTCGAGCCGCCGATGCTGATGCTGGCCATCGACAAGACGCTGGCGGTCGGGCCGTTCCTGCATGAAAGCCGCGGATTCGCGCTCAATCAGATTGCCGAGACGGATCGGCTGCTCCAGCGGAAATTCCGTTACGATACCGTCATCAAGCAGGACGGATTCGAGACGCTCGACCTCGTCCGCAAGCCGCGCGGCTCGCCGGTGCTCACGCGGGCGGCGGCGTACTTCGACTGCGAATTGGTACGGCACATCGACATCGAAGGCGATCACGATCTGTACATCGGCCGCATCCTCGACGCCGGCGTACTCAACGACGGCCCGTCGCTGATTCATCCGCGCCGGGACGGATTCGAATATTGAAGTCGCTCGAAGTTTCCCGCCGCCGGCCCGATCGCTCATGACGCAACACCGCTACAAGCTCACCATCGCCTACGACGGCACGGCGTTTCACGGTTGGCAGGCGCAGGACGCGCCGACCGGGTCGCTGCGGACCGTGCAGGCCGTCGTGCGCGAAGCGATCATGCACACGATCGGGCAGCCGGTGCATGTGCAGGGCGCCTCGCGCACGGATGCGGGCGTGCATGCATTGGGGAAGGTCGCGCACTTCGATGCGGACACGCGCATTCCCGTCGAGCGGTTGGCGATGGCGCTCAACAGCCGCCTGCCCGAAGACGTCGAGGTGCGCGACGCGTGCATCGTGCACGACACGTTCGATGCGACGAGCGACGCCATCGACAAACAGTACCGCTACCGCCTGTTCACCTCGCAGCATCGGCCGCTGTGGCTCCGGTCGGTGGTGTATCACTGCTGGACGCCGCTGTCGATCGAGGCGATGCGTGCGGCGGCCGCGCTGCTCGTCGGCGAGCACGATTTCGCCGCCTTCGCCGCCGCGGGGCACAACCGCGTCTCGACCGTCCGCCGGGTGCACGCCTGCACCGTCGAGCCGGCCGATCAGGAACTGCACATCGTCGTGTCGGGCAGCGGATTTCTCTACAACATGGTGCGGATCATCGCCGGGACGCTGGTGGAGGTCGGCCGGGGACGCTTCGAGCCGGGGCGAATTCTGACGATGCTCGCCGAGGCCCGGCGCGAACTGGCCGGCCCGACGCTCGGGCCGCAGGGTCTTTGCCTGGAATGGATTAAGTATCCCCCTTACGCGCCCTTGACACACACGGGCGGCGGCCTATGATTATCGTCCCTCGCCCGACCGAGGCCCCACATGGGGGTGTAGCTCAATTGGTTAGAGCACCGGACTGTCGATCCGGAGGTTGCGGGTTCGATCCCCGTCGCCCTCGCTTCACTGAAGCACCATCAAACACCGCATCACGCGGTGTTTTTTGTTGCGCCGCAGGCGCTTGCGCTTCTGCGCCTCGTGCACGTCCATGCCCACGCTGCTTCGCACCGGTTCGCATCGAGCGCGTGGAATCGTGCCCGTACTGTGGGTGCTGCTGTGGTGTCTGTAACCCCTTGAATTCGGCCACGGCGTTCGTGCCTGTTGCCGCCATCGGAATCGCCGGCAACGACTCCATCGCTCGACGCACTTGCTCCTGAGTTGAGCGGTGATAGTGCCGTTTGAGGATGCGTTCGCTGGAGTGGCCGGTGATCTTCGTAGCAATGCTTAGGGCAACACCTGCCTGGTCAAGCCAAGTACCCGTGGTCGTACGCTGAGCATGGAAGTCCACCCGCCGGCCCTGAGCGTCTACGTCCTTCAGGTAATCGCTGTCGGCTCGCCTGGCCCTCTCCTCGGGCGAGTTGCCCTCTGCGATCCAAGCTCTGCGGGCCTCGGCCAGGTCCGCACGGAACATGTCAGCCGTCTCGTCTTGTCGTGGAACGACAAACGCGGGTGCCGCCGGCAGCTTGCCAGCCAAATGGGTCTTTAGCAGATTAACGGTTGCTGCCCGGAGCGGGATGCTTTGGGATTTGCGGCTCTTTGTGTTGGCCTTTGGGCGAACCGTGACAGCGGGTTGATCCTCTAACTCAAAGTCGCCGGCGGCCAGACGCTCGATGGCACTGCGGCGCAGGCCCGTTTCGATTGTGAACCGATACAACAGGGCACGATCAGGGCCGGTCAAACGCCAGCGAATCTCATCAGGGTGATCGTGACCCGTTCGGCGGTGGTGTGCCACGCCCTTGCGAGTCCGTCCCACCATCTGCTCACCAATCTCTGCGGCAGCGATGAGGCAAGCTACCTCGTCGGGCTCAAGCGCCCTGCGGTACTCAACGTCTGGGACTGCAAGCTTGCGCACCGCTGCGACCGGGTTCGACCTGGCGCGACACTCCCGCACCATCCACGTAGCGAACGTATGTAGTGCCGTGCGATACTTGTTTCGGCGGGCGATCTGGAAGCCTTGCTCCTCCTGGAGCTTGGCCAACCCACGTTCGATCGCATCAGGCGTTGCCTGCTGCCAATTGCCAATACCTGCCGCCGTCACGAGCAGTCGAACCATCGCGACCGTCTCGGAGGCACTGCGCTCAGCATTGCGCCGGCGCTGGTGCTTATCGAAATCCTTAATCTGTTCCGCGATCGGGCGGCGAGCCTCGTTCGCGTATGCGTCGGCGTCAGGATCGATCAGCCCAGCCGGCGTACCTGTGGGAGGGGGTGTGGGAGCGGGCGAGCTGGCTGGAGATCCTGGGGCGGTACATGGTGGCGGTGCGGAACAAGAAGAAGCAGATCGAGAAGGTGATCTTCCCGCGGTATCACCAGCTCGACGCGACGCGGAAGCTCCAGGCGGTGGTGCTGGCCGACGGCCCGGGCGGGCGGTACTTGATCCAGCACTCGGCCGGGTCGGGCAAGACGAACTCGATCGCATGGTCGGCCCACTTCCTGGCGGACCTGCACGACGCCGAGCACGCGAAGCTGTTCGATTCGGTGCTGGTCGTGTCGGACCGCAACCTGATCGACACGCAGTTGCAGGAGGCGATCTTCGACTTCGAGCGGACGACGGGTGTGGTCGCGACGATCAAGGGCGAGGGCGGGTCCAAGAGCGGGGAACTGGCCGAGGCGCTGTCGGGGGATAAGAAGATCGTGGTGTGCACGATCCAGACGTTCCCGTTCGCTCTGGAGAAGGTGCGGGAGCTGGCGGCGACGCAGGGCAAGCGGTTCGCGGTGATCGCCGACGAGGCGCACAGCTCGCAATCGGGCGAGGCGGCGGCGAGTCTGAAGGCGGTGCTGTCGCCGGCGGAGCTCGAGGCGCTCAAGGACGGGGGTGAGGTGAGCACGGAGGACCTGCTGGCAGCGCAGATGGCGGGGCGGGCAGACGAGCGGGGTGTGACATTCGTGGCGTTCACGGCGACGCCGAAGACGAAGACGATTGAGCTGTTCGGCACCCGGCCGGACCCGACGCGGAAGCCGGCCAAGGACAACGTTCCGGCGCCGTTCGACGTGTACTCCATGCGGCAGGCGATCGAGGAGGGGTTCATCCTCGACGTGCTCCAGAACTACACGACTTACGCCTTGGCGTTCAAGCTGGCGAACGAGGGGCGGGAGATCGATGAGCGAGAGGTAGAACGAAACAAGGCGCTCAAGAAGATCATGGGGTGGGTGAAGCTGCACCCGTACAACATCGCGCAGAAGGTGGAGGTGGTGGTCGAGCATTTCCGCGAGTTTGTCGGCCCTCTGCTGGAGGGCAAGGGCAAGGCGATGGTGGTTGTGGGGAGCCGGCAGGAGGCGGTGCGGTGGAAGCTGGCGATCGACAAGTACATTAAGGAGCGCGGGTACAGAATCGGCACGCTGGTGGCGTTCTCGGGCGAGGTCAATGACAAGGAATCAGGCCCCGATCCGTTCAGCGAGAAGTCGCCGACGACGAACGCGAACCTGCGAGGGCGGAGCATCCGCGAGGCATTCGATACGGACGAGTACCAGATCCTGCTGGTCGCCAACAAGTTTCAGACGGGGTTTGATCAGCCGCTGTTGTGCGGGATGTACGTGGATAAGCGGCTGGCGGGGGTTCAGGCGGTGCAGACGCTGTCGCGGCTCAACCGGGCGTACGACGGCTAGGACACGACGTATGTGCTGGACTTTGTGAATAGCGCAGACGATGTGCTCGCGGCATTTAAGACGTACTACGAGACCGCGGAGCTGGCGGGCGTGTCGGACCCGAATCTGGTGCTGGACCTGCGGGCGAAGTTGGATGCGGCGGGGCACTATGACGATTTCGAGGTCGAGCGGGTGGTGGCCGTTGAGATAAAGCCCGGCGCCAAGCAGTCCGAACTGGTCGCGGCGCTAGAGCCCGTCGTGGACCGGCTGCTCAAACGATACAAGGCGGCCCAGGAGAATCTGGTCGCCGCCAGGGCGAAGAAGGACGAGGAAGCGACCAAGGAGGCGGAGGCAGAGCTGAACGCCTTGGTGCTGTTCAAGTCTGACATGGGTGCCTTCGTGCGGCTGTACACCTATCTGTCGCAGATCTTCGACTTCGGCAACACGGAGATCGAGAAGCGGTCGATGTTCTTCAAACGGCTGATCCCGCTGCTGGACTTCGGGCGGGAACGGGAAGGGATCGACCTGTCGAAGGTCGTGCTCACGCATCACAACCTGAAGAACCGCGGCAAGCGGTCGATGGTGCTGGGTGACGGCGAGGCGGAGCCGTTGCAGCCCATCACCGAGAGCGGCGGGGGGCAGGTACAGGAGAAGCAGAAGGCACTGCTCAACGAGATCATCCAGAAAGTCAACGAACTCTTCGAGGGTGAACTGACGGACCAGGACAAGCTGGTCTACGTCAACGACGTGATCAAGGGCAAGCTCATGGAGTCCAAGACGCTCAAGCAGCAGGCGGTAAACAATTCGAAGGAGCAGTTCGCCAATTCACCTGACCTGAAGAATGAGCTTATGAATGCGATTATCGCGGCACTTGATGCACATACGGCCATGAGTTCACAGGCCCTGGATTCAGAGAAAGTCCGCGATGGCTTGCGGGACGTACTTCTGGGCCCGGCGAAGCTTTACGAGGCCTTGCGCGAGCAGGCCGGCGACGATGCATTTGCGGTGTAGTATATGCTTCTTGAATAGGCATAGGAACTTCATAGTCGCGCCCATCGCAAGATCAAGCAGCTTGGAGAAATTGTGACACGGTAGGAACTGTTGGATGGCTGAAGGCATACGAATAATTTGTAGCGGGTGTGGCAAGACCATAGAAGCGTGGTCCGACGGCAATCCATATTACCTCGATGACAACGGACATAAGAAGTACGCATACCACCCAGATAATGAAGGATTGGCTCGGTGCATCGGCAATGATTTTCCACATATATGCCTTGCTTGTGGTGCAGAGTTCGTGATTGATTCGCGAGCGCCGATCGACAATTGTCAAAGGTGTGGTGCAGCGGCAGTCATAGTTACATTCGCCTTGGTTGGACGCCAGTGCCCGTACTGCAAAGCGGGCAAGTTTAAAATCGACCCGGACTATTTTGTTGTCTCGTGAAATGCTTCATTATCGGAAAGAGCTCGTAACCAAGAATCATTTATGGGTCAGATTATCTCATATCATCTGGTTCGGTTTTTGTCGCCAATTCTGCTATAATTATGGCGTGGAAACTCCTTTGGCCGGGCCACCAACAATTGACGATTTGCATGCTGTGACCGAAGTCGTGTACGAGTCGCTGGTGCCGTTGCTGTTTATCCGCATCAGGGGCTTGGGAAGATACTTAGTCGGCCCTGATCGCCGATCACATCTGATCACTGATCGAGAGTCGGAGTCGCTGGGCGGACCAATTCGGACAATTGATCGCAACGAGTTTGAGCGCCGACACGCCCTTCGATCATCCGGTGACAGAGAAGGCAACGTGGCACTGCTTGCGGCTCTGCGAGAGATTCGATCGGCGCTGCCGCTTCCGCAACCAACCGACTTGGCGAATGTCCAGGAAAGCGTGCTCGACGCAGCTCACGCGATCCTCCGTCGCGAGCGGTATGAACGTGAAGTGTTCAATAGGGCACGATATACATGAACGGCTTCTCTCAAACCGCGTTTGTTTCTGATGCCATCGGCATCGCAGTCAAAGCCCACGCCGGCGCCGTCGACAAAGCCGGATCACCATATATACTCCATCCCTTGCGTGTCATGCTCGCCCAGCAGGACGACAACGCACGAATTGCCGGCGTGCTCCACGATGTGGTCGAGGATACCGATGTTTCGTTCGATGACTTGGCCGCCGCGGGGATCCCGCCGGCGGTGCTTGACGCATTGCGTCTACTCACGCACGACGGTACACCCTACGAGCAATACATCGAGCGATTGAAATCGAATCCCATCGCCCGCGCGGTGAAGTTGGCTGATCTACAAGACAACATGGATGTTCGCCGGCTGCCGGAAGTCACTGAGCGTGATGCCAAACGACTGACGAAGTACATCAAGGCCTGGCGATTGTTAATGAGCTGATGCTTCATCCACTGGTACAGAAGTGCTGTGCGGCGAGCCTGTCGCCTCCAGGTGGGAGCAGATGGATAGCGTGTGGGGTTCCGTTGCGTCCTCTCGGATAAAAAACCGTCGAAAGTGCATTTGCAGCGAGTGTTCTTCCGGTGGCATGTATCGGTGGAGCTACTAATCATTTCAGCCGGTTAAGCTTTCAGGCCGCGATATTGACAGGCGACCAGCACGAGGCCTTTAGCGATGGTCGGATACGGTTACCTGATCGCTCTGATCGGACAGGTGCGTTATATCGATCTTGGCGTTCGTGAAGGCGCGGAGCAGATCGATCTGCGTCAGTGCGTGCCGACTGAGCGGACCGCTGCGGAAGCGGCTGATCCCTCCGGTGTGGGCCGCCAGAACCATGGGCAATAAAAGCTGGTCCGCCAGGTGTCTTCCAACCGGCGCTTGGGAAGCCATGTAGCGGCGCATTTCCCTCACCGTGCTTTCCGCGACGGACTCTGCCGGTACGCCTTCCATGCCGAACCCCGTGAACATTTCCGTGACCTGGCCGCATTCCAATTCGAGGATCAGCACATTGCCCGGCCCGTGCGAGTCCTTGACGAATTCGTATCGCATGCAGGTTTCGTCCCATCCCGTCAGCCGGCCCACGACCTTCAGCTCCCGGTTGGCGATGTGCCCCGGCAGATTGGCGACAAGCACCCGCGCCATGCGATTCGTCACCGGGCCGCGCTCCAGCATTTCGATGGGCTTCAGCTGCGCGCTGGGCGTGATCCGGACCGTCATCCGTCCGCCCCCCGCCGGGTAGAATCCGTGCCGCTCCAAATTCACCTCAACCCGCGGCCCCATTTGCTCGATGGCCGGCACGAACACCTTCGCCAGAAAATCGAACGTCGGCGCCATCGGATTGTGCGTTCCGCCTTCGAGCGTCAGTTCGCTGACCCCCTCCGCCGTCAAAAGCGCCGGCAGCACCGTCTGAAGCACCAGCGTCGCGCTGCCCGCCGTGCCGACCGCGAACTCGTACCGTCCCGCCGTCACCGCGCCCGGCATAAACGAAATCGCCGTCGATCCCACTTCGTCGCCCGTCACCTGCGCCCCGCACACCCGCGCCGCCGCCCGCACCGCCGTCAAATGCTGCCGCATCAGCCCCGGCTTCCCCCGCCCCGCACGAATCTTCTCCACGCGCACCCCCACCCCCAGTGCCGCAGCCATCCCCACCGCCGAACGCAACACCTGACCCCCGCCTTCACCAATGGAACCGTCAATCGTCAGCATGTGTCGTCCCATATGACGTCATGATCTCTGGTCCGGTCATCGGGCGAATGTCATTGATGCCGACCACCGTGTCCATAGTACAACTCGTTACACCGACTGAATGGTCCCAAGGCTGGACGAACGACGTTGTATCAATCGGGCGTACGAATTCGACGCGCTCGGGTGCGGTACCGTTAATTATCTTGAGAAACGCAATCACATTCTTGATGGACATGCCGATGAGATCTAGGCGCGCAGCAAGCGAAAGCGGATGCCAGTTTAATCCATGCGATTTAATCCTGAAATTTGGGTCACGCTTCGGAAGCGTTGACCCGCTGGGTGGTTCCGCTTGATAAAAAGAAGTGCCGTAGCTGCTACCTCCGATTAACTGCATTTTGTCCTGTGAACATGCAATACCGGGATTCTCTTCGATTCCGACTGCAATTGCGAAACCTCCTGAACCAACTCGAAATCCATGCTTGATGCTGTTGTACTCAGCAATTTGAATCGGATCGAGAAAATCATGAGCGAACCGCTCCCAAAGTGAACCAAATTCGCTTTTGGTCTCAGCGGTGCGGACGGGATTATCGTACTTCGCAGCAATTACCTTGGATGCAATTGACACCCAAGTAGTTTCCGGCAGGCCAAGGCGGTTATGAAGTGGGACACCGCGTGAGTGAATACGTTCGACGCAATCGCGCAACTCCGAGTTCTGATACTTTTGTAACCACGCAGGAATGCATCGCGGGGCCTGTATTGTTGCGCAGAGGAGAGCGAAAAGTGTTTCTAAGCCATGAAAATATGCGGCACGAATCGATATTGCTGCCCGGCGATCGTGTTCCCCTCCGAGTAACTCTCCATGTGCCTGAGCGACATATCTGAAGTAATCGACATCCACACGGTCAAGATATTGACGATTGCGATCATCGAGATCCCACTCCCAAACGCAATATGGAGTATCAGCAACGACAAATGGATATGCTTTCATATGTGGTCCCATCAATCATCCGCCTTGTCGGCGTCTTTGATGACGAAGCGGGCTTTGAGGCGGGCGACTTCGGTGGCGAGGCCGGCGGTTTTGACGCTGCGCAGGACCTCGTTGAAATCCTTGTAGGCATCGGGGGCTTCGTCGAGGGGGTATTGGCGGCAGTTGGTGAGGATGTCGTGGTCGGTGAAGGATTGATCGACGGCCTGCTGGTTGAGGACGCGCTTGGCGTTGCGGCGGCCGAGGACGCGGCCGGCGCCGTGGTTGACGGAGTAGAGCGACGCGGCGGCGCCGGGGTCGGCGACCATGACGGCGGAACCGGCCTGCGGGTTGCCCGGCAGGAGGATCGGGTGGCCGGTCTGGGCGAAGGGCGTGCCGGCGAGGGCGTGGTGAGCGGCGGGGAAGGCGCGCGTCGCGCCCTTACGCATGACCCACATGACGCGATTATCGACGACCTCCTTACGGGCGATATTGTGGCTGATGAAATACACGAGGCGGCCGGTGACACCCGGAAGGACTTCCTGGAACGCTTCGAGCACGAGGGCGTTGATGAGCATGTGATTGACGGTGGCGAAGTTCGCGCCCATGGCCATGTCGTCCAGGTACGCATCCGCTTCGTCCGTCCCGAGCGGCGCGTAGACCAGCTCGCGGTCCGAACCGGGGAACGGCGTCGCCCACATCTCGAACTTCTCCTGCAGCGAGCGGAACTGGCCCATCGCCAGATTGTGCCCGAAGCCGCGCGAACCGCAGTGCGAGAGGAACGCCACATGCCCGTCGCGCAGGCCGAACACTTCGGCGACGTGACGCTCGCCGGGTTCGACATGCACGATTTCGCATTCGCCGAAGTGATTGCCCCCGCCGTAGGAGCCGAGCTGACGCATCTTGTCGGCGAAGTTCGGGAAGCGGCCGGTCGAGATCATTTGATCGAGTCGATTGGCAAGCGCATCGGTGGTGTCATCGTGGCCGACATGGGCTGCGTCTTCGCAGCGCTGAGGCCAGTCGGCGGGAATGCCCAGCTCGTCGCACACGAGCGGCGAAGCGCCCTCGACGGCGACGATGCGGCCGAGCTCGGAGCTGACGCGGCGGGACTTGGTCGCATGACGCTGCCCCTTGCCGGCGCCGGTTGGCACGCGCTCGCAGATCGCGTCGATCAGAGCGCGGCGGGTGCGTCGATCGTTGATCGCATCGGCAGGCGCATCAAGCTGAAGCAGCGACATGGAGCACTTGATGTCGACGCCGACGGGGCCGGGGTAGATGTGCGATGCGGACGCCATGGTGCACCCGACCGGCGCGCCGTAGCCGCAGTGCGCATCGGGGTTGAGCACGAACGCATCGACGCCGGGGGCGCGGCTCGAGTTGACCGCCTGCTGAAGGCAAAGGTCGTCGAACGTGCGGCGGATCGCCTCGGTGCCGATGACGGGGATGGGCTTGTGCTTGCCGCCGGCGACGGGCAGCAGGGCGGTCGCTTCACCGGTCGGCACGAGTTGATGATGCGTCGGCTGAGTGCTCATGGTGCTGTTCTACCCGATCAAAAGGAAAGTGAAAATCAGACGGCGACAAGGGATTACCGAAACATTCCGATGCTCTGCCACTGAGCTACCGGCCTATTGGGCTCGGGCGGGAATCGAACCCGCGTCCACGGATCCATGTAGTTCCTGCGGCATTCGCCGTCGTGTGACGCCGGCGCCCGGTGCGTCGGCGGATTGAGCGAAAAAGGTGTGACGACAAGAGTCGATGAAACGCCTGCTCTACCGTTGAGCTACGGCCCCTTGAATGGGACCGACGGGATTCGAACCCGCAACCTGGATGGTGTGATCATGTAGTTTCATCTGCATTCGTCACACAGTTCCGTGCGGCCGGGGACAATTGTGAGCGAGAGTTCCGCTTTCGCGGGTGGATTCGAACCACCATTTGACCATGTACTCTCGCCGGCATTCCCCGGCCGCGCCTGCTGTCGATCAGCGACGAGTGATGTCGCGACATTGTTGACTGAGCTACGGTCGCGCTCTTGCGAGCACGCCGCCGGGTCTCGAACCCGGGACCTCCCCTTGCGGGGCGCTCTCCCATGGAGTCGCGTCGGCATTCGCCGATCGTTTTCAAAGGAGCCGACAAGGGGATGGCGGTGACATGTATGAGGTCGATCATGTAGTCAGCGCCGCATTCGGCTCCAAGTGCGGACGGCGCGGTCAGGCGTCGTCCGCGAAGTTGTTCAGACGTTGCGTGCATCAGATCGAGACCGCCTCGATCTGATTGACCCAGTAGCCAGTCGAAGCGTCGCCGCTCGACACGGCCGCGATGAGGTCGAAGACCTGATCGCTGAAGCCGGCGACGTTGAAGATGTCGTCGCGCTCCTGGGCCTGCGTGGTCGTGTACGGCTGAATGTCGATGCAGATCATCTTCGCCTGCGGATTACGCTGCTTGAAGATGCTCCACTCGTGCATCGTCGCCGTCGCCGACCCGCCCCAGTGCCCGTAGTGCGGGCTGTCCATCCACGACTCGTTGTCCGAGACGTAGATGACCAGATCGCCGCGGGCCTTGCGGGCATTGAGCAGGGCGAGCGGAGCCGAGCAGTTCGTTCCGCCGCACGGCAGCGACGTGAGCTTCCGGGCGTTGGTCATGATCGAATCGCGCGGGTTGAGCCCGACGTCTTCGGGCGCAATCGCCTTCGCCTCGAACGGCACGACCATCGCCGCCGGATTCGTCCGCAGCATCGCCGCCGCCACCAGCGCCGCGATGTCCACGCAGCGCACCGCGCTGGTCGACCCGTGTCGATGACCCGTAATCGGCGACTGCATCGACCCGGAAACGTCCGGGAAGACGAAGACCCGACCGTCCACACACGGCACGTTGGCGACGGCGATCTCCATCGCATCCTGCAGCGCCGCGCTGATGTCCCACGGCAGCAAACCCTGCGTCATGTTGAACGCGATCATCAACTGGTACGGCAGGACGCGCGACCGGGCGATGAGCTGCGGGTCGCGCAGCCGATCCGACACGATGCGGACGAGTTCGCCGTCCTCAAACACGCCATGCCGAGCGAACGTGTTGAGGTTCATTCGCGTCATCTGCCACGGCGCCAGTCGCGCGATGCCCTTCCACTCCCAAGTGTCGAGCCCCAGCGCGGTGAGCATCTGGAACGGGACGTCGGGCGTGTCGAGCTCGCGGCGATCGTCGGCCCGCTTGTACGCCTCGTAACGGCGGACAATTTCCGGAAGGGCATCGGTGTTGTACTCGCGGCCGAGCAGGTAGCCGTAGAGCGCTTCGCGCGCCGTGGACTTGGGCTTGGGATGGACCATCTTCAAGACGTCCGCCATCGACGGATCGTTGTCGATCGAGCCGACGAACAGTTGCTCGTCCGTTCGCGCGTCGAGCCACTGCACGATCAGGCGCTTGGGCAGCGAGCCGAGCGACTTGCGCCCGACCACGCCGCTGCGGATGATCTGCACGAAGTTGCGAAGCATCTTCGGCGAGTCGATCACGCGATCGAAGATCTCCGCCAGCAGGCCCGGCGACCGCACCGAAAGCGCCGCCGCCAGCAGTGCCGGCAGATCCTTCATGTGGTTCCGCTCACGCGTGAACAGCGCCACGCGAGCGATGAACTCCGGCTCGACCTTGGCGCACAGCGCCATGACGCGATCAAGCTGTACGTCCGCCGACGCGTAGAACGTGTCGTTGAGGCAACCCGTCGCGGCGTAGACCGCCAGGGCGTGGCGGGGGTCCGAACGGTACGCCGGCCCGCCCGCTTCGTTGACCGCGTTGGTCTTGGGAAGAAGCCGGCCGATCGTCGACTTGAACAGGTTCTTGTTGGCCATGACGGTTGCTCCTTGCGTTCGTCCGAGCGTCATCGCTCGTGATGCAACACTTAAAGCATGCGCCGTGCCAGCACACCAGGTCGGATGGGCACAGAAATATATCTATCTTTTCAAAAATGCTTTGTGATAAATATGTGAATAGGGTGTGTCACTGAACGAGTCCTTTGTGACGTCATAATTGTATAAAGTTGGATATAAGATTATACTTTATGATATGACCAAGCGTGTTGTCATCGGGTTTCTCGGGACGCAGTTGGATGCGGGTCCGGAGCGGGCGGAGCGATGGTCCAAGTGGCGGCCGAGCGTGTCCATTTGCCAACATGAGGAGTTGCTCATCGATCGCTTTGAACTGCTCTATGAGCAGAAGTTCGAGCGGATGATGCGCATGGTGGTCGCGGACATCGAAGCGGTTTCACCGGAGACGCGGGTCGTGCCGCGCCTCATCGACACGGGGGATCCATGGGACTTTGAGCGGGTGTATGCAGCCCTGCTCGACTTTGCTCAGGCCTATCCGTTCGAGCCCGATGCGGAGGAATACCTCGTTCACATCACCACCGGGACGCACGTGGCGCAGATCTGTCTTTTTCTGCTCACAGAATCGCGTCATCTGCCCGGGAAATTGATCCAGACCTCGCCGCCGCGGCGTCGGGGTCAACACAATGTGCCGGGCGAATATGCGGTCATCGATCTGGATCTGTCGCGATACGACCGGATTGCACAGCGATTCGCGCGCGAGCAGCGCGAGGGATTGTCATCCCTCAAGTCCGGCATCGATACCCGCAACTCGGCTTTCAACGCGCTCGTCGAGCAGATCGAGCACGTGGCGGCTCACTCGGCGGCGCCGGTCCTTTTGACGGGCCCAACGGGGGCTGGCAAATCGCAGATGGCCCGGCGGATATTCGAACTCAAGAAGCGGCGGCATCAATTGGCGGGTCCGTTCATCGAAGTCAACTGCGCCACGCTGCGCGGCGACACCGCCATGAGCACGCTCTTCGGTCACAAGCGCGGCGCATTCACCGGCGCCACCGCAGATCGCCCCGGCCTGCTTCGCGCCGCCAACGGCGGATTGTTGTTCCTCGACGAAATCGGCGAACTCGGCGTCGACGAACAGGCGATGCTCCTGCGTGCGTTGGAAGAGCGAAGGTTCCTGCCTGTGGGCAGCGATCGCGAAGTCGAGAGCAGCTTTCAACTCATCGCCGGCACCAATCGCGATCTGTCGGAGCGCGTGCGCGACGGACACTTTCGCGAAGACTTGCTGGCTCGAATCAATCTCTGGACTTTTCGCATGCCGGCGCTGATCGACCGGCGGGAGGACATCGAGCCGAATGTTCGTTTCGAGCTCGACCGATTTGCTGAGTCGGCTGGTTCGCTCGTGGCGTTCAGTCGAGAGGCGCATCATCATTTCATGAAGTTCGCCATGTCAAACGAAGCCGCATGGTCGGGCAACTTCCGCGATCTGAATGCGGCGATCACACGTATGGCGACGCTCGCCTCGGGGGGACGCATCACCCAAAAGAATGTTGACGACGAGATCGAGCGGCTTCGTGCGGCGTGGCGGCCGGTCATGCCGACGAACGCAGCCGACGCAATCGTCACTGAAGCGCTCGGCCCCGATCGCGCCGCTGATTTGGACCCGTTTGATCGGGTGCAACTGGCGGAGGTGCTGCGCGTCTGCCAGCACAGTCGTTCGCTCGCTGAGGCCGGGCGGGAATTGTTCGCTGTTTCTCGACAACGTCGGCGCAGCGTGAACGATGCGGATCGCGTGCGAAAATACTTGTTGAAATTCGGGCTCTCAGGCGACGGCATCACGCGATAGCTCAATGCGGCGATCAACTTCGCCCACACGCTGATTCATATCTACGACCCGTTCAAATTAGCGGACGTGGCACGTGGCGTGCGAAACAGACCGCAGGATGTATCTTTGCATTGCCGTGCCGCCACGTGCCTGGGATTGACCGCCGCAACTGGATGTGAATGTCAGTTCTGCGGCGCATCGGCACAGCGATCGATCATGATCGTTTTGAATCACGGCTTTGGTTGATTCGCACCATCCTGCACGCATTTGTCTAAGAATGCGCGAAGTTCGCCGGAGGGGATGGCGAAGCCGGTCCCCTCAAGGCTGGTTTTCATCACGGCAATGCCGATCACGAGGCCGTGTTCGTCAAAGACGGGTCCTCCGCTAGAGCCGGGATTCATGGCGGCGTTGGTCTGCACGTATGGTCGGTTCTTGATCATGCGACGCGAACTGGAGACGACGCCTGTGGTCAGCGTGTGATCGAGTATCTGGTCGCCGGCTCCCGGATTGCTGATCAGCGTCACCGCAGCGCCGAGTCCGGCGGGGGCGGCAGGGCCGATCGCGACCGTTGCCATTAAACCATCTGGCTTGATCTCAAGCAGCGCCAGATCGGCCTCGTCATCCAGATACACCATCTTCGACTTGGCCTCTCGGAAGTCGCGGTTGGGATCGTCGGTCCTGAGTCGATACAGTACCTTCGCTGCGCCTGAGCGTGGCACAACATGGGCACATGTCAGAACCAGTCCTTGGCCGACAACGCATCCGGTGCCGCTGTCGTCGTCTGTCTTGATCACGACGACCGCATTCTTGTATCGCTCCGCGATGACGGCGGGAGTCATCACTTCCGCAGCCGGCTGCCGATCGATCGCTGAGATCTGGTCACGCGTCACCGTCGGATGCGGAGTTTGCGGCTTGGGCTGTGGAACGACGGCAACGGGCGCATCGACTGCTTCGATTTTGATTGGCATGACGCGCAGATGATCGGGCTCGTTGGGCCCGACTTGGGTAACCTGACCGCGCAGGACAACGTGCGAACCATCCGGCGTGAACGCCGCCTGAAAACCTGAAAATCCGGCGGGCACTTCAACGTCATGCTTGACGGTGTTGCCGCTGGCGAGGTCAATCACTTTAAGCGTGCGCAGCTCTGTCAAAGCCACGGCCAGATCGCGCGTCGGATGCACATCAATTCGCATCGGCGTGTACCCGGCGTTCTGGAGCACAATTGAGAAGTGCGGCGTCATCTTGGTTGGGTCAAAACACGCCAGCTTCGTTTGAATACGGGCGAATCCGCCTGTCAGCACTGCACATACCAGATAGCGATCATCGTGTGTGAGATACAAACCGTTCAGAACGCGCCCCATGCAGTCTGCGTGATCGACCATGTTCAGTCGGGGTCCCCGCACTTCATATTTGAATAGCACGGAGTCTCCGCTGGTGACCGGCGACACGCGAGCCATTCCGCCGCCGACGCCCTCGGCGACGATCTCTGTGATTTTCAGATCGTCGTGAACGGCGTAGAGAATCTGGCCCGTTGAGTCGATCGCCAGATACTTGCCGAACGCGCCTTCGATCGGGTTCAGCTGCCCCGTGGATTCGTCAAAGAGGTAGATCGCACACACGCCCGCCTGACCTGTCACCGAAGCCACCTCGAGCGCGACATATGTTCGGCTAAGCGCTGGATTCAAAGCCATATCCATGACGCGACAGTCGGGCAAGTCCGCATGTTTGACGACCTTGAGCGTCTGCCGATCGACGACATCAATGCGAGCAGCCCCGAGACAGATAAGTTGATCGCCGCGTTGCGCGACGCGCATATAGCGGTAGGGCAGAACCAGATCCTCGAGCTTCTTCACGCCATCCGGGGAAGTGACCGTGAGTCGAGGCCCCTGTGAAATCAACATCGCATCGCGCTTCGGAGTCGATGCGACGGACCAGTCGGCGCCGAGGATCGGATAGCGGACAACATGTTCGTCGCCGGGCTGCTGGGCCACTTCAGCCGGTCGCTCGAAGGGCTCCGTCACCAGATGCAAGACTCGCTTTGTCACGGAACCGACGACGAACACATGCAATTTCCCGCCGCGGTGCACGGCGATTGGACCGCAATACACGTTGTTCAACGAATCACCGCGCCATGACTCGGTCACATTCATCGCGGGATAGCGGACCGACCGATCGGCGAGCGTCAACGCGGGAAGGCCGAGGCTGATCGCGCCCAAGTTTTCCGGCCCGAGCGTGTAGGCCATCGGCTCCGTCGCATCGGGCATGACGGTGCGTTTGAACGAATCGGCGACGGGGATCAACTTCCCCCCAACACTCAGCCGTTGGCCGATATACCAATGTGATCCGACACCTGCGAAGCAGGGCGGCATCAATTGCTGACTGAAGACGGGGCTGAGTTTTGGACTCGCGGAATCCGTCAGTGCCGGCAGATCGATCGTGATGATTTTGCCATCTCGCGGACCGGGAGCTGTTTGGACCGCTGCCATCAGACCATCGGTGCTGATTTCCAGCGCGCCGTCGGCTGCGACATCCAATGGTGCGATTGCGCCAGCTTGCGTATTGAAACGCAACCAGCGAAATCCGGTGCCATGGGTGGCGCTGACAAAGATCGTATTCTTCGCGTGATTCTCATCGGCGGCACTGAGATAGAAGGGATGCCCATTCGGCACATTGTAAGCATTACTGACGCGCCAATGGTCGCCCCGGCGATCGCATACAACGATCCGTCCCGGATCGTACTGCGCGACACACAGTCGGCCCTCGAAATAACGCATGCTGCGCGGCATCGGAACGTCGAGCGTAGCGTCAATTTTTGATTGCGCGATGTCCCAAATGGTGACTCGATCTTGTGCCTCGTGCGCCACAAAGAGCCAACGTCCATCCGGCGACGCGGCGATGGTCGTCGCGGACGACTCGATCGGCAGCGGTTCCAATGCAATGGCGTTTTCCGGCGTCGGCGCCAGCCAAAGCTGCTCGCCCTCACCCGCGGAAGCCTGCCGCAATTGACCTCGCTCCATATATGTGACGACGAGGCGTGATTTTGTGCTCATCGCACGCGAATGACCTGCGCTGATGCTCTGATTGACGAATACACCGATCGGCTCGGGCGTCTTGCTCGTGGTCGCGCGCTCTAGTTCAACTCGCCATCGATCGATGAACGATTGAGTCACATCGCCCCACGTGCGATCGTATCCGTAGCGTGCTTCGAGAATGGTGATGCCACGAAAAGCGTGGCCGGGCTCGCTGCTGAAACGTACCAGATCAGCGGGCGCCTGCGGCAAAATCATGACATAATCGGGCAATGTGAAAGTTTGTGTATCGACGTGGCCGTCAAATCGAGTCTGAATCGACAGCGTCGCATGGGCCGTTGGCGGGACAAATTCATTCGTCAGTTCGTGCGCTTCGATCGGGAACGCCATGCCGAATCGACCCGCCCGGTCTCGCACCGCTTCCGTGGCGTCGACTACACGGCCGTCGATGGTCAGATTGGCGGCAACCACTTCGAGCTTCGCTGTGGTGCTGTTGGCGGCTGTAGAGGCGACCGTGGTCATCTGCTGCTTGGAAATGTCCTGCCCGGGCTGAATCGGCGAGGCGACTTCAACCGACGGTCCGATCTTACGCGGCGCCGGCTGCAGCGGTCGACGGTCCGGCCCGGCCCAGGTCCAATCGGGCTGAGTCCTTTCATTGATCGCTTTGGCGATCAGCGCCTGCGCCCGCGCGTCATCGGGGTCGATCAAGGCGATCAGGTCGTTGAGGTAGCCTGCAGCCTGCCGAGCGGCATCGCTGTTCTGCGCGAGCAACTTGTCCCGCGCGTCACTGAGGGTTGTGTCGATTTCCTTGAGGCCGCCGTCTCTCAGAGGCTCGCGTGGTTCGAGTCTCCGCTGCGCTACGAACAATGCGTTTGTTAGAGTTGCCTCGCGATGTCCCGGCACCAGGTGGAGCGCCATCCCGATCGCCTCCGCGGCAACGCGAGCATCCTGATCTGACTGCATCTCCAAAGCATGATTCACCCATCGCATCAGTGCATCCGCTGCTGAATTCCGCTGCGTCTCGGGCAGCAAACCGGAGTAGTCCCGGGCGGCATAATCGATCTGCGGCTCGGCGTAACGTACCGCGAGGCGCAGCGACGGATCAATCAGCGATGCGACGGTTCCGTGATCGACGTGAAGTTGCGACGCATCGAATGTGAGTCGATCCAACTCGATCGGCCCAAAATCTCGTGCGCCGGCCGGGGCCCACGTCAGTTCAACATCACGCGTTCTCTGCGGCTTAAATATTTCAATCGGCACTAGCCCAGGCTTGAGTTCGACATTGAGTTCGCTGATGTTGGGGCCGCGTTTGAAATCACCGACCGCATCGCCGACGCGGATCACGCCGCCTTTGACACGGAAGTGGTGCATCCCTGCATCACGAATCTCCACTTTGCCGCGCAGACAGACATTGCGAAGTTCGGTCAGCGCCGTCTTTCCGTCTGCGTCGAAAGTGCCGTATTGCCGTATCGCCGGTGCGCCATTGATGAACGTGCGATTCGTCATCTCTTCCTTCGGGTTCACCGGTTCCAGTTGGCTCGTATACTCGTCGACGATCAATCCATAACGCCGTGCATCCGCAGGTCCCGCATTCGTGGGCCGCATCGCCGCCTCGAAGCTGCGAACCGTGGCGAACGCAACATTGAGTCCCGTGTCTTTGCCGTAGCCAACCGCGAAGTAGGCCGGTCGCGCCGGGTCGGCCGCCGGGTCGAGATCCGCAACAACTTCTTTGCCGTTGACCAGCACTGTGATCTTGTCGCCGGTGCGCGTCACGGTGATCGGTTCATACGACGAATACGGACCGCGCGCGACCCACGCGATAACGTGCGGCTTCGGCGTGTCGAGTCCGCTCATGAGGCCGAATCCCGCGGCTCCCCGAATCTCCGCTTGAATACGGAAGTCGCCGACGATGGGTGTGCGCCAATTGATCAGCCGGCCGTAGGGATGAGCCCCTTCGATCCAGACGGCCCCGTCGACCACGCCGCCGTCGGCAAGCGCCAGAGGCATCACATGGGTTCCCCACCCGTGCGAAATCGCGGTGTAGACCCACCAGTCGTCGGGGTTGATCGGATTTTTCCCTTCGTCGCTCGCTGACACATCCTGCTGCAGGCTGCCGCTTGTCACCGGCCAGAAAACCACATAGCGATCAAGGCGCAATCGCTCAATGTTGTAAAGCGCGTCCAGATCATCCGGCGACATCGCAAGACGCATCCGGTAGGCGAGCGCCGCCAAGAGGCGCTCCGCATCAGTCGATGATGCCGCCCATCGTTTCGCCAGAGGGATGAGAGCGTCCATGTTCGCGCGAGCGGTCGCCTCATCAATGGGCTCGGGCATTTCGCCGTGACGCAGTTGCCAGCCGAGAATCAATGCATCGCGATCTTCAGGCAACATCTGAAAGATCGCCGCTCGCAAGCTGTTGATGATGTCGCGTTCGCGATTCTTAATGAGCGAATTGGGAAGCAAATGATTCCGCAAGACGGTTACGATCGCCGCGGCAAGCGTCTTGCGGTCCGAATCATTCACACTCGCGAAATCGATCGGAAGAGGTCGAAGCGTGGGACTAGGATCGCCGAAGCTGCGCAGTCGGGTCGCGTCGACGACTTTGCGTTTGCCCTCGCGACTATCCGCATGGGCGGCGAAACCGAAGGGTTCTTTTGTGACCAGATCCGCCAGCGCAATCGGTGCGGCGGTGCGGTACATACGTTGCGCCGGGATTGGTTCGATCCGAGTCTCGCCCGGCAGTATCCATGTACCGACGACCATTCCTTTGCCCGGCGCCTTGGTCCACTCCAGTTTGATCATCCCCGGCGTCAATTCGGCGTCGACGTGCGTCACGCCTTGTGCCGTTGTCGACGACTTGGCGGACACGACATGCTCGCCGCTCACGACCAGCTTGTTGTCATCGGCGACAAATTGATACGTGCCTGCCTTGTCGATCCGGACCCATGACGTCACGACGATCTGACGCTCCGCTGATGCGGGTCGAAATCGTCCGTCGACTCCAAACTCGGCGATGTATTGATCCAGCGGCGGACCGCGGTCGCCGTTGGCGACAAGCGTCGGATCTGGATATTCATCAATCGTCACGCCATGTACGAATCCGTTCGCGCCTTCTCCGGCCAATCCGGTTGCGTGGACCACCTGAAAATTCTCCATGGAGATCCGATGCTCGCTCGACTTGAACGCAAGGCGCAACGGGCGCGTCAAATCGGTAAGCGCGAAGATATTGATCGGGCGATCATTGGATGTCACCGATAGCAGATTGTTCGCGCGGCGGATGATGATGTCGTAGCGACCATTCTTCGCCCGCTCTGGGGAAGCTTCCGAATCGTTCGAACTGCCGGCGTTCGAATCAAGGAAGAAGACTAGGCCGCACGGCGTGCGCAAGGTGAAGCGCACTTCAAAATCGCCGACAAATGGGTGCTCGCCGAAGATCAGCCACTGCTTGGCCGATGATTGCCGAAATTTCACATCGAGACGATTGCCCACCAGCTCGAAATCACCTTTGGTCAATGGTCGGACCTGATTGCCCTCGCGGATGAACCAATATTCGGCCGCCATTGCCGGCGGTGTTGCGACTTGCGGGTTGGCCACTTGGTTCGCGCCGGCATCCTCGCCCGGCGCCGCAGGCGGCATTGCACGCTCCGGTACGGGCGGCGCCCAGTTCTCTTGTGCAAAGTGTCCGTCTCGTCGAAGCGACTCGATCATGACGATCACATCGTCGCTCGGATCCTCCAGCAGCACGGTCAAATCCAGTAGGTAGGCCGCCAGATCGCGATCCGCATCGGCCTTGGACTCTGTCATCGCTTTGGCCTTGCCGATCAGGAACATCGTCAATTGGCGTGCACTGGCATTGCCGCCAACGCGCTGCGGCTTGAGTCCGCGAGCCATCTTTGTATGCGTCAGAAGCGCCTGCTGATTATTCGGATCGAGCCGCATCGCCATCGAAAGCAGCCGTCCCGCAATGGCGGCTTCATGTGGATCATTCGGGTCCAACTGATCCGCAGCGAAGTGCACCATCGCCTTAACGATCTCAATACGATCGGACGGCGTCATCGACAACTTGGCGACGTCAAACAGACGGCGACCCGGATCGGGCAGTTTGTAGGGCAAGTCGGTTGCATTGGACACGCCCACGAGCAACCCAACGAAAAGCAAAATGACGGGAAATCGTTTCATGGATTGAAATGATGATCGAGGATATGGATGTCGTCGAGGTCGACGGACACGCTGATCGCGATGCCGGGACGCGATTCGAAGAATCCGCCGAAAGTAATGTGACTGATTCTGGCGTCGATGGTAATCTCGTCACGGACGCTAATCGTTTTCCATGCCTGCAAGTCGTCCGTACCGAAGATTGCCCTCACCTTTTGAATGCATGCATCGTACGGACGCCCTTTGATCGTATCGATCTCGAATGAGCGGTCGGTGCGCTTGAAGCTCAAATCATTAGGCCTTAGATCGGCACCGTATGCTTCGTTCGGCGGCGGTTTGACCAGTCGCTGGTTAGATTTGAAGAAGTTGTGAGCCGGGCCTGAAGTGACCGTGAAAGTCGCCTTGATGCGAAGCTCACCACTTTGACAAAGCGTGTCGAAATAGCGGCCGACCGCGTCGCGAACCGCCGGCGTATAGGCCTTCACATTGCCTCGATCAGCGCGGATCGGCAGCGCCGAGTCGGGAATCAACGCCGACAGGTCACCGAGCGAACGTACGATCTGAATCTTTGGCGCGGCCGCCGGCTTGGGCGCCGCCTCAGCCGGCAATCCCGCTGCCGCCGCCACAGCCTGAAGGTCGGCCAGCTGCTTCTGCATCGCCTCAACCTTCTCCCGCAGTGCGGCCGCTTCCTCCTCGAGCTGCTTGTTTTCCTCTTCGATCTTTTCCGGTGCGTTTGCCTTTGCCTTCGCTTCCTGCAGCCGCCGTAGCGCCTCTTCGGACGAAATCTGGGCCAGAGAGTTCGGGCTGATCAGCCCAAGCAGAGCAACGCACGACAACACGGCGGAGGGGATGGTCAATGATCGCGCCATGGCTTATTTCTTCGCCTCGTGTTTGACGATGTGGATGTTGTTCAGCTCGATATTCAGGTCGATCACCACTTCGGCGCCGGCTTGCCGAAAGTAGTTGACGGATACTTTGCTGATTTCGCATTCGAGGGTGACCGTATCATGGTCCCTGACCTTGCGCCATTCGGGCAATCGATCCGCCGCAATAATCCCACGCACGTACCCAATGCGTATATCGCGCGGCTTTACATGATACGAATCAACTTGGGGCGATCCGGAGGAGAAGCGATATTCGACATCAGTCGGTAGAAGCATCACAAAATAGCGGTCCAGGAATTCCTTACCACTGGCATCACGATCAGTGGAGGGTGTGCTTGCTATCGTAAATGCGGACTCAAGCCGCAGGAGGTTGTTCTGCGCCATCGCGTCAAAGTGCTGTGTGACCAAATCGCAGTTGACGATCGAGTATGCTTGTGCGTTATTGCGGTTCTTCGGATCGGGCAGCGCGGAATCTGGAACGAGGGGTGAAAGCTCGCGCAGTGATTTGAGCGTGCGGACCGTCGCGTCACCTTCAAGCGCCGGTCCGGCAGGGGCCACCGCTTGCCCAGCCGGCGCACCCATGGCAAGTATGCGGGCCCGTAGACTTTCCAGTTGCTTTTCGAGTGCGTCAGCTTGGCGCTTCAGATCGTGTACTTCTCGCTTAAGTCGTTCGTTCGCCGCCTCTGGACTTTCCGGTAATTCGGCGGTGACCTTTGCTTCCTGCAATCGGCGCTGTGCCTCTGCCGGTGAAAGTTGTGCGATCGAGATGTTGGCCGTCGAGACGACAACGATCACGAATACCAAGGACTTCCACATAGCCCGGATCTCCAAAGTGCAACACTCTTGGTTATGGTATCCGACAATTGCCGCTTTGCTTAGCCTCGAGTGCAACAGTTGCCGAGGTTGCTTCGACATTCGTCTTCCCACTTTGCCTACGTTTGGCTCAGGATACACAAGTATTGTTGGCTTAATGAAATACAATGAAAGTTTGATTGAGATTTGGGATGGTCTGATTAGCGAGACCATAAGAGTGCCCCGAAGCCTTCCAATTACAAATCTTCTGATGGCAAGTTGTTGTGCGCGTCATTTTGGTCTCGTGGCGGAACGTGTTCAAGAATGATTCTCTTGATTGGGGTTGGTTCTGTCGGTTCTTGGTTCTGCTGAAACATTCCCAGATGCAATCCAATGAGTTTGAGGGCGGCGATGCTGTCGCGCATTCGTATGTGAACGCCGCCATCCTTTGATTTGGAGATGCCGGAAACAGCCGCGCGCTGATTCGGCGTTAGAGTTTCAGTATCTTTAATGATCATCTCGCCGTTTCGCACCTCGACAAAGTTGCCAAAGTCTGCGAACGCGATTGCCTCCAGCCGCTTGATTACCTGATCCGCATCAATCTTTACCTGCTTCGAGCGTTCTTGAATTGCCCGATCGATCTCGGCCTTGATTGCAGGTTTTTGCAGGTTCTCAGCTCCGATCCGATGGGCGGTACGGGTGCTGTAGCCAGCGCGCATTGCCGCTTGGGTCGCATTAAGGTCGATGAGGAATTCGTTGACGAACTGGCGTTGTTTTGCGGTCAGTCGATAATCGAGAGAAGATTTATTCATGGTGACTGCTCCGTGATGGTAAGAATTGCGTCCCGCTTCACGGGTGACATGGCAAGCAAGTTTTCGAGGTGTGCGATGATCGTGGCACGTTCTCCTTGCGGTAGACACGTAAGCGAGTCTATCAGCGTTCGTAGATCTGGAGAAATCTGCTGCTCACTGTGGGCAAGGCTGTTGACGCACATGGCGTTATCATCCGTAAGTCTATTGCCATCAGATTCTCATGTGTGGGTATCGCCGGACTGTCGATCCGGAGGTTGCGGGTTCGATCCCCGTCGCCCTCGCTTGTAAAAGCACCGTCAAACGCCGCGAATCGCGGCGTTTTTCGTTGCGCGACGGCTTGCGCAAAGACCTTACGCGAAGTCCAGACCGCTCATCGTTCCCGTGCCCGTTGAGAACCGGTCCGCCTCGATGCCCAGGTGCTGAAGGCATGACACGAACAGATTGCACAAGGGTGGCGACTTTTCGGGGTCGAACGCCAGATGCTGCCCGTGCTTGAATCGCCCGCCGGCGAAGACGATCGGCAGGTTCGTGTTGTTGTGGCTCGAGGCGTTGCCAAGGTTCGAGCCCATCACGATCGCCGTCTGATCCAAAAGCGTGTGCTCGCCTTCCTGCACGCTCTCGAGCTTCTTCAATAGCTCGCCGAACAGACGGAATTCCTCGTGCTCGATGATGGCGAGTTTGCTGATCTTGGTTTCGTCCTTGCCATGATGGCTCAGATTGTGCCACCCGTCGTCGACGCCCTGAAGGTTGACGACTTCGTTGCCGCCGGACCCGCCGAAGGTGATCAACCGCGTCGAATCCGTGCGGAACGCCAGATAGATCAGATGGTACATCAGCTCCATGCGCCCGGTCATGTTCTCGCGCGCTTCGATGTCCGTCGGCGGGGCTTCGTCAACTTTGGGTTTGGGCATGTTCGCCCACTGCTCCGCTTTGACAAGCCGCTGCTCCAGCTCGCGCACGCTGGTGAAGTATTCATCGAGCGTGTGCTGATCGCTGCGGCCGATTTTGTTCGTGATCGACTTCGTCTGCGCCTGCACGAGGTCCATGACGCTTTGCCCATCCTTGATCCGCTGCATCTGACGCGCCTTCTGCTCGCGCGTCCCTTCCAGAAACAGCCGGGCGAACACGGACGAGGGATGCTCGTCCGACGGAATGCGCACCCCGGCCCGGGTGTACGAGAGCGGCGTGCTTCCCGTCGAAAGCGACAGCGATGCGACACGCGTCTTGTGACCGATCAATTCCGCCGCATATTGGTCGACGGAGATCGTGTTCTTGAAGCTCGGCTGGCTCGGGTGAATCGCGCCGGTCAGGAAGCTCTGATCCGCCGAGTGCCCGCCGTCCACATCCGGATGCATCAGCCCGCTCATCACCGTGAACTTGCCGCGCAGTTCCTGAAGCGGTTCCAGATACGGCGTCACCTCGTAATCCTTGCCCGCCGTCTTGGGAAACAGAAACGGCGTATGAATCCCCAGCGGCGCACAAATCGCCACGAACCGACGCACATCCCCCGTCACGCCGTCCGCCCCGCGCGCTAGCGCCCCCAGCCCCGGCGTCATCGCCTCGAGCATCGGCAGCGCCATCGCCACGCCCGTGCTGCGCAGAAAGGTTCGTCGGTCCATGCGAAGTCGTGACATATATGTTGCTCCAATGCGTTGCGATTCAAGTCGGGACTACGGACGCGTGAACAAGTCGCTGTGCACGACGCCGTGAATCATCGAGCGGAGGCCCAGATTGTTTTTCCCGGCGTACTCGACGACGCCGTCGATCGCCGGGCGGTCCAGCACGCCGACCGGACGGCCGGTGCCGTACACGAGGAGCTTCTGCGCCAGCGAGCGCGCGACCTGCATCTTGTCGTCCATCATGCACGTGCGGAATTCCTGGAACGTCGTGAAGCTCCGCCCATCGCTCATCTCCGCATCCGTCTGCACGGGTTTGCCGATCTTGTACGACTTGCCCACGTTTTTGCCCTCGCCCAGCGAGCGGTAGCTGTCGCGCTCCAGCCCGATCGGGTCGAAGTGCTCCAGCGCGAACCCGGGCGGGTCGATGCGGGCGTGACAGCGGGCGCACGAGGGGTTGGCCCGGTGCTTGTCGAGCTGCTCGCGGATCGTCGTCGCGCCGCGGATGTCCGGTTCGATCGCCGGAACACCGGCCGGCGGAGGCGGCGGGGGCTGACCGAGCATGCGATCGAGAATCCACACGCCGCGCAAGACCGGCGACGTGTTCGTCCCGTTGGCGGTCACCTTCAGCACGCTCGCCTGCGCCATCACGCCGCCGCGCGCGCTGTCCGCCGGCAGCTTGACGATCTGAAACTTCTCGTTGCCCTTGACGCCGTCGATCTTGTAGTGACCGGCCATGCGCTCATTGAGCACGGCGAAGTCCGAGTCGATGAAATTCGTCACGCTCAGATCATTTTCGAGAATATGCCGGAAAAACCCGCGGGTTTCGCCCAGCATGGAGGTTTCGAGGAGGTCGTCGAACTCGGGGTAGAGCTTGGCGTCGGGCGTGGTGAACTTGATCTGGGCCAGGTCGAGCCATTGGTCGGTGAAGTGCGTGACGAACTGCTGGCTGCGCGGGTCTTTGAGCATGCGCTCCACCTGCTGATCGCGCACCGCCGGATCGCGCAGCTTGCCCGTCGCCGCCAGTTGCATCAATTCGTCATCCGGCATCGAGGACCAGAGGAAATACGAGAGCCGGGAGGCGAGCGTGTAGTCGTCGACGCGGGTGTCGCTGTTGATCAGAAGGAACTGCGGCGAGCAGAGCACGGCCGTGATCCCCGCACGCATGGCCTGCTCGAACGTCCGTCCATTGTCGAGCAGATTGTCCACGAGCGCGACATAGGGTTCAATCCCCGCCGCATCGACCGGGCGACGGAACGCCTTGGGGATGAACGCCGATAGAATCCGCTGCGCATCTTCCTTCGGATGCTCCGAGTTGACCTCATGCCGGCGGACATTCTTGCGGTAGCGCATCCAAAGGTGATCCGTCTCGATCATGGGCAGGTCGCCGAAGAGCGCCTTCTGCGCTTTGCTCGGGAAGTCCTGATCGAGCGGGCCTTCGGTTTCGACCCATTTGACGGCGATGCCGGGCTTGGGGTCCTTCGACCAGCCGGGCACTTCGGGGTAGATCCACGGCACCAGGTGCATCGAGTCGCCTTCCTTCATGCGCGTGGTGAATTCGATGATACGCGGTTCCTGCGAAGTGCCGGTGACGTCGAACATGCCGACGAAGCGGTTCTCGCCCGGGCCGAACAACGGGCCGACGAATACCGCGAGGACCGGCGTGTGATCGGGCGACTGGTAGGGCCAGATGGCGATGCGGCAGTGGTAGACGCCCGTCTCATGCGGGTGCGCGTCATCGATGCGAATCGGCGGCCAGCCGGGGCGGAACTTCACGAACGACCCGTCGACCTCCATGACACCGGCGCGTTTTTCCTCGATCGACTTCTTGTTTTCCTTTTCCTCAATGGTGATGGAGCGGCGGGTGGCGACGGGTTCGGGTTCGATGCGACGGATCACGCCGTCGAACGCCGCGTCGGCGGCCTCCATGTACCGTTCGAGCAGCACGCTGGAGATGCTCAGCCCGTCCGACACGTTGTCGAATCCCTGCACGCTCGAATCCTCGGGCAGCAGCGCGGCGAGCGGCGTGTCGATGCCGAGCAGGTCATGCACCGTGTTCTCATATTCGAGCCGGTTCATGCGACGGACCGCCAGCGGATGCTCCGATGCGGTCTTCCACATCGTCTTGCCGATCCAGCACACGACCGTATCGATCGCCGCGGCGTCGGGGCGGGCTTCCTTCTTGGGCGGCATATCGCCGTGATCGATCATCTGCGCGATCTTGGTCCATGTCTCGCGCAGCTCCGGGTCAGCAAAGTTGTCCGAGAGCGTGTCGAGGCGCACATCGCCCTTCTGCTTGTCGGGCCCGTGGCACTTGACGCAGTGATCGTCGAAAAATTTTGCGATGGAGGCGTCGACGGCGGCGCGCGCGACGGAGGCGCAGCCGATGACGCAGAGAAAAAGCAGCGGGGCGAAGCGATTGAATTTCATGGCGGCGGGTATTCCTGGCAAGGCCCTATACTGTATCGCCGATCCGCGCGGAATCCAAAGGATTTCTCGCGTTATGTCGACGACGCACGTTCCGGGACAACGCTCTGGGCGACCCCCTATTGCGAAGGTGACGTTCATGAAGTTTCCGGCCGGTTTTTGGCTTATCGCGGGTTTGTTCACGCTGTTCATTTTTCTCGCCGCCCGTCCCGCCGCCGCCGACCCGATCTGGATCGAAGGCGAACAGCCGACGCATGCGGACGTGCTCACCAACGGGTGGTACGACGATGTGAAAAAGGAAGGCATGTCGGGCAATGACTGGCTGACGCATTACGGTGATCGGCCCGGCACGGCGACGTACGACTTTCAGGTCGCCAAGCCCGGACCGTACACGTTCTGGTGGCGCGGCAACGTGCTGCTCGCGGCGGTCGACTACCGGCTCGGCGGCGGCGAATGGACGCCGATCCAGTTCACCGACAAGCGCGGCGAATACATGATCAGCCCCAAACCCGACCACCGATCCCTCGCATGGGTCAAAGTCGGCACGGTGACATTGCCCCAAGGCCCCAACCGCATCACCTTCAAGTTCCACAGCAAAATCTCCAACCACGGCGGCATCGACTGCTTCCTCTTCGACGATAGCGGCTTCGTCCCTTCCGGCGCGACCAGGCCGACCGCGACACAGGCGCCCGCCGGTCCGGCGGATTGGTTCCCCGTCGTGTATGACACCGATGCGTTTTCCGAAAAATCCGTCATCGACATGAGCGCAACCATCGACGCTCCCGCCGGTCAGCACGGCTTTCTCAAAACCGCCGGCGAGCATCTGCTATTCGAGCACGACACGGAGCCGACGAAGTTCTGGGGCTGCGGTGCGAATCTGAATTTCGGCCACATGAGCCGCGACCAGCTCACGCAACGCATCCGCTACCTCCGCAAGTACGGCGTCAACATGGTGCGCGAACATCCCGTGCAGAGCGACCTGGGCCCGCTCGTCAACGGGCAATTCGACGCGAAACGCATGGACGATCTGGACTGGTGGTTCGCCGAGCTGAAAAAGCAGGGCATCTACTCCACATGGTCCGTCTTCTACGGCGTGATCGTGAGCCCCGACGACGACTATCCGCCCGTGCTCTTTAACGAACTGCCCGTCACGCACAAGGACAAAAATCTCCGCAGTGGCTACGGGCTCACCAACACCGAGCGCGGCCTGCAGGACATCGAGCTCAAGTACCTCACGGCGCTCCTCAATCATGTCAATCCCTACACCGGCCTGCGATACGCCGATGACCCGGCGCTGGCGGTGCTCGAATTTCAGAATGAAGACTGCGTGTTCTTCCACTTCCCGCTCAACGAACTTTACAAGGGCGAGAAGTTCCCGCGGCATACCCAGCGGGTGCGCCATGCGTTTTTCGATTGGGCCCTGAAGAAATACGGCGATGAAAAGTCGCTGCGCGACGCATGGGGCGGGCTGCGGAAGGGCGATTCCTTCGCGCAGCAGGAGCTGGAGCTGATGGGCGCTTATCATCTCGGCGGCGACGGCCCGCTGTACGAATTCGCCGGACAGAAGCAGCGGGCCGGCGATCTGATCGCCTTTCTGACCGAGCAGCAGCGCGGCTACTACCAGCGGCGCGAGAAGGAAGTGCGCGAGCTGGGTTTCAAGGCCGTGACCGTCACGACGGCCTGGCGCGCCGGCGGGGCGGCGGCGGACCCGGCGAATCTCTACTGTGACACCGCCGCCGACATGATCGATCGTCACAACTACTTCGGCGGCGGTGCGGGCGGACACGGCATCGCGCCCGGCGAGGTCGACAATGCAAGCATGCTCGCACTGCCGGGGTCGGGGCTCTTGAGCATGGGCATGTATCAGGTCGCAGGCAAACCGTTCTGCTCGACGGAGTGGTCGTCGATGCCTCCCAACGAATGGAAGGCGGAGGCGGCGCCGCTGATGGCGTTTTACGGGATGGGGCTTCAGGGCTGGGACGCGTCGTATCACTTTCTCAACAGCCGCGCCTACCCCGGCGACGGCTGGCCGGAGCTGAGCAAATACGTGACCGACACCCCGCATTACATCGGTCAGTTTCCCGCGCTGTCGCTGGCGGTGCGACGCGGGGACATCGCCCAAGCCCCCGCCGCCGCGGCGCGACAAGTGACGATCCCCGATCTGTTCGCCGGCACCGATCCGCTCCACCAGGACTTCACCGGCGGCGGGCACGATGTCAAATCGCTTCAAGGCCAGCTCGCCACGCCCATGCCCGTCCTGGCCATCGGTAAAGTCACCGTCGGCTTCGGCGATGACCAGCCCTCGACCGTCGATTGGGCCAAGTACTGGGATTCCTCAGCAAAGCTCGTTTGTTCGATGACGGGCGAACTGGCATGGAACTACGGTCGGCAGGTCGTGACCGTCGACACGCCGCGCACGCAGGCCGTCGTCGGCCGGGCGGGCGGTCAGATGTTCAAGCTGGGGGCGATGGATGTCGCCGTGACGACGCCGTTCGTCTCGCTGCTGTTCACCGCGCTCGACGGCAAGCCCATCGACGAGTCGAAGCATGTGCTCATCACGGCGATGGCGCGCGATCGGCAGACGAATGCCAAGTACAGTGACGATGGCACGAAGTTGCTGGCGGTCGGCGGGCCGCCGCTTTTGATGGAGCCGGTGCAGGCGCTGATTCGCATGAAGGGGCTGCCGCCGACGAGCGTCAACGCGCTGGACATCTACGGCGTGCCGACCGGCCAATCCGTCCCCCTCAGCCCCGACGGGACGTTCGAGCTGAGCGGCCGCTACCGCACGTTCTACTACGAAATCCTGCGATAACGGCCGCTGGTCAATTTCAAATCCAGACCTATGATCAATCAAGGGCGACTGCCGTGGCACGCCCCTATCCGGCCTGTTCGGTCGTCGGTGATTGACCCCAAAGGATGGGCCTTATGAGTGTGACGCTCATTTCTCCAAAGCATCTGTCGGACCTGTGCGGCAAGAATCGGGCGGTGGATCTTTTTGATGTGCGACCCGCGGGCGACTACGCCGCGGTGCACATTCCGCAGGCACGGAGTCTGCCGTTCGATCAACTTGACGCGGCCGGGGTGCGAAGTCAGCGGATGGCGCCGGCGGATGAACCGGTGTATCTGGTCTGCAACGCCGGCGTCATGAGCCGGCGCGCCGGCGAGAAACTCACCGCGCAGGGGATGACGAATGTTATCAGCGTCGACGGCGGGACGCAGGCGTGGGTCGCGGCGGGACTGCCCGTCGTGCATGGCGCGAGCAAAGCGATATCACTCGAACGCCAGGTCCGCATCGTCGCCGGAATGCTCGTACTCGTCGGCGTCGCGCTCGGGTATTTCCTGCACCCCGGTTTTCTGGGGATCGCGGCGTTCGTCGGCGCGGGGCTCATCTTCGCCGGCGTGACCAACCGCTGCGGCATGGCGATGCTGCTTCTGAAAATGCCTTGGAATCGACCCCGATCCGGCACCTGAAGTTGCCGGCCGAAATATTTTATTTCGCGCGATGCGGCGATCATCCCAATACGGAGTATCACGGATGGTCATGCGTTAAGTGTGTCGGCCCACATTGCTTTTTGAAGTCGTCGCACCGCGCGACCGAACCGCCGCGTCTCCGCCGCCGGTCGGTGGCGCGATTTCGCGTCGCATTCCTGTCGGATTTTGATCGACAGGCCCGCCTCCGGCGGATAGCATGAACGGTGTCAGGGTGGTTTGTAATTCAGTTCTTTCGCCACGGGGGTTTGACATCATGCACGTCCGTATCCAGTGCCCAGGGTGCTTCAAGCGTTGGCTCGTTCCTCTGACCGCCAGTGGAGGCGTCGGGCGTTGCCGCGTCTGCGGATCGCGCTTTCGTCTGCCGACGATCGCGTCGCAGGTCGACGAGACGGTGATCGGCTGGCTCGTCCATTCGGATCACGACGATGAGGACGATGATGCGATGGCCACGGCGACCGAAGCGCCGGTGCGTCAGATCACTCACGAACCCGCGGCTGCGCCGTCGCTCCCGCCTCCGGAGCCGGCGGAGTCCCCGGCGCCTCAGCCCGTCGCCGTCGCGCCGGAGCCGGCGACGTACGATGTCGCCGATCCGCCGGTGGCGGTGGACCTCAGTTCGAGGGCGACGCTTTGCGTGCGATCGGTGAACACGGCGGGGGTGAAACTGACGTTCAGCGCGAAAATGCTCAAAAACGATGTGTTTCGCGCCTCCATGCCGCTGCGCTGCCTGTCGTGCGGCACGGAGGATCGGGACAAGCTCACCGCCCGGCCGATTGTCTGGATCGACCGGTCGATGAATCACGTGCCGCCGGTCGGCGAGATCGAGCAGACGCACAAGCTGCACGTGCGCGACCGGGGTAATGCGACGGAAGTCATGGCGCTGATGCTGCCGATCGACGAGTTGTCGCCGCCGTTCAATCTGCCGATGCCGTACTTTGTCTGCACGGATTGCGCCGCTCATGTGCATGTGCATGGCGCGGTGCACACGACGCCGACGGGCGTCGACTGCGAGGTGATGATTCCCTCATCCGCCTACGCGCTGCGCTGGATCGAGCGGGTCAATGGATTCATGGACGGGTCCGCCGCCTCATTGCGCGCCGCGGTGCAGAAGCTCGACACGCCGGGCTGGCGCGCCGTGCCGCAGAATGTCCGCGAGCGGCTCGCCGCATGGTTCAGCTTCGCGGACCAGGAGCAATTCCTCGCCTATCTGCCCGACAGCGAATTCACCGCGCGCGACGCCGGCTACGCGGGTATCATCGTGACGAATCAGCGGCTTGTGTATCACAAATATTCGCACAGCGGGGCGCTGCCGCTCGACGCGCCCGGTGAACTGCAACTGGCGTGCGACGGCGTGTTCTGCGATGTGACCTACACCGGCGGGCGCGTGCCCAAAACGCTGGTGCGCCTCCGCGCGCCGTGCGCCGGCGAACTGGCTCAAACGCTGGCGCAGCTCAAATGTCCGCTTCAGGTCGCCGAGACGGACGCCCGGCTGGTGCGCCGGTAGAATGTGCGCATGGTCGATCGGTCGCACGAGCATCCGCCGCGCGAACTGACGCTCACGCCGCAGTTGCTTGTCGCGGCGTACTGTCAGGGCGTGTTCCCCATGGCGCGTTCCCGCCACGCGCCGGGCGTCGAATGGTTCAGCCCCGATCCCCGGGCGGTGTTGCCGCTGGATCGCTTCAAGTGTCCGCGCACGCTGCGGCAGGCCGTCGAGCGGCGCCTCTTCGACATCCGTCACGACACCGCTTTCGCCGACGTCATCACCGCCTGTTCGCACAAGCGGCCGGGGCATCCGGAGACGTGGATCAACCGGCAGATCATCGAGTCGTTCATCGAACTGCACGAGCTGGGCGTCGCGCACAGCGTCGAAGCGTGGCGCGACGGGCAGCTCGTCGGCGGACTTTACGGCGTGGCGATCGGCGGGGCGTTCTGCGGCGAATCCATGTTCCACCGCCCCGACCTGGGCGGCACCAACGCCTCCAAAGTCTGCCTCGCCCATCTCGTGGCCCACATGAAGTCCCGCGGATTCATCCTGCTCGACGTGCAGATGAACAGCGACCACATGCGCCGCTTCGGCACCGTCGAAATCCCGCGCAAGGAATATCTCCGCCGCCTGACGGACGCGATCGCGATGGATGTGAGTTTCTGAAAAGCGGCGAATCGCTCAGCGGAGTTTCATCGCGAACGTCAGGACGGTCAGGTCGGCGGGGTTGATGCCGGCGAGGCGGCGGGCCTGGCCGAGCGTGGCGGGGCGGAAGCGGTTTAAGACATGGATCGCTTCATTGCGCAGGCCGCGCACTTTCGTGTAGTCATAATCGACGGGCAGCGGGCGCGACTCGACTTTTTCAAGCCGCTGATGATCGCGGCGATGGCGCTCGATGAACGGCTCGTATTTGGCATCGCTGAGCAGCGCGGCGACGAGGCGCGGGTCGGCGCTCTCGCCGAGGATCGCCAAGGCGGCGGGCTCGTCGAAGTCGGGGCGCTTGAGGGCTGCTAACCCGCAAGCGGCCTGGAGCGTTTGGCGCATCTGCGCGAGTGTCGCGCGGCGGTTTTCGTAGACGGACCAGCGCTCATCATCGACGAGCCCCAGCTCGCGGCCCAGCGGCGTGAGACGATCGGCGGCGTTATCCGATCGCAGAATCAGCCGATGCTCCGCCCGGCTGGTGAACATCCGATACGGCTCGCGCGGGACTTTGGTGACCAGATCGTCCATCAGCACGCCGATGTACGCCTGATCGCGGCCGAGGCGGACGAGGTCCTGTTGGCGGGCGTACCGCACGGCGTTGAGTCCGGCGACGAGGCCCTGACCGGCGGCTTCCTCATAGCCGGTCGTCCCATTGATCTGCCCGGCGAGGAAGAGGCCCGGCAGCCGCTTGGTCATGCACGTCGCGTCAATCTGATGCGGCAGGACCATGTCATATTCGACGGCGTATCCGTATTTGAGAATCTTCGCGCGCTCGCAGCCGGGCATGTTCGCCACGATGAAATCCTGCACATCATGCGGCAGCGACGTCGAGATGCCGTTGCAGTAGATTTCATTCGTTTCGAGCGACTCGGGCTCGAGGAACACATGATGAGCGGATTTGTCGGCGAAACGGACGACCTTGTCCTCGATGGACGGGCAATAGCGCGGGCCGGTCGTTTTGACCTGGCCGTTGTACATCGGGGCGCGGTGAAGATTGGCTCGGATGAGGTCGTGGATCTTTTCGTGGGTCTGGGTGATCCAGCAGGGGCGCTGCTCAAGGACCGGGAAGACGGGGGGACTGAAGTCCCCCCGCCTCATGGGCGTGAGATCGCTGAAGGGGATGGGCGGGTTGTCGCCGGGTTGGATTTCGAGGGCGGCGAAGTCGATCGACTCGGCGGCAAGGCGCGGGGGGGTGCCGGTCTTGAGGCGGCCGAGTTCGAAGCCCAGCGCGCGGAGCGCATCGCTGATCGAGACGGCGGGGGCTTCGCCGATGCGTCCGCCGGGGGTTTGCGATTCGCCGGAGTGGAGGAGGCCGCGCATGAAGGTGCCGGTGGTCAATACGACGGATGAAGCGGTGAGCGAGGGCCCCGACTCGCTGAAGCGAGTCGGGCCGGGGGCGAGGCGGATGCCGGCGACGTGACCCTCGGTGGTGAGGATTTCGTCGACGGTTCCTTCGAGGATGGTGAGGTTGGTGCGCGAGCGGAGGAGTTGTTGGACCTCACGTGCGTAGGCGTATTTGTCGGCTTGAGCGCGGGGGCCACGGACGGCGGGGCCCTTGGATTGGTTGAGCATGCGGAACTGGATGCCGGTGGCGTCGATGGCGAGGGCCATGAGTCCGCCGAGGGCGTCGATCTCGCGGACCATCTGGCCCTTGGCGAGTCCGCCGATGGCGGGGTTGCAGGACATCTGCCCGATACGGTCGGCGCGCATGGTCACCAGCGCGGTGCGCATGCCCAGATTCGCCGCGGCCCATGCGGCCTCGGCTCCGGCGTGACCGCCGCCGATGACGATGATGTCGTAGTCGTTTTGCATCGAGGGAGATTATAGGAGGCGCTAAGCCGCAAGCGGCGGGGGGGGTCAGCCGATGAACCCATCGGACACGGGGGCGTGGCCAAGGATGCGGACGGGTTCGATTTCGCCTTCGATGGTGGCGTTGCCGGCGGTGTCGACGACGCAGACGGGGATTTTGCCGGCGGCCCAGTCGGCGAGCGGGAGCAGGGGCCAGCGCTGAGCGGCGTGGCGCGGGGGATTGACGGCGATGTACTCGCCGTCCATGCGATCAATCTGAATCCGCGGCCCGGCGAGGAAGTAGCCGAACGACGTGGCCCCGCGCGGGTAGAACGCCAGTTCATTGCCGATGTACGTATCGCAGAATCCGAAGCTCTGGCCATTGGTGTTGGAGAACACGAGCATGTCCCAGTAGCGGCTGTCGAGCGTGATGGATTCGACGTGCAGGTAGTGGCTCACGAAATCGCGCCAGAGATTGGAGCTGATCCAGATATTGGTGTTGTCGCTGGACGTGTGCCCGCAGCCGTAGGACCGCAGGGCTTCGCGCTGCGAGTTGAACAGGTCGGTGTGCAGGCGTTCGGAGTCGAAGGCGAGCGGCTGAGCGATCATGATCGGCAGGAGCAGGCCGTTGGTCGTGTAGATCGAGTAGTCGTCCCACCCGGCCAGCTCGCGCGTCGGCAAGGGTTCGCCGGTCCACGTGTCGATCAACCCCTGCGCATCACGATCGACGCTCACGGCGTAGTGGTCATCGAGCCAGGCGGCTTCCTCGATGAGCGGAACATCACGCGCCGCGGCGAGGCGGCATCGCTCCGCCGGCTCGGATTGTCCGCCTCGCTCGAGCAGATCGGCGGCGGCGGACAGCGCGGCGTTGCGCTTGATGGCGAGATACGTCTGCTTACGGGCGAACTGCACGGCGTCGGACCCGTCGAGCGTATTAGCCGTCCCCTCCGAGGGAAACCCGCTGCCGTCGCGATCGGTCCAGAGCAGATAGTCGGCGAGGCGGCGGACGATCGGGCTGTGCTTTTTGAGCGGGGCCTGATCGCCGGTCCAGTGCGTGTACATCTGAAGCAGCAGGAGGAAATTGGCGTTTTCCTCGACGGGCATCGAGTGGTCGTACGCCTGCTTGCCGACCGTCACGCCCGCGCCCATGTCGTGATTGAGGATCATGCCGCCGGAGCGCTTGTGCTCGGTGCAGTTGCGGGACCATTCTTCGAAGATGAGCGTGAGCAGGCGCGGCCAGAGGGCGAAGTAGAACAGCGCGATGTTGTATTCGACATCGACCGTGCCGTGGAACATGCTCGTGCCTTCCACGACGCTGAACCACTCGCGCCCGTCCGCCCGCCGGCACCAGAACGTGTTGGACAGGTAGCTCTGAAACGCCAGCACGAGCAGATGCCATTGGCTTCGGCTCAGCGGCGCCTGTTCGAGCAGCTTCTCGAACCGCCGCGACTTGGCCAGATTGTCGTCGCGGTGCGTGATGGCTTTGTGCATGACCGTGTCGAGGTCGGGCCAGTGCGTCAGGTACATGAACGTGGCGGGATCGCCGTTGAGATCGAGCACGGGATCGCTGGTGTGCGCGCCCCAGACGAGTCGCCATTTGATGCCGCTGCCTTCGCTGGTGACGGGCAGTTCGAGCGACAGGCCGGCGCCGCCGTGTTCGCCGGTCGAGGGCACCGCGCCGTCGTTGAGACTTTGAAGCCGCTCCACCACATGCGCCGTCGCCGAAGGCGTATTGAGCTTCTTGAGGTCGGGCTTGGTCTGCCGGATGTCCGACCCGCAGGCGGGCGTGTACTGCGGATCGAGCTTCACGTCGTAGCGCAGGTCGATGCGTCCCTCGCGCACGTCGATCTGCGTCTCGGGCCGCGCGAGACGGATGAACAGACGCACGTTCTTGGGCGTCTTGACGAAGCGGCGGCGGCGCACGCGCGGAGCGGCGGCGACGCGCAGCTCCACATAGAAGGCGGGCATCTGGCTCAGCAGTTCGTCCTGCGGGTAGAACGTGCTGTGCAGGTTCAGCTCGAAGCGCAGGCCGCAGGTATCCGAATGACCGCGGAAGGTGACGGAATTGATGCGCTCAAACTGCTCGCATCCGTACAGGAGTTTGCCGTGCTGGGTGAACGGCAGGACGCGCTCCGTGCCGTCGGGCTCAACGATGCCGACGGCCAGATCGAGCGGCTGATCGAGAAAGCGGCCCAGCGCCGAGTGCATCACCCGCCGGCGCCACGGCTCAAACAGCAGCGAAAATCGGCTCCCCAGCCGCGAAAGTGGCCACGTCATCGTCTGCACGGCACAAACTCCTTCGACAGAAAGATACGCTCGATGCGGCGATTTGGCCAGTCTTATCCCCCTCCCTTTGAGGGAGGGGTTAGGGGAGGGTGAGGCGCATCAGTCGTTGTGTCTTACTTTTCGTGGTGCATCGTTGCGTTGCATCATTTGACTGATGCGCTTCACCCCCGCCCAACCCTCCCCCTCGGAGGGGGAGGGCTTTGAGAACCGCGCAACAAAAAACCCCCGCCACTTGGACGGGGGTTTGTGTGCATTCGCGGAGGGGTTACTTCGTGCCCTGGCCGGCGACGATCTGCTCGGCGATGTTGCGGGGCACTTCGCGGTAGGTGGACGGCTCCATCGAGTAGTTGGCGCGGCCCTGGCTCATCCCGCGCAGCGACGTCGAGTACCCGAACATTTCCGAGAGCGGGGCCTCGGCTTCGAGGATGATGGCGTTGCCGCGCTTCTCCTGACCGAGGATCATGCCGCGCCGGCTGGAGATGTCGCCCGTCACGTTGCCCAGGAATTCCTCGGGCGTGGTCACGACGACCTTCATGATCGGCTCCAGCAGCACGGGCTTGGCCTTCTTGGCCGCTTCCTTGAGCGCCAGCGAGCCGGCCATCTCGAACGCCACCTGCGACGAGTCGACGTCGTGGTACGAGCCGTCGATGAGCGTGATCTTGACGTTCTGCATCGGATACCCGGCCACGACGCCGCTCTTGGCGGTCTGCCGGGCGCCGTATTCGACGCTGGGGATGTATTCCTTGGGAATCGAGCCGCCGACGACCTTGTTCTCGAAGGCGATCTGGTCGGTGAACTTCAGTTCATCCTCGATGGCCTGCGCTTCGGTGTAGGGTTCGATCGTGATGATGGCGTCGCCGAACTGGCCGCGGCCGCCCGACTGCTTCTTGTGCAGGCCGCGGGCCTCGGCCTTGGCCGTGATCGTCTCGCGGTACGACACGCGCGGCTTGCCGACGTGCACGGGAATCTTCATGTCCCGCTGAAGCTTCGTCACCACGATGTCCAGGTGAAGCTCGCCCATGCCCGCGATGATCGTCTCGCCCGTTTCCTCGTTGACGTGGTAGCGGAAGCTGGGGTCTTCGCGGTTGATCGTCGAAAGCGCGTTGCCGAGCTTTTCCTGATCGCCGGCGGACTGCGGCTCGATCGACATGGAAATCACCGGCTCTGGGAAGTCCATGCGCTCCAGCAGAATCGGGTGGTCCGGATCGCAGAGCGTATCGCCGGTCGACGAGTTCTTGATGCCGATGAGCGCGACGATGTCGCCGGCCTTGGCTTCTTCGAGGGCGATGCGGTTCTGGGCGTGCATCTGGAAGATGCGGCTGACGTTTTCCTTCTTGCCGTTGCCGGGGTTGATGACGCGCGAGCCCTTGGAGAGCGTACCGGAGTAGACGCGCGTGTAGGTCAGGTCGCCATGCTGGTCGGACACGACCTTGAACACCAGCCCGCTGAACGGGGCGCTGGAGTCGTGCGGGCGGCTGAGCTTGACGTCCGAGTCCTTGGGATCGACGCCCTGCACTTCGGGCACTTCGTTGGGATTGGGCAGGTAGTCGATGACGCCGTCGAGCAGCTTCTGCACGCCGATGTACTTCAGGGCCGACCCGCAGAAGACGGGGTGACAGGCGATGGCGAGCGTGCCCTTACGCAGAGCGGCGCGGATTTCTTCGGAGGTGATCGTGCTTTCGTCCTCGATGAACTTCTCGGTCAGCGCGTCGTCGAGTTCAGCGGCCTTCTCGACGAGCATGTGATGCCAGAACTGCGCGTTGTCCATCAGATCATCGGGAATGTCGCGCTCTTCGACCTTGGAGCCCAGCTCCGAGGCGTCGTAGTAGTACGCCCGCATGGTCAGCAGATCGATGATGCCCTGGAACTCGTGGCCATGCCCGATGGGAATCTGCACGGGGATGGCGTTGGCGCCGAGGCGTTCGCCGATCGAGTTGAAGCTGAATTCGAAGTCCGCGCCGAGCTTGTCCATCTTGTTGATGAAGCAGATGCGGGGGACGTGATACTTTTCGGCCTGACGCCAGACGGTTTCGGACTGCGCTTCGACGCCTTCCTTGCCGTCGAACACGGCGACGGCGCCGTCGAGGACGCGGAGGGAGCGTTCGACTTCGATGGTGAAGTCGACGTGTCCGGGGGTGTCGATGAGGTTGAGCGTGTAGTCACGATCATTGCGCTTCCAGAGGCAGGTCGTCGCCGCGGACTGAATGGTGATGCCGCGGTTCTGTTCGTCCTCGAGGAAGTCCATCGTCGCCGTGCCTTCGTGCACTTCGCCCATCTTGTAGATTTTGCCCGTGTAGAACAGGACGCGTTCGGAGACGGTGGTCTTGCCCGCGTCGATGTGCGCGGCGATGCCGAAGTTGCGCACGTGGCTCAGGGCGCCGCTGTTGGCGGTGGACGGGGTGGGCGTGGCTTGCGTGCTCATGGTCGATCTCGTGAAAAAAGAAGGATGCCGTTCGCCGCACGCTCGGTGCGTTGGCGGGTCTTGAACGATGGATTGACGTGGGGGTCACGCCCGGCGAAGGCCCGTCCATCGGTCCCGACCCGATGGACGCATGCCGATCGGCGGGTTCAGCGGATTGGATTTCCTCGATACAAAGCGATGGCCCTCATGCCCTTGCGGGACGCGCGGATCGCTCAAAATCCCCGGAGCGCAGCCGCTCGGGGTAGCCCAAAAGCATACCCCTCGTTTTCTGACCCGTCAAGCAACTTTCGGTTACAATTCCGCTTCCCCTGTAGTCGAGGGCTCAGCGCAGCAGAGCCCCGGATACGGGCGCCTTCGCCAAGTGATCACAACCCCCGGACCCATCAGATCATGCCCAAACGCCGCCCCAATCAGCTCCGCCCCGTCAAAATCACCCGCCATTACCCCACCGCCGCCCCCGGCTCCGTCCTCATCGAAATGGGACAAACCCGCGTCCTCTGCACCGCAACCCTCAGCACCACGCCCCCCAACTGGCTCCCCCGCGATCCCAACACCGGACAGTTCACCCGTGGTTGGGTCACCGCCGAGTACAACATGCTCCCCGGCTCCACCCCCGACCGCCAAAAGCGTGGCCCCAACTCCCGTGCCACCGAAATCCAACGCCTCATCGGCCGCTCGTTGCGCGCCGCCGTGAATCTCGAAAAACTTCCGGGGGTCGCCATCACCTGCGACTGCGATGTCCTCCAAGCCGACGGCGGCACACGCACCGCCTCCATCACCGGCGCCTACGTCGCCCTCGCCGACGCCCTCGCCTTCGCCCGTCGTGAGAACATCATCCATCAAAACCCCATCCTCGGCCCCGTCGCCGCCGTCTCCGTCGGCCTCATCGATGCCAAACCTTACCTCGACCTCGACTACGCCCTCGATTCCAACGCCGACGTTGACCTCAACGTCGTCATGAACCACCGCCGACAGTTCATCGAAATCCAGGGCACCGGCGAGCAAACCACCTTCACCCGCAAACAACTCGACACCCTCCTGAACCTCGCCTCCCGCGGCATCACTAAGCTCCTGTCCGCCCAACGCAAGGCTCTTGCCGTTTAGCGACGGGGCACCGCCCCGCGTTCTCCTCTATAATGGCGCAACCACTTCCCTCACGACGGAGCGCGCCATGTCCCAACGCCTCCCACTATCCCTCCTCCTCATCGCGCTGTTCTCTCCCCTCGCCCGCGCCGACGAATTCAAAGCCCAACTCGACCTCTCCGCCGGTGACGCCAGGCAATCGGGCGTCGAAGCGGATGGCGCCAAGCTTGCCGACCCGCTTGTCCCTCGCCCCGTGCTTCACCTCAAAGTCGGCCAGCTCGCCGCCGCCCACTGGAAAGTCTCCTGCATCTCCGATCAGAAAATCCCCAACATGCTTGTGCATTTCTACATCGCCGGCGAGGACCACGTCGGCGACCGCACCGAGCCGGACCTGAGCAAGAAGAACGTCGCCGTCGAGAGCGCCGTGTCGATGGACTTCGAGCCCGGCGACGCGACCTCCGCCGACATGCCCTTCCGCATCGACGAGCCGGGCGCCTACCGCGTCCAGATCGAAACACTCGACGCCGCCCGTCAGCATCAGCACGAGCACGCGAGCGTGATGGACATCATCGTGGAGGCGGACAAATGAAACGACCGCTCGCGCTGCTCATGGTGTTGTGCGCCGCCTCGATCGCCCGCGCGGAGCATTTTGATGTGCGCATCACCGTCGAAGCCGGTTCGGAAGTGAAGACTTCCTACACCGATCCGCACGACGACCCGAACGCGGAGAATGAAATTCCGACGATCGACGTGACCCACGATCAGACGTTCATCTTCCAGTTCACGATGACCAACGTCTATCCGCACAAGATCCGCAAAGACGTCGGCGTCCACTATTCGATCACCCGCCAGAACAACACCAACAACACTACCGCCGACCCGAAGATTCTCGACGGCGAATTTCAGGTGAACTTCAAGCCGCAGGGCATGGCGGGCCTGCGCCAGAAGCTGCAAATTCACGACCCGGGCCAATACCTGATCTTCGTCACTTCGCTGCACAGCGGGTCGGATCATGAACACTTTTCGAAAATGATGCTGAACGTGAAATGAAGTGGAGGAAGCGCGTGCGGAAGGCCCGTTCGATATGACCAATGACAAATACCTCATGCCTAATGGCAAATGCATTGGTCATTAGGCAAGAGGTATTTGTCATTGGTCAAGTAGAGCCAAAGTCAGGAGTCGCATCATGAGCGTTCACGTACCGCCGATTTCCCGCCGCCGGTTTTTGCAGGTTGCCGCCGCGTCGGTGCCGGGGCTTTTGGCGCTGCGGTACGTGCAGGCGGCGGATGCGGACGCCGATCTGTTCGCGCTGCTTTCCGATACGCACATTCCGGCGACGCCCGACATGGTTTCGCGTAATGCGAACATGACCGACAATTTCAAGCGTGTGTCCGACGAGTTGCTCGCGCTGCCGACGAAGCCCGCCGCGGTGCTCGTCAATGGCGACTGCGCATTCACCAAGGGCCTGCCCGAAGATTATGCGCACCTGGCGACGCTGCTCGATCCGCTGCGGCAGGCCGGGCTGCCCCTGCATCTGAACTTGGGCAATCACGACAACCGCGACACGATTCTGGCGAGCATGACCCACTACCGACCGTCGGACGAGCCGGTGCCGGGCCGCCGCGTGACCGTGCTCATGACCCCGCGCGTCAACTGGTTCATGCTCGACACCCTCGACAAAACCAACTCCACGCCCGGCGTCATGGGCGAACCGCAGCTCGCCTGGCTCGCCAAGGCCCTCGACGCCCACGCCGATAAACCCGCCGTCATCTACGCCCATCACAATCCCCAGTGGGCCTCCCCCGAAGCGCTCTCCGGCCCGAAGATCAGCGGGCTCACCGACACCGCCGCGCTCTTCGATGTCCTGGCCCCGCGCCGTCACGTCAAGGCCTTCATCTTCGGCCACACCCATCACTGGTCCCTCGACCAACGCGACGGCATCCACCTCATCAACCTCCCGCCCACCGCCTACGTCTTCTCCGCCGGCCAACCCAACGGCTGGGTCAGCGCCCAACTCGCCGACAACGCCATGACCCTGACCCTCCACTGCCTCGACAAACAACACCCCGACCACGACCGCTCCGCCACCCTCCCCTGGCGCGCCTGACCGTTCCCCCGTTTAGCGGCCGGGCAACGCCCGGCGCTTCGGTCGCGCGCGCCTCCGAATCGTCTCGCGCGATATGATGCCCATTGATGAAGACGTTTGAATGTACATGCGGCGCGCGGTTGTTTTTTGAGAACAGTCAGTGCCTGGCCTGCGGGCGCGATGTGGGGTGGTGCCCGATCTGCCGCGCGATTCGGTCGCTCGATGTGGATGCGGACGGCGGGGCGACGCGCTGCGGGTACTGCCGGGCGGCCCTGATCAAGTGTCACAACTACGCGGTCGAGAACGTGTGCAATCGGTGCGTGGTGAGCGATGTGCAGGGCACGGCTCCGGGGGCGCTGTGCGATTACTGCCGATTCAATCAGACGATTCCCGATCTGACCGTGGCGGAAAATCGGCAGCGGTGGTATCGGCTTGAGCAGGGCAAACGCCGCCTGCTCTACACACTCGACCTGCTGGGCCTGCCCTACGGGACGGCGTCGGACGGCGTGCATCCGCCTCTGTCATTCGACTTCAAGGCCGACGCTTCGATCGTCCGTCAGAACTGGTTCAGCTTCGGCCAGCATGAACAGGTGCACACGGGCCACCTCGACGGCAAGATCACGATCAACCTGCGCGAGGCCGAGCCGGTCGAGCGCGAGAAACTGCGTGTCGCCTTCGATGAAGCGCATCGCACGATCATCGGGCACTTCCGCCATGAAATCTCGCACTACTACTGGCAGATGCTCGTATCGGGCCGATGCGAAGACGCCTTCGCCGCCGCGTTCGGCGACCATCGCGCGATCAGCTATGAGAACGCCCGGCAGAACTACTATCAGCAGGGCCCCGCGCCCGACTGGCGCGCCCGGTTCGTCAGCGCCTACGCGAGCATGCACCCGTGGGAGGATTTCGCCGAGACGTTCGCCACGTATCTGGACGTGGTGAGCGTGCTGGATACGGCGGGGAACATGGGCCTCTACGCCGTCGACCCGCGCCATGCGGAACTCGATCCGATGCTCGAGCGCTACGAAAAGCTCGGCGTCATGTTCAACGAGATGAACCGCGCGATGGGCCTGACCGATCTGGTGCCCGAAGTCTTCAGCCGGCCGGTCGCGGGAAAGATGAAGTTCGTCCACGACCTGATCCGCGCCGCCGTGCGAACCGAGCGGCAGGGCGGGTTGTTTGATGATCCCATGTGAGGGCGGCACGGGCACAGGCGATTCGGCTTTGTGCCTTTCAATGACCAATGACAAATGCCTAATGACCAATGCATTGGTCATTAGGCATTCGGCAATTGTCATTGGTCATATCAGACCGCGCGTTCAGCGGCGCCTGCGGAACATCGCGCCGGCGCCGAGGAGGACGATCGCTGCGGTCGTCGGCTCCGGGATGGGCAGCATGTTGATGACGCCGTTGGCGAACGGACCGTTGGGGCCGTCGACGATGTACTGAAGCGCGATGCCGGACAGGCCGGCGAGTCCGGTGATTTCGGTGCTGGTGATGAATCCGCCGGGGATATTCGTGGCGGTGGCGTTGAACTGGCCGGTGTTGCTGAGCGTCGCGCCGAGGATGTCGCCGTAGGTCGGATGGCCGATGACGTCATCGAACAGCACGCTCAGATCGCCCTGCACCGTGCCGGTGAGCGTCAGCACATCGGGGTCGGACCCGCCGAAGACGTTGCCGTCGAGATCGAGGACGAACGTCACCGTCGGCAGCGAAACATCGAGCGTCGCCGCGGCGGCGCCGGTGGACATGAACGTATTGTTGAACCACGATCCCTGATACTGGACCATGATCGCCGACGCGCGCGGCACGAAGCTCGCGCAGACGGCAAGGACGATCAGACTCGCAAGACGCGTGAGTGCGATGGGCTTCATCATGTCGATCCCCTTTGTGTGAAGCGATGGAACAGTTTCGATTATGGTCCGATCGCCGCGGATTTCAACGGGAATTTTGATCTTTTTTGAAAATCGCGCCGGTCATCGGCGACCGCGATGCGCCTAAGCGTCGGCTATATCTCTTTTTCGGGTCCCTCGAAAATTTCATGTGTTACAATGCATTTTTCCATTCATGAGGAGCCCGCCATGTCCGATTCCCTCTCGCGTCGTCATTTCATCCAATCCTCCGCCGCGCTGGCCGCCTCGCTCGCCGTCGCCTCGCGCGGTTACGCCGCCAACGACACGATCAACCTCGGCGTGATCGGCTGCGGCGGGCGCGCCCGCGGGGCGCTGATGCCCGCCCTCAAGAAGATGGACAAGGTCAACATCGTCGCGGTCTGCGATGTGTACGACCCGCGCGCCCAGGCCGGGAATTTTCTGGCCGGCGGCAAGGCCTTCATGACGCGCGATCACCGCGCGCTGCTCGACCGCAAGGATGTCGACGCCGTCGTCATCGCCACGCCCGATCACTGGCACGTGCCCATCACGATCGACGCCTGCGCCGCCGGCAAGGATGTCTACGTCGAGAAGCCGCTGACGCACAACCTCGCCGAGGGCGCCGCGGTGATCGAAGCGCAGAACAAGCACAACCGCATCGTGCAGGTCGGGATGCAGCAGCGCTCCATGCCGCAGTTCGCATGGGCCAAACAGGTCATCGCCGAGGGACTCATCGGCCCGGTGCACAAGATTCACATGAGCTGGAACCGCAACTTCCTGCCGTTCAACAAGCCCAATGTGCACGTCAAACCCGAGGAAGTCGACTGGCAGCGCTTCTGCGGCAACGCGCCCCAGCAGCCGCTCGATGCGTATCGCATGCTCGACTGGCGGTGGTTCTGGGACTTCGGCAACGGGATTCTCACCGACCTGATGGTGCACTGGCTCGACGGCGTGAACATGGTGCTCGACCTGCCGCTGCCCGACACCGCGACGACGATCGGTCAGAACTTCGCCACCGAAGGCGTCTGGGAAACGCCCGACACGATTCAAACGCTCTTCGAGTATCGCGAGCGCAAGATTCAGCTTCATTTTGAAGGCACGTTCGTGAGCACCTACGGGCGCGCGGGCACGACGCTCATGGGCGAGAAGGGTACGATCTATCTCGATCGCGGTCGCTACGAACTGCACGGCGAACCCAACCGCGGCATCGAAGACAAGGAACAGATCTACAGCGACGGCGTGCGCGGGGCGGACTTCTTCAAGGTGCCCGACGGCGAAGCGCTGCATCTGGGCACGTGGCTCGACTGCGTGCGCACGCGGAACAAACCCAACGCCCCGGCCGAAGCGGGCGTCCTCGCGGCGGCGGGAGCGCACATGGGCAACATGGCGTACCGGCAGGGCAAGGTGATTCGGCGCGAAAGCTGATCGCCGAGCGCGGTGATTCACAAGATCAAAACAACAGCGCCGACCGGGCAAGCCGATCGGCGCTGGGGTGGTGTTGGGAGGATTGAATCACTTGGCGTTGTAGCTGAACTTCTGGCCGCCGACGCTGGCTTCGAACATCAGGCCCTGCTGTCCGCGGGTGAAGATTGCCACGCCGTGGGCGTAGTCGGCATTGGCGGCGGCGCCTTCGGCGGCGGCGACGGCGGAGGCCTGGGCGCTGAACTCCATGTTGCCGCCCTTGAACTCGTCGACGGCGGCCTTATCCTTGAAGAAGATCAGCTCGCTGTACGTCTGTCCGCCGAGCTGGAGGCCGATCGAGCCCTGACTCAGGCCGGTGTAGCCGACGATCTGACCGCCTTCATAGAGGACGCCGTTGCCATGCGCCGCGCCGATGCCGGCCGCGCCTTTGGCGACTTCGGGGAACACGGCGTACGCCGCGGCGCCGTCGAAGAACCTCTTGAGCGACGAGTCGGCCTTCTTGTACTGATCGACCGTGCTCATCGCCGCCTTCTCCAGACTCATCTTCGGCGTCGAGCCCTCGGTGTCGGACTTGTAATCCGAACAGGCGGCCATCAGACCCATCATCAATAAAGCCGCAAGAAGCGTGCAGGTACGTGTGCCGAACATAGGACACCTCCAAAAGATAGGGAATTGCGTGCCGGGGGGCTTGTGAAAACCGGGCCAACACCCGATTCGCCCGCCCGATACCCTGCCGCGTCCTATTATACGTCAGACCTCGCGCTCGCGTGCGGTCCAATTCGTGTTTGCGTTTCTCAAAATGTCCGTGACGCCATTTCGAAGGGAAACACGCATGTCCAAGTTTTTTTGTTTTATCTCCGTGTTCGCAACCTGTGTGGTGATGTCGTCGATGTTGTGCGCGGCGGGGCTTGAAGGCGACGCGATCAAAACCGACGACGGCGATCTGATCATTCACCCGATCAATCACGCCACGCTGGAGATGAGTCTCGACGGGAAGGTCATCGCGGTCGACCCGGTGGGCGGGCCGGAGGTGTTCGCGAAGTTGCCCAAGCCCGACCTGATCCTCGTCACCGACATTCACGGCGACCACTTCAACGTGCCGACGCTGACGGCGCTGGCGCGGAAGGGCACGGTGCTGGTGGCGCCGGCGGTCGTCGTCGAGAAATTGCCGCAGGAACTGGGCGCGACGATCGTGCCGCTGGCCAACGGGCAGACGACGACGCAGATGGAGATCACGATCGAGGCGATCCCGATGTACAACCTCACGCCCGAGCGCGCGCAGTTTCACACCAAGGGCCGGGGCAACGGGTACGTGCTGACGCTCGGCGGCAAGCGCGTGTACCTGAGCGGCGACACGGAGGATATCCCCGAGATGCGTGCGTTGAAGAACATCGACGTGGCGTTCGTGTGCATGAATCTACCGTACACGATGGACGTCGAGCACGCCGCCGACGCCGTGCTCGAGTTCAAGCCCGCTGTCGTCTATCCCTACCACTACCGCGGCAAAACGGGCATGAGCGACGTGAACCATTTCAAGGAACTCGTCAACGCCAAGGACGATAAGATCGACGTGCGTCTGCGCGACTGGTACGCCAAATGACGTCCCTGTAAAGCCGCGACCGCCGGTCGCGCTTCGGCGCATTTACGGATTGACGCCAAGAGCGCGACCGCCGGTCGCGGCTTTACAAAAAAGAACCGCGACACTCGGCCGCGGTTCTCAGTCGGATCAATTGAATCGGACACTCAAAGCTTCGTCGGATGCAGCAGCGTCAAATCCTGCCGGCCGGCGAAACCCGCGGCCGTCTCATGCCATGCCACGATCGTATCCTCGCCCCGCCGCCAGCACAGGCAGACTTCCCGCCCTTCGTGCAGCGCGGGGAAATCGATCAGGCCCAGGTCGTAGTCCTTAAGCTCCACGCCGACCTGATGCAGTTCGTCCACGAAGTGGTTGAGCTGATCGATCGATGCGGCGTACTGGTCCTGAAGCGTGTCGGCATCCTCGCCGGGCATCGGGCGTTCGACGCGCTCCTGAAGCGCCACCGCCTCGCGATACGTTTGACGCACATCCTCCACGATCCGCCGCACGTACGGCAGGGCGCGGTTGGCCTCGGCGACCGAGAAATACTTGCGGTCGGACTTGGGTTCGGACGCGGTTTCGTAGTCGGGCTGAATGGGCATTTTTTCTGTGACTCCAGCGAAAAAAACCTTCGCTCCCGCGACCGTGTTCAGGCCGCTTATTTCATTATGAATCGCATTTGAGCATAGTCAAATCAAACGCGATTTCCATGCCTGAAAACCCCATATGGGGCTTATCGGTCAGGAAGGGCATGGAGGATCAATTCGCTTTTGGGATCGTCGCGCCGCAGGTTACACGTTAAAGAGGAAGTGACACACATCCGAGTCGCGCATCACGTAATTCTTGCCTTCGACCCGCATTTTACCGGCCGCGCGGATCGCCGCCTCCGTCTTGTGCTGCACCAGGTCCTCGACCTGATACACCTCCGCACGTATAAATCCGCGCTCAAAGTCCGTGTGAATCACGCCCGCCGCCTGCGGCGCCGTCGCGCCGATCGGAATCGTCCATGCCCGAATTTCCTTCGGCCCCGCCGTGTAGTAGCTCTGCAAGCCGAGCAAGTGGTAAATCCCCCGCGCCACCGTCGCCAGCGCCGGCTCCTTGAGCCCCAGCGACTCGAGCATCTCCGCGCGATCCGCTTCGTCAAGCTCGCTCAGCTCCGCCTCGATCTTCGCGCACACCGGCACGACTTCCCCGCCGTGCGTTTTGGTGTACTCGCGCACCTTCTGCACGAGCGGCCCGACGCCCGTCGGGTCGCTCTCGTCGACGTTGGCGATGTACAGCACGCGCTTGGCCGTGATGAACCCGAAGCTGCGCAGCTCCTTTTTGGATTCCTCGTCCATCTCGATCGCCCGCAGCGGCACGCCTTCGCCGAGCGTCTTCTCGCATTGTTCGAGCAGGGCGACGCGCAGCTTCGCCTCCTTCTCGCCCGTCCGCGCCTGCCGGGCCGCCCGGTCCTTGGCGCTTTCGACGACCTGAAGGTCCGCGAGCATCAGTTCCGTTTCGATCGTCTCGATGTCCCGCACCGGATCGACCGACCCGTCGACGTGCGTGACATCCCCGTCCTCAAAGCACCGCACGACTTCGACGATGGCGTCGACCTGCCGGATGTGCGAGAGGAATTTGTTGCCCAGTCCCTCGCCGACGCTCGCGCCCTTGACCAGCCCGGCGATGTCGACAAGGCGCAGCGCCGCCGGGATGATCTTCTCCGTCGGCATGAACTTGTTGATCGTCGAGAGCCGCGTATCCGGCACGGGCACGATGCCGACGTTCGGCTCGATCGTGCAGAACGGGTAATTCTTCGCTTCGATCCCCGCCGCCGTCAGGGCGTTGAACAGCGTGCTCTTTCCGACATTGGGCAGACCGACAATCCCAGCTTCCATGATCGATTCTCTAAATAAGGTTCCGGGGGAAGGTTCCGGGGGTCGGACATGGTATGCGAACCGCCCCGATGCGTCATCCGCCCGGCGAATGCCGCTTGCGGCTTAGCAATCCGCCTTGTGCCATTCATTGACCATTGACAAATGCCTAATGCCTAATGACAAATGCATTGGTCATTAGGCATTAGGCATTTGTCATTGGCCATATCCAGCCCCGTGCCCCCGGTGGCAACACGTTCCTAAATGTTTACCCAAGCCCATAAGATTCACCCCCGCCTCGGCTATTACTGAATAAAAGGTGCGCCCCGATCTGCTCGGGTCAGCGGCAAGAACACAAGCATATGCCTGTCGATAAAGAACTTGCGACGCTTCTGGCGAGTCATCAGAATCGGCTCTACGCCTATGCCCTGTCGCTGGTGGGCGAGGCGCGGTGGGCGGAGGAGCTTTTGCAGCAGGCGAATCTGGTCATCTGCGACAAGGCCGACGACTTCGTCCGCGGCTCGGATTTCATGGCCTGGGCCGGGGCCATCGTTCATTACACCGTGCTCGCCGACCGCAAAAAGCGATCGCGCGATCGGCTCGTGTTCAGCGATGAAACTCTCGCCGCCCTCAAACAGACGATCGACGCCCGCACCCGTCAGGTCGATCGCGTCTCGCTCGCCCTGCACGAATGCCTCAAGCACCTGACCGACCGCCAGCGCTCGATCCTTCGTCACCGTTACGACCTCGATCAGACGGTGCTCGCCATCGCCGAGGCGCTGAACATGACCGGCAACGCCGTCGATCAGGCCCTGCTCCGCATCCGCCGCGCCCTGGCCGGCTGCATCCGCAGGAAACTCGATGAGGACGCCGTCTGATGAATGAAGTCAATCAGACCATCCCGCGGGTGCAGGAACTCTGCTCCCAACTCCTCGACGCCCGGCTCGACGCCGCCGCCTTCGCCGACCTGGACCGCCTGCTGCGCGACGACGCGGAGGCGCGCGATGCGTATCTCCAATTCGTCCTCATCCACACCGGCGCGCGGCGACAGAGAGCCGCCGACCAGACGCTTCGCCCCAAGGCGGGCTCAGCGTCGGCGTGGGTTTCGTACGAGCGTCTTCCACCGCGCGCCACGCCGACGCTGAGCCCGCCTTGGGGCGAAGCGTCTGGTACGCCGCCGCCCTGATCACCCTCGCCGCCGCGCTCTACTTCGTCCTTTTGCCTTCCACTCCCCACTCCCCACTCCCCGCTCCGCACTCCGCCGCCCCGGCGTCTTTCGCCGTCCTCAGCGACCTCTCCGACGATGCGCAGTTCGACAACACGGACGGCTCCCTCCCCCTCGGTTCCGACCTGGCCGGCCCCATCAAACTCACCGCCGGCCGCGCCCAGCTCATGTTCAAATCCACCGCCGTCGTCGACCTGACGGGCCCATGCGAATTTGAAATGACCGGCCCAAACCGAGGGCGGCTGACCTCCGGCAAACTCGAAGCGTACTGCCGCCCCGAGGCGCATGGGTTCACGATCGACCTGCCCGGCGGGGTGCGCGTCGTCGATCTGGGGACGCGCTTCGATCTGGTGATGCATGCCGAGGGCGATGGACGTATCACGGTTCGTGAGGGACGCGTCGAGGTTCGGCTGCCCACGAACCCCACGGCCGCGCGCCTCGAAGCCGGACAGACCGGGCGGTTGACGATGACGCAAGGCGTGGCGGGCCTTTCGGAGATTGGGCCGGCCAATTTCGTCGTCAACGGCGGCTTTGAAGACGCCGCCACCATTGATCAGCCGGGCGCCTTGGGTCTGTGGAATCTGGCGCTGTCGAACACGCGCCCCGCCGGTCAGCTCAGCACGATCAGCGGTTGGACCGTCGCCGGCTGCGGGCGCTGGCTCATGGGCCCCGATTACTTTCAGCCGTCCGAAGGGCAGCGCTGCCTGAACCTGACGAATTATCCCGGCCAGTCGATGGCCATCGAACAGGCCGTGCGTGTCGTACCCGATCAGCGTTACGTGCTGCGTTTGGATCTGGCGGGCCGATTCGATTCGCCGCGGCGTTCGTCGTCGCAGTCGATTCATGTGCAGATGAGTGATGACGCCGGCGCACTGGTGGACCGCACGCTTTCGGTCGCGCGGCCGGAGGGATTCGACCGTGTGACGCGGCCGGGCTGGCAGCCGCAGTCGATCAGCTTCCGCGCCCGGTCGGAGCGGATGATCCTGCATCTTCAGACCGCCGCCGGGTCGGACGACTTCGGCGTGGTCGTGGACAATATCCGGGTTGAACAGGCATCGGACAATGACGAGCTGGTAACGTCGCCGGTCTCCTCAACCCCCCCAACCTTGATCGCAACCCCCAAGCTGGAGAAATAAAAAATGACGCGCCATCCGACGTTCCTCCTTGTGCTTCTGGCCGGTCTGTTCGGTTTCGCCGACGCCGCCTCCGCCGCCATCATCTCGATCAATCAGGCGGCCCTGACCAGCGTTTCGCAAATCGACAACACCGGCACCTATATCAGCGGAACGAACCTGTTCGGCGCCAATACCTCCGTCACCGTCAACGGCGTTCAGTTCAAGGCCACCCTCAGCGGCAGTTATTTTGAAGGGCCCGCCAACACGCCCGGCACGTTCCGCTATGTGAACGGGTCGTCGGCGACCAGCGGCATCTTCCCCGGCAGTTCGCTCGATACGAATCTGGTCACGCTGCTCAGCTCGACGCTCTTTAGCCCCAACGTCGCGGATATGGCGGTCGTCGGGCTCGACGCGACCAAGACCTATCGCCTTCAGTTCGTCAGCGGCGAGAATCGAGGCACCGTCGGCTCCGTCGAGAGCCAGGACTACATCCTCCGCAGCGGCACCTTCACCCCCAACGGCGGCATCGGCACCTACACCGCCGGCGCGACCGTGGGCTCGTTCACGCTCAACCTTGTGAACAAAACGGCGGATGCCGCCAAGATCGTCACGGTCCTCTTCACCGGCTACACCGCCTTGGACCTCAAGGCCGCCGGGGGCGGGACGCAGGCCTATATCAGCGGCCTGGCCCTGCATCAGGTCACCTTGGTGCCCGCGCCCGCCGCGCTGCCCGCGGGGCTGGGCCTGTTGAGCATCATGACGATGCGCCGTCGGCGCGCCTGATTCGGAATGTCCGCCTGCTTGCATTCGCGCGGCGAGAGCCGCGCGAATGCGTTGGACCTCGTTGACCTTCGCGCGCCCGAGGCGCGGCTTGTTCGTGTGACTCGATCCGTTAATCATGGAGCGGCATCGTGCGACGTGCTGCATTCACCTTGATCGAAATGCTGGTCGTGGTCACGATCATCGCGCTGTTGGTCGCGCTTCTGCTGCCGGCGATGAAACGGGTCCGGCTCGCGATGGATCGGACGATGTGCGCGACGCATCAGCGTCAGGTGCAGGCCGCGTTTCTGGGCTTCGCCACCGACCGGGCGGGCAAGCTGCCGGACATGGCGAGTGTCGTCACGTCCGGCCGGCATATGCTCTGGTGCTGGCCCAACGCCATCGCCGACACGCTGCGCTACGACTACGCCGGCGGATCGTGGGAAGTGATGACCTGTCCCGCGGACAAGTACGCCGACGAAAAGCTGTTTCTCTATCAGCCGCCCACGTTCTCCGCCGTTTCCGGCGCCGGGCAGTTCCGCATCACCAGCTTCTCCGCCACGACGACAAGCTGGCTGACGCCCGGCGGATCGGGCGGATCCTTTGACACGCTGGGCAACAACTACGCGCTGTTGCGCGTGCAGGACGGACAGGCGTCAACCCCGCTGCTGATGGACACGACGTATCGCATTCCCGCAAGCGATGTGTCGGGCGTTTGGGCATGGCGCTGGAATCTCGAGCCGCATTCGTATCACCCGTATTACGGGTTCCACCCCGGCGAATTGGGGCAGAGCGGCGGGCGCAATCTGGCGGGTATCAACGTGGCGATGATCGACGGCGCGGTGCGCTGGTGCGACTTCGACGAGCTGCAACTGCGCGTCTACAACAAAGGCACGGCTCCGTATCGGCAGTACTGGTGGTGAGCGGCGCGTCGCGTCGTTTGGGGCGGCGCAGCGATGTGCGTCGGGGCGAGGGGGTCATTTCGTCCGTTCCGCGCACAAGCGTTTCGTTTTCGCGCATGGGGATGGCAAATTCGCCATGGGCGTGCGCATGGGTTTTTGTAAGTCCTTGATTGATCGCGCACCGGCGCGACGGGGTTGGCCGCGGCGTGCGCACCGGCGCACCGGCTGCCCGAGTGGTGCGCTCATAACCCTGTGAAATACCGCCGACAACCCGCCATTGGCGACGGGAGCGGGGCGATGGCGGGGTTTCCGCGCCGGTGCGCGCGGGGTCGGGACGCGGGCAACGGGGCGTTCGTTTATACTGGGGCTCCCCATTTTTACGGAGCCCGCCATGCAACGAATGCTTCGATCGCTTTGCGTTTGTCTGATGGTTGTCCTGGCCACGCCGGTCTTCGCAGCCGTGCGTTTGCCGGGGTTTTTCAACGATCACATGGTGCTTCAGCGGCAGATGCCCATCGCGATCTGGGGCTGGGCCGACCCCGGCGAAGCGGTGAAGGTCACGCTCGGCGACGACAGTGTTTCGACGAAGGCGGACGACGCGGGGCACTGGCGTCTGGAATTGCCCAAGCGTGAGGCGGGCGGCCCGCTGACGCTCACCGTCGCCGCTTCCAACACGCTGACGATCAACGATGTCCTCGTCGGTGAAGTCTGGCTCTGCTCCGGCCAGTCGAACATGGAGTTTACCGTCGCCGGGTCGGTCAACGCCCCGGCGGAGATCGCCGCCGCGGATTATCCGCAGATTCGTCATGTGCTTATCGCCAAGCGTCCCTCCGCCGTGCCGCTCGATGATATCAGCGCGCCGTGGCTCGTCTGCTCGCCCAAGACCGTCGCCGGTTTCACCGCGGCGGGGTACTACATGGCGCGGAAGCTGCATCAGGAACTCAAGGTGCCGATCGGGTTGATTCATTCGTCATGGGGCGGGACGCGCATCGAGCCGTGGACCCCGCCGATCGGTTTTCAGATGGTCCCCGCGCTCAAAGGCATCGCCGACCAGATCGCCTTGCGCACGCCGGATAATCCTCAGTACATGCAGGCCGCTCAGAAGTACGTGGCGGAGACGAACGCCTGGGTCCGCGACGCTCAGCAGTCCTTGAAGGATCACCAAGCCATCGCCCCCGCGCCCGGCTTCCCCGATGCGCTCAAGCAGCCGACCGATCATCAGGCCCCGACCATGCTCTACAACGGCATGATCCACGCGCTCGTCGGCTACTCCATGCGCGGCGCGATCTGGTACCAGGGCGAATCCAATCACAATGAGGGCATGCTCTATTACGAAAAGACCAGGGCGCTCGTCGAAGGATGGCGCAAGCTCTGGGGCATCGGCGATTTTCCGTACTATTACGTGCAGATCGCGCCGTTTCAGTACGGCAACGAAGCGCCGGAAATGCTCGCTGAATTCTGGGAAGCGCAGGCCGCCATCGAGCAGATTCCCAACACCGGCATGATCGTCACCAATGACATCGCCACCCTTCAGAACATCCACCCGCCGGATAAACAGGACGTGGGCCTGCGGCTGGCGCTGCTGGCCCTGCATCGCACCTACGGGCGCGAGGATGTCGTCGACACCGGCGCGACGTTCAAGTCGCTCAAGCAGGAGGGCCGCGAACTGCGCGTCACCTTCGACCACACCGCCGGGAAACTCGCTTCGCGCGACGGCAAGCCGCTGACGAATTTTGAAGTCATCGGGGCCGGCGGGGGATGGGAATCGGCGGAGGCGAAGATCGATGGCGACTCGATTCTGCTGAGCAGCCCGAACGTGGCGGCGCCCGCGGCGATGCGTTTTGCCTGGAACAAGCTGGCGACGCCGAACCTTGTCAACGGGGCCGGCCTGCCCACCGGCGCGTTTCGGGCGGGCGAAGTGCCCAAGCCCGACTTCCTCGGTGCGATCGACGATGCCAAGGGCTACGAGCTGGCGTACGACATGGACCTGTCGAAAATCGGCCCGGCGTTCGCGTACACGCAGGACCTGCACGGGAAGGTGGAGAAGTTCGATCGCGTGGCGTATCTGCTCGAGCTTCAGCCAGGGACCGGCTCGCCGCAGTATGTCTGGGTCTCGATGAAGGCGTTCACCGATGACGCGGCCAGGATCGGCATCCCGACGTTCGTCTCCGACGCGACGTTCCAGCAGAAGGTCGAGGCGATGACCATCGCGTCGAACGTCAACGGGATCAAGACCGGTTCGAACCTCGCCGGGAACATCGAGTTCTGGCCCAACAACTATGCGCCGCCGAACACCGCCTCCGTCCCCGGCGCGTCCAATGAGGCTTACGACATCGGCGACCAGCTTGCCGAGCCCAAGGATGGCTACGGCTCCATGCAGGTGCACAATACCGCCGCCAAGCAAACCGTCTTCGCGCTCAACCACTGGGTCGCCGGCGCCGGCGCCGATTTGGGCATCGGCAACTCCGATGGCAAAACCTTCGACTGGACCTTCGCCTCCAACGCCGGTTCCTACCCCTTCAAACGCCTGCGCGTGTTCGTGCACCCGGTCCACTGATCGCGCCCGCTCGCACCCGAAAGCTGAGGGATGGCCATCCCTCAGCTTTCTTTTTGCGCGCTTACCCCGTTTGCCGAACCCGCACGATCGGAAGCCGCCGCGGAAGGATCGGCGATGGGGGTGCACAAAAATTGGTCGGACCGCTGAACGTGGGGTAGTTTGAAATCGGCGATCACCCAGGGGGCCGATCGCTTTTTGGTCTTGCCAAACTCTCGGAGGAGTTTTGGAGTGAAGCGCGGCGGTTTCTTCCCCCCGGAAGCCGCCGTGTTTTTTATTGGCGCAGCCGCCCACTTTTTACACACTTTTCCAGCCGGTCCAATTTTCCTGCTCATGTTTCGCGCAGCCGATCCGCGATTTGATCAAAATTCGCGTTTGGTCCGCCATTTGTTTCTTGCTGTTCGTGCGCTGTGTGGTTGTTCACTCATTCTCTGGAGATGGCACATGTCGATGTTCAAGTCGCTGGTGGTCGCCGCGCTCGCTGGTTTGGTGACGCTCGTTTCGATGCCCCGCCCGGTGCAGGCGGCGGACAAGGAGCCGTTGACGATCGCCTACTCCGACTGGCCCGGCTGGGTGGCGTGGGAGATCGCCATTCAAAAGCACTGGTTCGAGGAAGCGGGCGTCGACGTCAAGTTCCTCTGGTTCGATTATGTGCCGTCGATGGACGCCTACGCGGCCGGCAAGGTCGACGCGGTGTGCATGACCAACGGCGACGCCCTCGTCACCGGCGCGACCGGCAAGGCCTCCGTCGGCATCATCATCAACGACTTCTCCAATGGCAACGACATGATCGTCGCCCGCCCCGGCATCAACACCGTCAAGGACCTCAAGGGCAAAAAGGTCGGCATCGAAGCGGGCTTCGTCGAACATCTGCTCCTGCTCACCGCACTCAAACAGAACGGCATGACCGGCGATGACATCACGATCGTCAACACGCCGACCAACGAAACGCCGCAGGTCCTCAAGAGCGGGGCCGTCGAAGCCATCGGCGCGTGGCAGCCCAACTCGGGGCAGGCGCTGAAAATCGTCGGCGGATCCAGGCCGATCTTCACCAGCGCCGACGCCCCCGGCATCATCTATGACCTGCTCTACGTCTCGCAGGAAAGTCTCGACAAGCGGCGGGACGACTGGATGAAAGTCGTCAAGGTCTGGTACCGCATCGTGGCCTACCTCAAGGACGAAGCCAACCGCGACGAGGCCCTGAAGATTCTCGCCGCCCGCGTCGACATCAAGCCCGAAGAGTACGAGCCGTTCTTCAAGGGCACATACATCCTCTCGCTCGACGAAGCGATGATGAAATGGAAAAAGTCCACGAGCGCCGACGACCTGGGCTCCGTGTACGGATCGACGATCCTCGTCAACGCGTTCAACGTCGAGCAGAAAGTCTACGAAAAGCCGCTGGAAATCGAGAAGTATCTCGATCCGAGTCTGACGATGCAATACGCCAAGTCGCTGGGCAAATAGGGTCCGGCGCGTCGGCTGGCGTGCGATGAGCGACGAAACCCGAAGAGGCGCGGGCCCGCGGATGCGGGCTTGTCGCATGATGACATGATCCCCGCAGCACCGAGGCACTCTTGAGCGAAGGACGCACCCCACGACGCCGGCGCCGCCCGTGGCTGGCTGTGCGGCAGCCGATCGGCCCGCGCGCGGCGGCGATGCTCACGGCCATGTCGTTCATCGGTCCTCTCGCGCTCTGGTGTCTCGTCAGCTATGTCCCGTTCATCTGGCATCCCGATGTGCGACTCGACATCGCCGCGCTGCGCGACGATTCCACCACGATCTACACCGCCGGCGACCACCTGAGCCGCGCGTACTTCGCCGAGTTCGTCCAAGCCATCCGCGCGGAGAATCAGAAGATCGTCGACACGCGCAAAGCCGGCGGGACGGAGGAAGCGTCGTCATCCGGCCGTCGCGCGAATCTCAAGAAACTGCGGCAGCTCGCCTCGGTGGGACTCGCCAACGGCTGGCTCGACGAGAAGACCAAGGAAGACGACGCAGCGATCTATCAGCTATGGGAAGGACTGGCGACAGGCCGGCTCACTTCGACGAATGTCGCCATCACCAACGAGAACATGGGCGTCATCCGCGACAACTGGTCGCATCTTGGTGCGGCGGGTCCGGCGTATAGTTTTGCGAAGCTCCCGGCCGAGCCGTTGCTCAAGCTTGTTCCGCAGGGGCAAGTGTCGAACCCCGACTATCTCCCCCCGCCGCATCGCGTGATCCTCACGGGTTTCGCCGATTGGGTCAACGATCCGGGCAACGACAAGGCGACGATGGGTCAGCGGCTCGTGCAGAGCGTCTATATCGTCTTCGGCGGATTCCTCATCAGTTGCCTCATCGGCATCCCGCTGGGCATTCTCTGCGGGACATACTCGCTGATATCGCGGATATTTGAGCCGTTTATCGACTTCTTCCGCTACATGCCCGCCCCGGCGTTCAGCACGCTGCTGGTGGCGATCCTGCTCGCGCACAACGCCCCGAAAATCGCGCTGGTATTCATCGGCACGTTCTTCCACATGGTGCTCATGATCGCCAAGACGACGCGTATGCTCGATTACAGTCTGATCGAAGCGGCGCAGACGCTCGGGGCGGACAATCGCCGGCTCCTGACGCGCGTGGTGATCCCCGGAATTCTGCCGGACCTTTATAATGATTTGCGCATCCTGCTCGGATGGGCATGGACCTGGCTGGTCATCGCGGAGTTGATCGGCGTCAAGAGCGGGCTGACGGAGTTCATCGAGACGCAGGGCCGGTGGCGGAATTTCGATCGCGTCTTTCCGGTGATCATCATGATCGGGCTGCTCGGGTTCTTCACGGATCAATTGTTGATGGCGCTGCGGCGCATCTTGTTCCCATGGGAATACGCCATGGAGGGTCGGGCGAAGACGTGGTTCGGCCGCATCGTCGAAGCGATGCGCACGCCGCCGATTCCTCCGCCGCGCTTGAAGGCGAAGCTCGAGGCGCAGGCGCGGGCGATGCGAAAGGGGGCGGCCGATGTCGGATTTGATTGAGCTGCCGGACTATCGGCTGATGAGCCCGGCGGTGCGCGAGCGGTTCGATCGCCTCTATCAGCGGCCGATCGTGCTGGACGTGATGGATGTGGACAAGACGTTCATCAGTCCGCAGGGCCAAACGATCGCGGCGCTGCGCGGCATTCGCTTTTCCATTCATCGGCGCGAGATCATCTGCATGATCGGCCCGTCGGGCTGCGGCAAGAGCACGCTCAACCGCATCGTCGCCGGCCTGGACGAGCCGACCGACGGACAGATTTTGCTCGACGGCAGGGAAGTCACCGGACCGGGGCCTGATCGGGGCATGGTGTTTCAGAGCTACACGCTGTTTCCCTGGCTGAGCGTGCTCAAGAATGTCATGTTCGGCCTGCGTCTGCGCGGGCGCGACCGGGCGAGCGCCGAAGCGGAGGCGATGCAGTGGATCGACATGGTGGGGCTCTCCGAATTCGCGCATCATTATCCGCAGCAGCTTTCGGGCGGCATGAAGCAGCGTGTCGCCATCGCCCGGGCACTGGCGAATCGGCCGCGCATTCTGCTCATGGACGAACCCTTCGGCGCGCTTGATGCGCAGACGCGGTGTCAGATGCAGCAGTACCTTTTGCAGATCTGGCAGAATGTGGACATCACGATATTGTTTGTCACGCACGATCTCGACGAAGCGATTTATCTATCCGATCGCATCGTCGTGCTCGGGCGCAATCCGGGGCACGTGATGGAGATCATCGAGACGCCGATTGCGCATCCGCGCGGGCCGGAGTGTCTGCTGAGCTCGCCTTTTCTGGCGGTGAAGCGGCGGCTTGAGGAACTGATCCACCCCGCCGGCGCCGCGGCCGAGAAGCCGCTGCCGATTTCCCGCATGACGAAAGTCGGGGACGATGTCTTTTGAGGCGGTGGGACTTAAGTCCCACCGCCTTGTTTTACATATGCCCGCCATCCCCTGAAGTGCGTAATATCGATCGCCCCATCCAGCGCCCGCGGCTCGGCGACGAACCCATGCACCGCGCCGCCGTCATCGAGCGTCACCGTCCCGATCGCCAGCGGTCCGGGCACGTCATCGACGAAACTCCCGAACGCTTCGACACTCATCGTCCACACTTCGACTTCGATCGCCGCGCCGCTCTTGCCGACATGCACCAGGGCCGGTTTGGCCGGCTTGGAATTCGCCAGCGCGTACAACCGATACGCCGCCGCCGTGCGACATGATGCGATCAGCTTCGCCCCGCGCGACATGAGTTGCCAATTGAGCGGCATCCCCGAAAGATGCGCCCCGACCACGACAAGCTTCACCATCTCCCGCGGTCTCGCCAGCGGCCGAACCGCCGCCTCCGCCTCGCCCGCAAACCGCCGTGCCAGATCGAGCAGCGTCGCCTCGCTCCACGCCCGCCCGATAAACGTCACACCGAACGGCAACCCGTCCGCCCGCAAACCCGCCGGCGTTGCCACGCCGCACCAGTCCAACAGGTTCATGAAATTCGTGTAATGCCCGAGGTTCGTGTTGAGCTTGATCGGCTCCGCCTTGACCTCCTCAATCCGGTACATCGTCGGAGCAGTCGGCAGCATGAGCACATCTGCGACCTCCCAAACCTTCGCGCACTGCCCGCGCAGTTCTTCCAGCAGATACATCGCGCCAAATGCCTCATCCGCGCGAATCTCCTTCGCCTTCCCGATGATCGTGCGCACGGTTTCATCGATATCCGCTGCATCGGCATCGAAGAACTTGGCGATCGCCGCATACCGCTCCGCCACCCACGGCCCGCCGTACAGCAATCGCGCCGCAAGATGCAACGGCTCATAATCGAACTCGACCGCCTCGCCGCCGAGTTCGACGCACCGCGCAATCGCCTTCTCATACATCGCCGCCGCCGCGGAATCGCCGAAGAATTCCCGCTGATTCTCCCGCAAAATGCCGAAACGAAACGCGCCGGTCGCTCGCGTCAACATCGGCGTCCATCGCGCGTATGCGTCCGCCTCGTCATACGCGCCGACCACATCCAACACACGCTCCGCATCGCCCGCGTGCTTCGTGAAAATCGAAACGCAGTCGAGCGACCGGCAAGCCGGCACGACGCCGCGCATGCTGATCCGCCCGCGCGTGGGTTTGAGGCCGATGAGCCCATTGAACGCCGCCGGCACGCGCCCGCTCCCCGCCGTGTCCGTTCCGAGCGCGAACGTCACCAGTTCATCCGCCGTGACGACCGCCGATCCGCTGCTCGATCCGCCGCTGATGTAGTCGCGATGGTAAACGCTGTGACAAGCCCCATACGGCGAGCGCGTGCCGACAAGCCCCGTGGCGAACGCGTCCATGTTCGTCTTGCCCACGAAGATCGCCCCCGCCTCGAGCAACCGCTGCACGGCGAACGCTGTCGCGCTCGGCGTGTACGCATACGCCGGGCAACCCGCCGTCGTCGGCACGCCGGCGACGTCGATGTTGTCCTTGACCGCGAAGGGCACGCCGTACAGCGGCAGCGCCTTCCGCGCTTCGCCCGCGATCGCCGAAAGCTCCGCCGCCCGGCGGCGCAAAATGTCCTGCGAAACCCGATGAATCCATGCCTGCGGCTGATCGTGCCGCCCGATCCGCGCCAGCACTTCCTCGACGACTTCCCTCGGATCGATCGCCCGCGCGTCGTAGGCCGCCCGCAGTTTGGTCATCTCACCGATCGGCAGCATCATGCTTCCTCCATCATCACAAACAGCGCCTGACCCGCCCGCACGATTTGTCCCGCCTTGCACACCGCCGCATGCACCTTCCCATCGCCCGCCGCCACAATCGGCGTCTCCATCTTCATCGCTTCCAATATCGCCAGCGTGTCGCCTGCCTTCACGCGCGCGCCCGCTTCGACAAGCACCTTCCACACGCTCGCGCCCATCGGCGACTCAATCACTTCGCCGCCGACCGGCACGTCAATCTCGACTTCCGCCGGCGCGCTTCCGGCCGCCGCCGCTTCCGCCCGGCGAAACTCGCCGCGCCGTTCCCACTCCGCACGCTCCGCCTCGAACGCCGCCTGCTGCTTCCGCTTGAACGCCGCCGCGTCGTCCCGGATCGACTCCAAAAAGGCGTGATAGTCCCTCAGGCGGAACGTGATCTTCTCGACGTCGAGCTTGACGCGCCCATGCAGAAAATCCCCGCGAAACTGCATCAATTCGTCGTGCGATACTTCGTAAAACCGAAGCTGATCGAAGAAGCGCAAAAGCCACGGCGAACCCGGCTCAAAGTCCGCCGTGCTGCGCCAGCGGTTCCATACCTGTGCCGTGCGCCCCACGAACTGATACCCGCCCGGGCCCTCCATGCCGTAAATGCACAGGTACGCGCCGCCGATGCCGACCGCGTTCTCCGGTGTCCAAGTCCGGGCCGGGTTGTACTTGGTCGTCACCAGCCGATGACGCGGATCCATCGGCGTCGCCACAGGCGCACCCAGATACACATCGCCCAACCCGAGCACAAGGTAGCTGGCGTCGAAGAATATCCGCTTCACGTCATCGACGCTCGCAAGTCCATTGATGCGCCGGATGAATTCGATATTGCTCGGGCACCACGGCGCATCGTCGCGCACCGACTGCATGTACTTCTGAATCGCGCGCTGCGTGTCGCTGTCGTTCCATGACAGCGGCATCCGCACGATGCGCGCTTCGACCTCCATGTCGTCCACCGCCGGAAGATCGTCCTCGATCCGCGTCAGTGCGTGAACCAGTTCGTCAAACGGCAGCACGCGCGCATCATAATGAATCTGCAGCGAACGAATACCCGGCGTCAGATCAATGACCCCCGGAAGTTGTTCCTTTTGCAGCCGCGTCATCAGGGCGTGGACGCGGAAGCGCAGGTCCAGGTCAAGCACCAGCGGGCCGTATTCGATGAGCATCGACCGATCGCCCGAACGGCGGTACACGACGCGGGACCGATCGCCCGCGGCGGGTCGATCGAGCCAGACGTAGCGCGGCCCGGACACGAGCGGCGCCAGCGAGAAACTCTCCGCCGGCGGCGCGGTCAGCGTGTCGATCATGGCGTCCTGTTTCATTTCCATCGCGCTCGCATCATCGGGGCAGATGCGGACGAAACGGACCGTGTCGCCGGTGGCGAGCTGGCCAATTTTCCAAAGCTCCGCCTGTACGATCGTCGCCGGGCAGACAAAGCCGCCCAGACTCGGCCCGTCGGGCCCGAGAATGATCGGCATGTCGCCGGTGAAGTCGATGGTGCCGATGGCGTAGGCGTTGTCGTGGATGTTCGACGGATGCAGCCCCGCCTCGCCGCCGTCGGAGCGCGCCCATGTCGGCTTGGGCCCGACAAGCCGCACGCCCGTCCGCGCCGAGTTGTAGTGCACCTCCCAGTCCGTCGCGAAAAGCATCTCGATGTCGCGGTCGGTGAAAAAGTCCGGCGACCCGTGCGGCCCGTCCATCACGCCGATCTTCCATGTCCTGGTGAGCATCGGCGCGATGTCATCGCCGACCGCGCGCGGCTCCGACACCGTCGGCTCGTGCGCCAGATGCAGCACATCACCGGTGCGCAGCGTGCGACCGGCGTGCCCGCCGAACTGGCCGAGCGTGAAGGTCGATCGACTGTTGAGGTAGGCGGGCACGTCGAGTCCGCCGGCGATGAGCAGATAGCTGCGCGCGCCCGGGCCGGTGATGCGCCCGAGCTTGAGCGTCGCGCCGGCGGGGATGTCGATCGGCGTGTAGCGATCAACGGGGGCGCCGTCGAGTTTGGCGTTCATGTCCGCGCCGGTGAGGCAGATGACGGCGCGCGTGTTGAAGCGCAGCGTCGGGCCGGCGACGGTCAGCTCCAGGCCGGGCGCGCCTTCGGGATTGCCGACGATCCGATTGCCGAGCCGGAACGACAGATGATCCATCGGCCCGCTCGGCGGTACGCCCACGTCCCAGTACCCGATCCGCCCGGGATAATCCTGAATCGTCGTGAAATTGCCCGGAGATAGCACGTCGATCGTGGCGGGCGTGTACACGTACTTCGAGAGATAACGCGTCGTCATTTCGCCGCGCGCGAATGTGTCCGAGCGCACGACCGCACGCAGGTAATCGACATTCGTCTCGATGCCCGAGAGACGCGTTTCGTCGAGGGCCTTGGCGAGTTTCGTCACCGCTTCATCACGCGTCGTTGCGGTGACGATCAGCTTGGCGAGCATCGGATCGTAGAACGGCGAGACCTCCAGGCCGGGTTCGACCCATGTGTCGATCCGGCAATCGGCGGGGAAATGCACCTGCGTCAGCGGGCCTGCTGAAGGACGGAAGTCTTTGGCCGGGTCTTCCGCATAGAGTCGCGCCTGAATCGAGTGCCCGCGCGGGGGCGGCAGGGGGTGATCCATGAACCGGTCATCCCCGGCGGCGAGGCGCACCATCCATTCGACGAGGTCGATGCCGAGCACCTGCTCGGTCACGCCATGCTCGACCTGCAAGCGTGTGTTGACCTCAAGGAAATAGAACGCATTGCGGGCGACATCGTAGATGAACTCCACCGTGCCGGCGGAGCGGTAGTTGATGGCGGAGCCGAGGCGCGTCGCGGCGTCGAAGAGCCGGGCGCGGTCGGCGGCCAAGAGTCCGGGGGCGGGCGTCTCTTCGATGACTTTCTGATTGCGCCGCTGCGTCGAGCAGTCGCGCTCGCCCAGCGCCAGGACGCGCCCGTCGCCGTCGCCGAAGATCTGCACCTCGATGTGGCGCGCATCGGCGACGTACCGCTCCAGATACACGCCGGCCGAACGGAAGTTGGCTTCACCGAGGTGCCGCACCACGTCGAACGCGGCGGAAAGCTCGGTGGGATTGTGACAAATGCGCATGCCGATGCCCCCGCCGCCGGCGGTGGCTTTGAGAATGACGGGGTATTGGATGTGCTGGGCCGCCTGGAGCGCCGCGGCTTGGGTGTCGAGGAGTTCGGTGCCCGGCAGGAGCGGGACGCCGGCACGTTTGGCGATGGCGCGGGCGGTATGTTTGAGACCGAAATCGCGCATCTGATCGGCAGTCGGGCCGATGAATATGATGCCCGCTTCGTCGCACAACTGCGCGAAGCCAGCGTTTTCCGAGAGGAAGCCGTAACCGGGATGAATCGCTTGCGCGCCGTGACGTTTGGCGGCTTCAAGGATGCGATCGGCACGCAGGTATGACTGGTCCACCGGCGCGGGGCCGAGGCATTCAGCGAAGTCGGCCATCGCCACATGCGGCGCATCGCGGTCGGCTTCGGAGTACACGGCCACGCTGCGCACGCCGAGCTTGCCAAGCGTACGCATCACACGAGCGGCGATCTCGCCGCGGTTGGCGACCAGAACGGTATGGAACATAGCACTACTCAGAGTCAGCTAGGCGGACGGATCCGAGACAATCATGCGCACGCGCGTGGGGTTGAATCCGTTGCAGGGGTTGTTGATCTGCGGGCAGTTGGACACGACGGCCAGACAATCGATCTCTGCGCGGAGATCAACGAACTTGCCGGGGGCGCTGAGGCCGTCGACGATGCCCAGCGACCCGTCGGGTTCGACGGGGACGTTCATGAACCAGTTGATGTTCGAGACCATGTCGCGCTTGCCCATGTCGTAGGGCAGCAGGGCGTTTAAGAAGTTGTCGACACAGGCGTGCTGACAGCGCGTGTGATGCCCGTAGCGGAGACTGTTGGACTCGACGCTGCACGCCCCGCCGGATGTGTCGTGTCGCCCGCAGTTGTCGGCGATGATGGTCATCATCGGGTCGCCTTCGTTGCTCATGAGCTTCGTGCCGACGGAGAGGAAGATATTGCCCTGCTCGACGATCGTTTCGCACGAGCTGTAGCGCACGCGCGGCTCGTGCAGGTCGTACACAAGGAAGTCGACGGCCTGATTGCCTTCGAGGTCGACGATGCGCAGCGTCTGTCCGCGCAGGACCGGATGCGACCACGGCGCGCGGGGGGGCACGACATGGTCGTACACGATCGGGCCGGGCAGATTTTCGAGATGGGGATCAGCGGTTTGGGTAATGGCGAACTCCATGCCGAGCGATCAGCGGTTGTAGTAGTCTTCGACGTTCTGAAAGGCGCGGACGGATTCGGGGGAGGCGCATCGGATCGGGTCATCGAGCGGCGTGACCGGGCCGCGCCATGCGGTGACTTGCAGCGGCGTCACGGTGTATTGCTTGCGGGGATCGAGGACGTGGGGCGTATTGGCGAGGACGAGCAGCACGCGCATCTCGGCGCGAAGCGTGACGAAATCGCCCTGTTTTGAGGCGTTTTTGACGAATGTCAGGGAGCCGTCGGGTTCGATGCGGACGCCTTTGAAGAAGTTGACGTTGGGGCCCAGATCGCGGCGGGTCAGGCCGTGCTTGGCGAGGCCGAGCAGGAGTCGATCGCGGGCGGAGGGGGCCTTACCGCTGTTGGAGCCGTCGCCGTATTTTTTGGCGTTGCGTTTTTCGGTGGAGCAGCCGCAGAAGGTGTCATGGCAGGCGGCGGTGTCTTCGGTGATGCTCATGAGCGCGCGGCCCATGTCGGACAGCAGCAGCTTGCCCGCACCGAGGTAGGCGTTCCACTGCACCTTGACTGTGTCGGCGATGTTGAGTCGCTCGAAGGGTTCGTCGGCGTTGTAGACGACGCACTGGGCGCACGCATCGCCTTCGAGATTGGTGAGCCGCACGCGCGTGCCGCGCTCAAGGAGGCGCGCGGCGTACCCGCCGGGCGCAATGGCTTCATGCCAGACGACGTCGGCGGGCTCGACGCCGGGCGGAAGATCGGCGGCGCGCGAAGCGGGGATGGTCGGCATGCAGGGGACGACGGTGCCGGCCATCGCGCGGGCGTGGTCACGGGCGGCGGTCGGTGTGGAGGTATCGTGCGTCATGGGGAGCACCTTGCTTCAGTGCAGCGGCGGGAGGCGATGCGCGGTGACGGCGAGTCGGACCTGCTTGACGCCTTTGATGGCGCTGATCTGGTCGGAGAGGGACTTGAGTTTTTTGGCGGGGCCCTGCACGAGGAGGACTTCGAGACTGTGATCGTGCTCGAGGAAGACGTGCTGGGAGGAGATGGTTTCCTTGAGGTAGCGGCGCTGGACCTGGGCGAGTTCATTGCGGATCAGGCCGCGGTTGGAGCGGTAGACGATGGTGATGGTGCCGGCGACGACTTCGGAGCCGAGGGGGTGTTCATGTTCGACGAGCTGATGCTCGATCATTTCGGCGAGGGCGCCGGAGCGACTGGGGAGATTGCGACGGGCGACCATGGCGTCAAGCCGGTCGAGAAGATCGGCGGGCAGCGAGACGGAGAAGCGCGTCAGGTTCGGTGTGGACGGGGCTTGGATCATGTGTTACATTTTTAGTGAAACGTAACACTGTGTCAAGTGCGGCATGGGGAGTTCGGAGTGGGGAGTGGAAGGCGGGGAACGCGGAGCGGTGCTTTGATGGATGTGGGGTATATGCAGGGATTGCTTTCGGCGCGGCGGTTGGGACGGCGGGTGGTGTGGCATGGGGTAACGGATTCGACGAACACGCGGGGGCGAGCGGCGGTGGAAGCGGGGGCGTGTGCGGACGGTTGGGTGTTTGCGGCGGGGGCGCAGACGGGGGGGCGGGGGACGGGTGGGCGGACGTGGGTTTCGGGGGAGGCGGCGGGGTTGTGGTGTTCGCTGGTGCTGGTGGAGCCGGTGGTTTGGGAGGTTTTGCCGCTTTTGGCGGGGATTGCGCTGGCGGGAGCGCTGCGCGATCAGTGGGGCGTGAGGTCCCATTTGAAATGGCCCAATGATGTGATGATCGACGAGCGGAAGCTGGCGGGGATTCTGGTCGAAGCGGCACGGGCGCCGGGCGGGGAGCGGGCGGCGATCGTCGGGCTCGGGGTCAACTTGCGGCAGACGCAGTTCGAGGGCGCGATTGCGGACACGGCCGTGTCGCTGCGGCAGGTGATCGGCAGGGATGTGCCGACGGAAGCGATGCTCGCGGCGTGGCTCAATCAGATGGAGATGCTGCTCGACGGCGGGGCGGACGTGCGGTCGATGTGGCTGTCGATGACGCAGATGATCGGGCGGACGGTCAAGGTGCGCCATCGCGACGGCGAGGCGACGGTGCGCATCATCAATCTGAATGAGCGGGGGGAGCTGATCGTCAGTGATGAATCGGGCGCGGAACGGGCGCTGATCGCGGCGGGGGAGTTGGGGAACAAGTGCTAAGCCGCAAGCGGCGGCAAAGCGGCGAGCGGCGGGTCATTCGCCGTCGGGTTCGATCGTGACGGTGAGGGACTTGGAGGCGAACTGCTGCTGATAGAGTTCGGCGCGCTCCTTGTGGGTCACGAGCAGCAGGGCGACACCGGTGCGGTCGGCCTCGCGCATCTTGCCGCGGGCGTCGTTCCATCCGATCGGCGTGAGCTTGCAGATCGTCTCGGTGACGTACTCCATCGTGTTCACGTCATCGTTATGGAGCAGCACCTTGTACGGCGGAAGCTGCTTGGGCTTGGGCGGGGCGGCCTGCGGGCGGCGCTCCACCGTCGCGGCGGCGCCGGCTTGATCGGACTTGGCGGTATCGGTCATGGCATCTTTCCTGTCGTCACATCAGGGCGCGGTCGCGGCGGCGGTCGGCGTCGTCGGAGCGCCCGTCTTATCACGGATCATGACTTTGAGCAGCACGGGGTTGCCGTTGAGCTTCTGATGGTTGTCGACGTTGTCCGCAAGCGTCCCCAGCGACATGACCTTCCAGCGCACTTCGTGGGCCGGCGTGGCGGGCGACTGCGCCGCGACCCAGTCCTGATTGTGCTCCAGATCCACGACCGCCTGCTGGTTCACCGGGATGTCCAGCGTCCAGACCGTCTGGCCCGTCACGGTGTCGACCAGCGACAGCGACAGGGGCATATTCGGCGTGGACACGAAATTGTGCCGGTCCCAGCTCGTGCCGTACGGGAAGTTCGTGGAACAGCCGGCGGACAGGGCGAGCAGGACGGCGAACATGGCAATCATCAGACGCTTCATACGAATCCTCGCTTAGAGTACCCTATGATTATACACAAACCCGTTTCCACCGCAGCGCGGAGGATCTCATGGCCGAAAACGACAAGTCCAAAGATGTATCGGCAGATCGGCGGCGATTTTTTCGACAAATGTTCATCAAGGCCGTCGAAGGCGCTGAAAAAGTCGGTCGCCAGTTCGCCGAGCGGGCCCAGATTCAGCACCATTTCGACCCCCCGCCCCGACCCCGACCGGCCTATAACCCGACACTCTACCATTCCCCCGACATGACCTACGGGCCCCCCTGGCCCCCGACCTTCGGCCCTGATATGCCCGCCGCCATCCGTAAAAAACTGCGCGAACGGGCTCATTTGCCGGGCACGGTCAGCCGCGACGGGGCGGATTGAACAATTCGAGAATGTGCAACCCATCAATGTCCGGACGTCGGGCCGTAAGGCCTGTCGGTTAGCCATCAAATCGACACCGTTCTCACGATCACAAAGTCCCGAAGCGGCTCGTTGCCCGCTGATCCGAATTAGTTAACAAGGTTTCGTCGTAAACGACTGTGATTCCAAGAAATAAGTGTTGCGTGGACCGCTCGGTCGCTTTACTATTCTGACCGTCCGATCCGCGTTGTGTCTTTTCAATCGTGCTACCGGTTTCGTGCCATCTTTTTTTCTCAACACACATGAAGGGCGGTCGCTGATGGGTTCAATCGGTTTATTCGTTTTTCTATTGCTGGTGCTGATTGCCGAGCTCGCGTACTTCATCACGCAGCGTAAGAAGCTGCCGGCCCAGAGCAGCTACACGAAAACCAACGACGGCCAGTGGACGCGCTTCGAGGTCACGCCCGGCCGGGGCTCGATTAACGGGGCCGCGATTTTCCCCATCGTCGGCGGCGGACTCGTTCTCATGGTTTTCCCGTGGGTCTGGGTGCAGTTCGTCGGGTTCCTGGTGGCGGCGCTGGGGCTTTGGATGACGCTCCGGGACGCCCGCCCCGCGATGCATCGCCACGCCATGCAGTTCCGTGTCTCGCCCGACGCCATCGAGTCCAACGGCCGAACCTTCAAGAGTGATGACCTGCATCGCCTGATCATCAAGAACGCCATCGACACCGATTACGAAATCGCCATCACCTCCAACTCGAAGGCGAACATCCAGGCGGTCGACCGGATGAACGACCGCATCCGTGCCTCGAAGATGGCTTTCTCAGTCAATGCAGAAGAAGGCGGCAAGAGCTACGAATTGGCCGGCGGCCTCAACGACACGACCGCCAACGGCCTGATGACTGACGTGGCGCGCCTCATGAATCTGACCGAGTCCGCGTAAGGCCTCGCCGGCATGTCACCCGATTTTGACGAACTCGTCGATGCTCAGGCCGAAGCCCTCTAAGCCGTGGTAGTGGTGCGGATTGTTGGCCAGCAGCTTGAGTTTGCGGATGCCCAGGTCGCGGAGGATTTGGGAGCCGATGCCGATGTTCGTGGCGGTTTCGGCGGACATTTCACGCTGGACGGCCGGGGCCTGAGATTCGTCGAGCGACTGGAGCCGGCGGAGCAGGCCCGAGCCCATGGCGTCCTGACGCATGTAGACGACGGCCCCTTCGCCGGCGGTCTGAACGAGACGCATCGCCTCGCGGAGCGAGCCGCCGGTCGGCGTCAGCTTCGTGCCGAATACGTCCGTCAGAATGTTCTGTGCATGGACCCGCACGAGCACCGGGTCGGTGATCTCCTGCTGCCCGACGCGCCCGGTGACCAGCGCGACATGCGGCAGGGCATCGACCATGCTTCGATACGCAATCAATCGGAACGGACCGCATTCCGTGTCGATGGGTACCTCGGCGATGCGTTCGACGAGCTTTTCGCGTCCGAGTCGGTACGCGACGATGTCGGCGACGGTGCACATCTTCAGATGATGGCGCTCACAGAGGACTTTGAGCTCGGGCAGTCGGGCCATGGACCCGTCGTCGTTCATGATTTCGATGATCGCCCCCGCGGGCGGCAGGCCGGCGAGGCGGCACAGATCGACGGAGCCCTCGGTCTGCCCGGTGCGGACGAGGACGCCGCCTTCGCGGGCGCGCAACGGATTGATGTGCCCGGGGCGGGAGAGATCGGCGGGGTGCGTAGCGGGATCGGCGAGGAGGCGGATCGTCGTGGCGCGGTCGGCGGCACTGACGCCGGTGGTCACGCCGAAGCGCGGGGCGGCGTCGACGGTGACGGTGAACGCGGTTCCAAGCTGGGCGGTGTTGACGGGGCTTTGGGGCGTGAGGTCCAGTCGATCGCAGGCCGCGGCTTCGAGGGCGACGCACAGGACGCCGCGGGCGTACTTGGTCATGAAGTTGACGGTTTCGGCGGTGATGCGATCGGCGGCGGCGACGAGGTCGCCTTCGTTTTCGCGCTGCTCGTCATCGACCAGCACGATCATCCGGCCGGCACGCAGCTCATCGAGAATTTCACCGATCGGGGCGAAGCTCACAGGTCACTCCTGAATCGCAGGCGTTCATTGTAGCAGGGTCGCCGGACGCGCAGCTTCTGCCGATCGGCGGCGAAAGTTGCGCGGCGTCGGCAGGTGTTGCGCGAAGGCGGCGGAACGGGCCGGAGTGTGTGAGTTATTCAAAAATGCCTTGTTTTGCAGATGTTTTTGCGTGTCATGCGGTTTGGCACGCCGGGCGCTCTCCGTTTCGGCACGGCTCTTGCCATGTGCGTTTCGCCACGGTGCGGCAGCGTATGCCCGCCGGGCCGAGCGTGCATGGAGGCACCCGTGAACGGACGCAACTGGAAAAAGATCATGCGGGACAGCGGTGGGCGGAGCCTCGGCTCGCTGCTCGTCGAGATGGCGCAGGACGCCGCCGACGAGCACATGCGCCAGCTCACCCGGTCCCTGAACAGCATGCACGGCGCGGTCGGTGGAACCGACCGCCGGCATGCGGTGAGCGATGACACGCTTCTCGACGGGGAGGTGACATCGTGAACTACGGGCTCTATCTCTCCGCCGCCGGGATGCTCACCAACATGCACCGCCAGGATGTGGCCGCCAACAACCTGGCGAACGTGCAGACGATGGGCTTTAAGCGCGACCTGACCACGTTCATGCAGCGCCTGCCCGCGTCCAAGGAAAACCCCGGCGCCGATGAAGCCAACGCATTGCTCGACCGCCTCGGCGGCGGGCTCTTCGTCGCGCCCACCAAGCTCGACACCACCGAAGGCCCGCTCATCCGCACCGGAAACGACCTCGATCTGGCCATCGGCGGCACGGGCTTTTTCACCGTGCAGGTCAAGGACGCCTCCGGCGTGCACACCCGCCTCTCGCGCGACGGGCGACTGACCTTCGGCGCCGACGGGCGACTCGTCACCACCGCCGGCGGACACGATGTGCTCGACACGACCGGCCAGCCCATCACGCTCGATCCCGCCAAGCGCGTCAACATCGAGCCCAACGGCGATATCCGTCAGGGCAAGACCGTCGTGGGCCGGATTCGACTCGTCGATGTGGCCGATCCCGCTTCGCTCAAACACCTCGGCGGCGACCTTCTGGAAGTCTCCGATTCAGCGCTCAAGAACGCGACGCCTTCCGACGCCCGCATCATGCAGGGCCAGCTCGAAGGATCGAACGTCGATCCCGTGACGCAGATGCTCGAGATGATCTCGGCGTCCAGCGCGGTGACGACCAACGCGAACCTGATCCATTACCACGACATGGTCATGGACAAAGCGGTCAATGTGCTCGGGCGGGTGGCCTGACGTTGACTGATCGTCGCGGCGGGCATGGAGGCCCGCCGCCAAAGAACTGAAGGATTCGTAACGCATGGCGATTCTGGCACTACATTCCGCAGCGACCGGCCTCAGCGCCCTGTCCACGCAGATTGACGTGATCTCCAACAACCTGGCGAACGTCAACACCGCCGCGTTCAAATCGCAGCGCGTCAACTTCGAAGACCTGCTCTATCAGGACAAGGCCCAGCCCGGCACCGAAAACGCCAATGGCGACAAACGCCCCGCCGGTATCCACATCGGTCTGGGCGTCCGCATTTCCAACACCGACACCAGCTTCGAGCAGGGCTCGGCCATCAAGACCGGCAACGAAACCGACCTGATGATCGACGGCGGGGGCTTCTTCGCCGTGGACATCCTTCAGAACGAAGGCGACGGCATCGGCTACACCCGGGCGGGCAACTTCTTCGTCAACTCCGATGGCGAACTGGTGCTGGGCAATTCCGATGGTCCGCGCATCGAGCCGCCGGTGACGATCCCCGTCGAAGCGACGAAAGTCGACATCAGCTCCGACGGTCAGGTCTTCGCCACGATTCCCGGCACAACCGAGCCGCAGAACGTGGGGCAGATTCAGCTCAGCGTTTTCATCAATCCCAAAGGTCTGCGTCCGATCGGCGGGAACATCTATGTTCGCACCGACGCCGCCGGCGCCTCCGGTCAGGCGAACCCCGGCCAGGACGGCGCGGGCAAAGTCGTGCAGGGCTTCCTCGAAGGTTCCAACGTCGATCCCGTCAAGGAACTCGTCGAGCTGATCAAATCGCAGCGGGCGTTTGAGATGAACAGTCAGACGATCCAGGCCGCCGACCAGGCCCTGCAGGTCGTCTCCAACCTGAGGCGGGCGTAAACCATGGCGCAGCGCATCGTCGCCATTCTGATCATCACCCTCGCGGTCGCCGCCGGCGCCGCGGCGGATGTGATCAGCGTGCGCCCGCTTGTCGAGATCAAGCCCGACGCGGCTCAGATCACCCTCGCCGACGTCGCCCAACTCGATGGCGACATCGCAAAATCATTCGCCGAACTTCCCGTTGGCTCCATCGCCGCTTCGCAGAAGACGATCACGCTCAAACTCGCCGACATTCGCCGGGCCCTTCAGGAAAAAGACGTCAACTGGGGCAAGGTGATGCTGCGGGGCCCGATGGCGACCCGCGTCGAACGATCGATTGTCGCCACGGTTCCGGCGGACGAGGCGCCGCCGCCGACGGCGAACGCGCTCCCGCCGGTCGTCAAAATCGAAAACGCCCCCGACGCCGCCGCCCTCCCCGCGGGGCCTTCGCTTCGCGCGTACCTGACGCAGTGGATCACCGACCAGGTCGGCTCCGACCCGGCGAAAATCCAGATCAGCTTCGACGATGCACAGGATGCGGTGCTCAATCAGTCGCTCGCCAAGTACCGCTTCGAGATCGAGCCCATCGGCCGCAACGTCGTCGGCCGCCTCACGCTCAGTCTCCGCCGCTACGAACGCGAACAGGTGGTCGGCAACGATCGGGTGCGCGCGATGGTCAAAGTGCAGCGCCCGGTCGTCATCGCAAAACGCACCCTCGCCCGCGGGCAGACCATCGTCGACGACGATGTGGAAACCAAAACGCTCTGGCTCGATTCGCTCGTCAAGGAACCGCTCGCCGATGCGGGCAAGATCATCGGGCTTCAGTCCGTCGGCGTCGTCAACATCGGCGAACCGCTCTACCCCGCCGACGTGCAGGAACCCGTGCTCGTGAAGCGCGGACAACTTGTCACCGTCCGCTGTCTGGCCGGGGCGCTGGTCGTCAAGACCGTCGGCCGGGCGATGGACGACGGGCAGATGAACCAGCTCATCACCGTCAAAATCGAACGCACGCGCGACGAATACCAGGCGCGCGTCAGCGGCAATCAGGAAGTCGTCACCGTCACCGGCAATCCCGATGACGTGGGCAAAAAGCAGGAGTGATCATGCACGATGAAGTCGGACATCTGATGCGCATCGGCGTGCTGCTCGTGAGCATGACCGCCGCGGCGATGGCGCAGTCGTCGAGTCTGTATGTCACGACCGAGGTGCATCCGCCGCAGCTTTCGATGCAGCGCGGACAGCAGGGCCTAATCCGCAATCCGCAGATGGAGGCCGCCTCATACACCGCCGTGCTCGTCCCCGAGCCCCGCCGCTTCAGCGTCCAGGACTTCGTCACGATCGTCATCCGCGAACAGTCCACCGCCACGCTCGAATCGACCCTCAACACTGAAAAGAAGCTCAAGAATCAGGCCAAGGTCAATGCCTTCCCGACCGTCCGACTCACCGACCTGCTCAAGGGCAAGATCAGCGCCGGCGACGGCGGCGGGCCCAACGGCGAATTCCCCGGCGTCGATCTCACCACCGACAACAAGTTCGAGGGCTCCGGCGACTACGAACGCAAGGACTCGCTCACCACCCGGCTCACCGCCCGCATCGTCGACATCAAGCCCAACGGCAATCTGACCCTCGAAGCCCGCACGTACATTCAGAACGACTCGGAGAAGCTGACCATCACCGTGACCGGTTACGCCCGGCCCGAAGACGTCACCGCCGACAACTCCGTGCTCAGCACGCAGATGTTCGACCTGCGCGTGAAAAAGACGCATGAGGGCGAACTCCGCAAGGCCAACAGTAAGGGCATCCTCACCAAGATTCTCGACGCGATCTTTAACTTCTGAGGCACGATGCGTAACAGATTCTTCATCCTGACCCTGATCCTCACGCTGACCGCCGGCACGGCCGTGCACGCGGTCCAGCTTCAGGACCTGGTGCGTATCAAGGGCGCGGAGTCGAGCCGGATCCTCGGCATGGGGCTGGTCGTCGGATTGAATGGCACGGGCGACGGGGGCAAGTCGGCGACGACGATGCGCCGGCTCGCCGCCATGATGAACCGTCTCGGCGACCCGGTCGTCACCGCCGCCGAACTCAAGGACGCCAAGAACGTCGCCGTGGTGTATGTCACGGCCGTGCTGCCGTCGAGCGGCGTGCGCGAAGGCGACCGGATCGATGTGCAGATTTCCGCGCCGATGGCGTCGAGTCTCAAGGGCGGACAGCTTGTCATGACGCCGCTCTTGGGTCCGGTGCCCGGCTCGCCGGTGTTCGCCTTCGCCTCCGGCCCGATCGTCGTCGAGAACCCCGACAGCGATCGTGTCGGCGTCGTGACCGGCGGCGCCACGCTGACGCGCGACGTGTTCGCGCAGTTCATGGACAATTTCGGACGCATGACGCTCGTCATCGACCCCGTCAACGCCACCTGGCCGATGGCCAACACCATCACGACGCTCGTCAACGACGAGATCGCCCCCGATCAGCCGCAGATCGCCTTCGCCCAGGATCAGAAGAACATCGTCATTCAGATTCCCGCCAACGAGCGGACGAACCCCAGCGCGTTCATCGCCCGCGTGCTGGAGATTCACGTGGATCCGAAGCTGGTGCGGACCGAAGCGCGTGTCGTGATCAACGAGCGCACCGGCACGATCGTCATGACGGACAACGTGCAGATTTCGCCGGTGGTGATTTCGCACAAGGGTCTGACGATCACGACGATCACGCCCGCGCCGGTGCCGACGTCCGACGCGCCGGTGGTGGATCAGAAATCGTTTATTGGCATCGACCCGTCCAATCAGGGCGGGGCGCGGCTCGCCGACCTGCTCGCCGCGTTCAACCAGCTCAAGGTCCCCGCCGAAGACCGCATCGCGATCCTCAAGGAAATTCACCGCAGCGGGAAGCTGCACGCCCAGTTGATCCTCGAACAGTGAGCCCCATGCAGATTCGACCCATCGACAATTTGAACACCGCCCAGTTGCAGGCCGCCGCGCAGAACGACGCGGCCGGCCGCTTCGGCGAGATGCTCAATGCGCACGCCTCGCGCGATCAGCAGGTGCGCGACGCGGCGACGGAAATGGTGTCCATGGCGCTGGTGCTGCCCATGCTCAAGATGGCGCGCAACGATCCGTTCAAGAGCGACCTGTTCCACGGCGGGCAGGGCGAAGACGCGTTCGGCGCCCAGCTCGATCAGATTCGCGCCCAGCAGGTGGCCGGCAGCGTGAGCACGAACCTCGTCGAAGCGGTCTATCGCCAGTTCGGCGGGAAGATCGCGGCGGCGGCCGGCGCGGCGGGCAAGGGGGTCGATCGTCATGGATAAGTGGTTCGATCAGTTCGAGCACGCGATGACGCTCCTGTTCGCCGAGCACGAGCAGCTTCTGCTGCTCGTCAAGCGCAAGCAGGAGGCGATGCGTCTGGCCAAGCCGCAGCTCGTCACCGACTGTTGCGCGCACGAGAACGAGCGCGTGCAGAAGATCGCCGAGCTTGAGAAGCGCCGCCAGCAGGTATTGGGCCTGCTCACGCAGAAGCTCGCGCCGCAGTCGACGAAGCCGATGACGCTCTCGGAAGTGGCGGAGCATGCGGGCGAACCGCGGCGCGGCCGGCTGCTGGTGATGCACCGGAAACTGCGGGCGCTCATCGAACAGATTCGACGCGAAAACGACATCGCCCGGCGTGCGACGGAGGGATTGCTCCGGCACGTGACGGGTGTGATGCAGATGGTGACCGCGGCCGTGGGAGGCAGCGGAACGTACGGACGGCGCGGCATGAGCGGCGCCCATGCAACGGTGGTCAGCAGCTTCTCTCTGACGGCGTGACGGAATCGATATGAGTCTCACTGGCGCATTACATGTCGGACGCACGGGACTGGCGGTCAGCCAGGCGGCGCTGGAGGTGACGGGCAACAACCTCGCCAACGCCGCCACCGCCGGCTACAGCCGTCAGTCCGCCGTCGTCGCCGCCGGACCCAGCCAGGAAGTCGCGCCCGGTTCGTTCATCGGCACCGGCGCCCGCCTTCAGTCGATCATCCGTCAGACCGACGAGGCGCTCAAGAACCGCCTCCGCGCCGCTGTCAGCGATCAGCAGGCCGCGCAGACCCAGCAGGACCTCCTCTCGCAGATCGAGTCCATCGAAGGCGAACTGACCGATCAGGGCCTGTCCACCCGGCTGGGCGACTTCCTCAATAGCTGGTCGGAACTGGCGTCGAGCCCGTCGGATTCGGGCATCAAATCGCTGGTCATCTCCAACGGCGGGAGCATCGCTTCGTACCTTCAGGATGTCCGCTCGGAACTGACGAATCTGCGCGACCAGATCGATCATTCGCTCAACTCCAACGTCAAGGTCGCCAACGGCCTGCTCGACAAGATCGCCGACCTGAACCAGAAGATCGCGCTGTCGGAAAAGGGATTGGGCACGGACAACGCATTGCGCGATCAGCGCGATCAGGTTCTTTCGGATTTGAGCCAGTACCTGGACGTGACGACGATCGAGCAGCCCAACGGGGCGCTGAACGTCTTCGTGAACTCGACGCCGGTCGTGCTGGGCAATGTCAATCGCGGGCTGTCGCTGGATGTGAAGTCCGATGACGATCAGCTCACGATTCAGCTTCGCGTCACCGCCGACGGCACGCCGCTCAACCCCGGCGGCGGTTCGCTGGGCCAGCTCATCAAGTCGCGCCAGGACGATGTGCTCAACGCCGTCGACGTCGTCGACAATTTCGCCCAGAACCTCATCTTCGAGCTCAACAAGCTGCATGCGTCGGGGCAGGGTTCGACGAAGCTGACCTCGGTCACGAGCAGCAATTACGTGCTGGACCCCACGGCCGCGCTGAACTCGGCCGCCGCCGATCTGCCCTTCTCCCCGGTCAACGGATCGTTTCAGATTCACGTGACGCAGAAGAACACGGGCGCGACGACGACCGTGCAGATTCCGGTGGACCTGGACGGCATCGGGACGGACACGAGTCTCAACGACATCGCGACGGCGCTCAATGCCGTCGGCAACATCACCGCGACGGTCAATCCCAACGGCTCGCTGTCGATCAATTCGAGCACCAGCGATTTTGAATTCAGCTTCTCCGACGACAGCTCGGGGCTGCTGGCGGCCATGGGGATCAACACGTTCTTCACCGGCACGAGCGCGGCGGACATCAACGTCAACGCCGCCCTGAAGAATCAGCCGAACCTGCTGGCGGTCGGGCAGAACAACGTGGCGGGCGACAACGGGACCGCGCTGGCGATCGCCAAGCTCGGCGACCAGCCGATCGCCTCGGAAAACGGGCAGTCGCTGCGCGATCTGTGGCGTCAGCACGTCGAGGACTACGCCATCCGCACCGCCAAGGCGGGCGACGATGTGGACTCGACCACGCTGATCAATGAAAGTCTGACCAATCAGCTTCAGTCGGTGACGGGCGTGAACGTGGATGAGGAATCGATCAATCTGCTCCAGTTTCAGCGGGCCTTTCAGGGCTCGGCCCGGTTCATTTCGGTGGTGGACCAGATGATGCAGACCCTGCTGGAGCTTGTGTAAGAAACCATGTCGACACTGCCTTCCAATCTCGGACGCGTCAGCACCTCGATGGGTGCGAACCTGATGCTGTCCAATCTCCGCCGCACGAACGTGGAGCTGCTTCAGACGAGCAACGCCCTGTCGACAGGCAAGCGCGTCAACAATCCGTCGGACGATCCCGGCGCGATCGGCTCGATCACCACGCTGCGGAAGTATTTGCAGGATTTCAACCAGCGTTTGAGCAATCTCGGACGCGCGGGCAACATCGTCGATGTGACCGATCAGGCGCTGGGCGAGGCGACGGATCAGCTTCAGCAGGCGGCCTCGCTGGCGACGAGCCAGATCGGCGTCGGGTCCGACACCGCGACGCGCAAGGCGCAGGCGTCGATCATCGACGGCATCCTCGATTCAATGTTCAACCTCGCCAACCGCGAGCATCAGGGCGTGTCGCTCTTCGGCGGCAAGTCGTCGAGCGCGACGCCGTTCGTGTCGGAACTGGGCGGGTACCGCTACGTCGGGGCGCGGCAGAACTTGAACGATGACCTGACCGGCTCGCTGGCGATCGACATCAACTCCAACGGCGTCGATGCGTTCGGGGCCTTGTCAAACCGCGTCGAAGGGTCGGTGGACCTGAACCCGGATGCGACGGCGACGACGCGGCTGGCGAATGTCAACGGCGCGCGCGGCAAGGGCGTCACGCTGGGCACGATCACGATCGACGTCAACGGCACGCAGACGAATGTGGACCTGTCGGCGGCGGACACGCTGGGCGATGTGGCGAACCTCGTCAACAACGCGCTGGGCGCGGCGGGGTCGCTGGCGGTGACCGCCAACGGATTCACGCTGACCGCCGGTGCGGGCAACACCATCACGATCTCCGACAGCGGCGCCGCGGCGACGGCGGCGGACCTGGGCGTCGGCATCACGGCGACGGCGGGCTCGACCGCCGGCGGCGATGTGGACCCGAAGCTGACGCTGCTGACGGATTTGGGTCAGCTTGGCGCGGCGGTGAATCTGGCCGGCGGCGTGAAGATCACCAACGGCGCGACGACGAAGATCATCGACACTTCGACGGCGTCGACCGTGCAGGACCTGATCAATGCGTTCAACACGGCGGGCGTCGGCGTGCGGCTGGAGATCAACGAGGCGGGCACGGGACTGAACCTCGTCAACGAAGTGAGCGGCATCGACCTGTCGATCGGCGAGAACGCGGGCGGGACGACGGCGACGGGTTTGGGCATCCGCAGTCTCAATGGTTCGACGCAGCTTTCGGATTTCCGCAACGGGCAGGGCGTGCGAACGGCGGCGGGGCTCGACGATTTCCGCATCGACCTGGCGGACGGCTCGACGAGCATTCTCGTCAACCTCGACGGCGCGACGACCGTCGGCGATGTCATCGCGGCGATCAACACGGCGGGCGGGGGATCGGTGACGGCCTCGCTGGCGGCGGACGGCAACGGCATCGCGCTGACGGACAACATCGGCGGCGCGAGCGACTTTAAGGTCGTGGCGGTCAATGACAGCTTCGCGGCCGAGGACCTGGGGATCCGCAAGAACGTCGGCACGGCGTCGACATTGACGGGCGATGACCATGCGAAGGTGCGCAGCGAGAGCGTGTTCACGCACCTCGTCGCCCTGCGTGATGCGTTGCTCAACGACGACACGGCGGGGCTCACGCTCGCCGGTCAGGCCATTTCGGGGGACATCGAAAAGCTCACGACGGAGCGCGCCAAGACGGGCGTGCGTTCGAATCAGATCAGTGCCGAGACTTCGCGCGTGACGGATCGGCAGGTGAGCACGCAGTCGCTGCTCTCGAACATTCAGGACACGGACTATGCGTCGGCGATCACGCGGCTGACGCAGTTGCAGCAGCAGCTTCAGGCGAACCTGTCGGCAGGGGCGCGGATTCTGCAGTTGAGCCTGTTGGACTTTTTGCAGTGAGCGTTTCACTGCTGGAATGCGCCGGTTCCTCGGCCGGAACCGGTGACAGGATGTCGCGGATTCGATCACGGTGGTCGAGTCTCATCCAGGATGGATGGCCGCATTCATGAAGGACACACCCATGCTCGTACAGACCTCTCGATTCGGACCGGTGGAGATCGACGACGATCGCGTCATCAGCTTCCCCAAGGGCCTGCTGGGATTCTCCAGCTACAAGCAGTATGTGCTGATTCAGCCCAATGAGGAGAGCTACTTCTTCTGGCTTCAGTCGATCGAAGCGCCGGAGCTGGCGTTCGTGGTCACGGACCCGAGTCTGTTCGTGAGCGACTACGACGTGCCGCTCAAGGCGGAGCAGATGGCGGAGCTGGGAATCGAGCAGGTCGGCGACGCGCAGGTGTTCGTCATCGTCAACAAGCGCGGCAACCAGCTCACGGGCAACTTGCAGGGCCCCTTGGTGGTGCATGCGACGCGGCGCGTGGGCGAGCAGTTGGTGCTTTCGGATCGGCGGTTCCACACGCGCGTGGTGCTGGTGGAGCTTGGGGAATCGGTATCGGCGGCATCGGCGTAAGTGTGAGCGTCAGGTCCCTCAAGAGATTCGGTTGATCCAAAGGGTTCATCGTTGAGACTCGCAACCCACATCTCGAACACCCACGGCGCCGCGGAGCGGCGTCCGCTTGCAGGCCCACGGAAGGAGCCGAGCCATGCTGGTTCTATCTCGTCAGCGCGACGAAACGATCATGATTGGCGACGACATCGAGATCACCGTCGTCGACATTCGCGGGGACAAGGTGCGATTGGGCATTACCGCCCCGTCGTCGGTGCCGGTGCACCGCAAGGAAGTGTACGAAGCGATCAAACGGGAGAATCGCGAAGCGAGCCAGGGCATGAACATCGAAGACCTGGATCGTGCACAGAAAAAGCTGCAGCGCCCCGATGTGAAGCCGAAAGGTCCGAACGGTTCGGGCCCGGCGACGGGCGGCGCTCAGAAGTCATAGGTCTACTTACCGTGTATCGAACGGGCCGAAGCGGCCCTGGGAACCCCTTGTCCTCGCGGCGGAACGCCCATGCCTCGCATCCTACGAAGCATGAAACAAAGCGCCCCGTCGCCTTAGCCACAATCAAGGAGGATTGTCATGGCTAGGATCAACACCAATGTCGCGTCACTGATCGCACAGACCAACCTCAAGAAGTCCAACGATGATTTGCAGGTCCGCCTGCAGCGATTATCGACCGGGCTTCGCATCAACAAAGGCGCCGATGACCCGGCCGGCCTGATCATCTCCGAGCGCATCCGCGCCGAGGTGAGCGGCGTCAACCAGGCCATCAACAACGCCGAGCGGGCCTCGAACGTGCTCGCCACGTCCGAAGGCGCCCTCTCGGAGGTCTCCTCGCTGCTCACTTCGATCAAGGCCTTGACGGTCGAGGCGGCTAACAACTCCGCCTTGAGCAAGGAGGAGATCGAAGCCAACCAGCTTCAGGTCGACTCCGCCGTCGACTCCATCACACGCATCGCCAACACGACCAGCTTCGCCGGTCTGAAACTGCTCAACGGCTCGCTGGACTACATCACCAGCGGCGTCGCCACCAGCGCCATCAGCGATGTCAACATCTTCTCCGCCAACTTCGGCACCAACTCGAGTCTGCCCATCTCGACACAGGTCCTCGCCAGCGCTCAGAAGGCCGGCCTGTTCCTCTCGACCGGCTCCGTCACGATCCCTTCGGCCGTGACCCTCGAAATCGCCGGCTATAAAGGCACGGACGTCATCCAGCTCGCCTCCGGCAGCCGCCTCTCCGCCATCGCCTTCGCCATCAATCGCTCCAGCGATTCGACCGGCGTCACCGCCCGCGTCGTCAGCGGCGCCGCCGCCGGACTCTCCGCCCTCGTCTTCGAGTCCTCCGACTTCGGCACCTCGCAGTTCGTGTCCGTCAACAAGGTGCCCGGCACCGGCGGTTCGTTCCTCCAGACCTTCGACAAGATCGGGGCCGGCGCCGTCTCGACCGTCCGCGACACCGGCGCCGACGTGCTCGCCCTCGTCAACGGAACCCTCGCCATCGGCGACGGCACCAAGGTCCGCGTCAACACCGCCGCCCTCAAGCTCGAACTCCAGCTCACCGACGCCTTCGCTCAGAAGACCGGCGCCGCCGGCACCAAGACCTTCGCCGTCACCGGCGGCGGGGCCACCTTCCAGCTCGGGCCCAGCGTCGAAACCAGCCAGCAGATCAGCTTCGGCATCCAGTCCGTCAACGCCAGCCGGCTCGGCAACTCCGTCGTCGGGTTCCTCAACTCCATCGTCAGCGGCGGCGCCAACTCGCTCGTCGCCGGCAAGACCGCCGACGCCGGCGCCATCATCGAAGCCGCCATCACCCAGGTCGCCGTCTTCCGAGGCCGCCTCGGCTCCTTCGAGAAGAACACCCTCAACACCAACGTCAACAGTCTCCAGACCTCCCTGGAGAACCTCTCCAGCGCCGAGTCGCGCATCCGTGATGCCGACTTCGCCGAGGAAACCTCCAAGCTGACGCGCGCTCAGGTCCTCACCAGCGTCGGCACCAGCGTTCTGGCGCAGGCCAACAGCACCAGCCAGAACGTCCTGGCCCTGCTCCGCGGCGGCTAAACGCCCCCGACATCGGGTTCCCCCATCGATAGAAAACCGGGCTGAGGATCAGCCCGGTTTTTTTACGCGCTCACCCAGGCCGCGCACCGGCGCGGAACGCGCCCGGCGATTTCCCCCGCGCCGCCGTCCGGTCGTTTTTGCCGCGCCATCGACGGATTTCGCACTTTTCAACCGTATCTCCGCGCGCACGGGCGCGCCCGTGCGCACCGCCGATCCCATCGCGTCATGCCGGTGCGACGCTTTTGCCGGACTTACATCAACGCTTGCGCACACGCGCGCCTCTGTCGACGCGCCCGTGCGCGATTGGCGCAACACCCGTGCGCGTTTTGACGCAATCGCTCAGGACCGATTGACACTTCCGCATCGCTTGACGCGCCGCACCTGCGTCCCTTATGAACAGGGAACGGAGGCGCCTGATGCATCGCCACATGGTCCAGAACAAAGTCCCTCGCCTGTTCGCGCTGGTCGCCGCATCGCTTTTGATCAGCGCGGCGGTTCATGCGGAGCCGAAGCACTACGACGTCGTCATCTACGGCGGGACGGCGGGGGGCGTCGTCAGCGCCGTGTCGATCGCGCGCGAGGGCGGCGTGTCGGTCATCGTGCTGGAGCCGACCGAGCATGTCGGGGGCATGGTGAGCGGCGGTCTCGGCTGGACGGATTTCGGAACGTGGCAAAGCATCGGCGGGATGGCGGCGGAGTTCTACCGGCGGATGAAGGCCCACTACGACGATCCCGCCGCATGGAAATTCGAGACGCGCGAGGACTATCTCAAACGCGTCGGTCATGCGGTCAACGACGGCAAGTGGTGGTTCCATGAACCGTCGGCCGCGTCAACCGTGCTGAACGAGATGATGAAGGAAGCAGGTGTCACCGTGCGGACCGGTCACCGGCTCGCGAGCGTCGAGAAGCGGGACCACCGCATCGTCGCTCTCCGATGCGAGAACGGCGAGACATTTACCGGCCGCGTCTTCATTGATGCGACCTACGAAGGCGACCTGCTCGCCAAGGCGGGCGTCTCGTATCGCGTCGGGCGCGAGTCGTCTGCGGAGTACGGCGAGAAGTATGCCGGCGTCGTCGCGCGGAAGTGGTCGACGCGCAAACAATGGGATGCGGACATTGACCCGCACGAGCCGGACGGGTCATTGATGTTCGGCGTGCAGGACGTGCCCCGCGGCGAGGACGGGGCGGGCGACAAGAAGGTGCAGGCGTACAACTATCGCATCTGTCTGACGGACGTGCCGGAAAATCGCATCCCCATCGAGAAACCGGCGGGCTACGACGCGAGCCGCTACGACCTGCTCGCCCGCTACATCGCCGCCAAGCCCGGGCTCAAACTTCAGCGCGGACTGCTCGGAAGATTCTCCCCGATGCCCAACCGCAAGACCGACATCAACGACGGCGGGCCGTTCTCGACGGACCTCATCGGATTCAGTTGGGATTATCCCGACGGTGACGAAGCGACGCGCCGATCCATCCTGCAGCTTCACATGGACTACACGCAGGGCTTGCTCTACTTCCTCGGTCACGACCCGCGCGTGCCCGAGTCGGTGCGCCGCGAGATGCTTGAGTGGGGCTATCCCAGGGACGAGTTCACGAAGAACGGACATTGGACGCCGCAGCTTTATGTGCGCGAGGCAAGGCGGATGGTCGGGGCGTATGTGATGACCAGTCACGATCTGGAGACGAACCGCACGAAGGAGGATTCCATCGGTCTCGGCTCGTACGGGGCGGACAGTCATCTGGTGCAGCGCATCGTTGACCACGGCGTCGTCCGCAACGAAGGCAACCCCAACGATTTCACACCGGGGCATCGGCCCTACGAGATTCCCTACCGCGCGATCACGCCCAAGCGCGACGAATGCGACAATCTGCTCTCGACGTTCTGCGTGTCGGCCTCGCACATGGGGTTTGCCTCGATCCGCATGGAGCCGGTGTTCATGATCTTGAGCGAAAGCGCCGGCCTGGCCGCGGCGGACGCGGTGCGCCATGATGTGGCCGTGCAGGAAGTACCCTACGCGCGGCTCGGTCCGAAGTTGATCGAACGCAAGCAGCTTGTGAAGCTTGGGGATTTGTCAGCGAAGTAGCGCGAAGGTAGAGCGGTTTTACGAATCAAATCGCTTTCTCAACGAGCCGCGACCGTCAGGGAGCGGTCGAAACAGGTCACAATGAGCGGCGCCGTGACCGCTCCCTGACGGTCGCGGCTCGTTAAACTCCGCCTTCTCACACGCACACTATGAACGCACGCCGCAAGCGGCGTCGCTAAACGGGGGGGATTGGAAGCCCTCCCCCGATGAGGGGGAGGGTTGGGTGGGGGTGGATCGCATCAGGCCAGACCTGTATCCGCATCGATGCGAGCGTAGATCGGACTGATGCGCTTCACCCGCCCCCAGCCCCGCCCTCAAGGGCGGGGGGCGGCAAAGCCCTCCCCTCGGAGGGGGAGGGTTGGGTGGGGGTGGATCGCATCAGGCCAGACCTGTATCCGCATCGATGCGAGCGCAGATCAGACTGATGCGCTTCACCCGCCCCCAGCCCCGCCCTCAAGGGCGGGGGGCAGACGAACGGCGGCGCATCGACAGCGTGAGCGCGCCGAGCGCGAGCAGGCCGGCGGTGGTGGGTTCGGGGATGGTGTCGGGGACGACGGTGAATTCGACGATGTTTTCGCCGGGGATGAAATCGTACAGAGGGGTGAGCACGCCGGCGGTCGGGCCGGTCAGGCCGACTTTGTAGAGGGTGCTGGTGAGTGTCTGATCATCCTGCAGGACGAGATAGGCGATGCCGGTCGCGCCGCTGATGTCCATGCCGGCGTAGACGCTCGACGAGACGCCGATGCCGTTGAGCGTGACGGGGGTCAGACTTGACACGGTGTACTCGTCAAATGTGCTGTTGATGAAGGCCACGTCGATTTGGGCGAGTGAATCGGTGGTGCCATCGTAGCCGTACCACGTTGAGATGGGAGGTGGATTGGTCAGCGGGCCGTTGTTCGAGTAAGCGATCGCGGTCAGCGCGGGATAGGGAAAAGCTGGATTAACAGCGTCATAAGCCAATGTATCGTTATCTCCGTGCCCTACCTCCCGTAAGCCGGTGTCGGGGTTGACCAGCGAAGGAGTTAAACTTGAAAACACATCCGCGACGGCGAAGCGCACCTTGTCGACCGAGGGGTCGAAGTCCATCGAGACCAACGAAGGATAAGGGTCATTGGGGATAGAGACGTTCACCTCTATGTCAATGTCGCCGGCGCCGGGCGTCAGGACGGCGTTGGACAGGTCGACGGTGTACAACTGCGCGCGTCGAACTGAAGGATTCGTCGTAACGCCCGCCACATAGACCTGACCGGTATTGGGGCGATAGTCGATGGCGGCGATGGTCTGGTTGGGGGCGATGCCGGAGAAGGTCCCGATATCGACGCGCTGTCCGGTGACAGTGTCGTATTTGAAAAAGAGGTTGTCGGAGTTGAAGCCGTAGATCGTTTCGGCGTGGGCGGGGTTTCGGGCGGCGGCGAGGAGGACGGCGGCGAGAAGCAGTTTGACGAATGAATGGCGCACGGCAATGCACTCCAAAATCGGCGCGGGGGTTTTCCGGCCGGGGTGGACCGACGGGATGACGAGCACGTCCGCGCGGCCGCACAGCCGCGCGTCGGACAGAACGCCGGCGCGATGCGATCGCGCTGAAGGCGCTAAGTCGCATGGGGTGGAATGCAAACGGTGTGCCATGATTTTCGATGATCGGGCGGCGAGGGATTGCCGCGTCGCAAGTCCGCGGGGCGTCTGTACTTCATCATGATGCGGGGCGGGCGATGCGGACGGGCGCGATGAGCGGGGTGAAAACTGTGTGCGTGCGGGTGTACTGGTTTGGCGACCGGAACGGCCTATGGGGAAACACGAAACACGAAGGGGATTTTGCGCGTGCGGGGTTTTTGTGCGGGCGAATTTTTGGGGGATTTGGGGGTGGCGGTGGAATTTGCGTGATGTTTTCGGACGTTGGGTGTTGATAGGGAAAGTCACTTATGTCGGGGTTGGTTTGAGCCGAAGGTTGAAGGGCATAGCGAAAAATGCGTATGAAGCGATGAAAAGGCGCAAGAACTGCGGGTCCGGCGGGGATGATGCCGGAGTTGTCCGATAAGTGAAAACTTTTTTTCGGGTGATTGATCGGCGAGTTAACTGCCGAATGAGAGCAACCGATAGGACATGCTGAGCGTGCTTTCTGTGAGGGTCGTAGAGACCTGAACAAACACGAGGACTGGACCGCTACACACTGAACAACGGATTGTAGGCCCGCGTTGGGCCGACGCTCAACACGAGCCACGGAACAGGTCACTTTTAGGGTTCATGGAGGACACCTCATGAGTCGCATCAACACCAACGTCACGTCTTTGCTGGCCCAGCGCGTTCTGCGCCAGCAGAATGAGTCGCTCAACACGAGTCTTGAGCGGCTCAGCACCGGTCTGCGGATCAACCGCGGCAAGGACGACCCGGCCGGCCTGATCGCCAGCGAATCGCTGCGGTCCGAAGGCGCGTCCATCACGGCCGCCATCGGCAACGCGGAGCGCGCCGATCAGGTGGTCAACATCGCTGAAGGCGGCCTGACCGAAGTGTCGGGTCTCTTGACCAACCTTCAGTCGCTCATCGGCCAGTCCGCCAACGACGCGGGCCTGAGTCTCGATGAAAAGAACGCCAACCAGCTTCAGATCGACTCGATCCTCCAGACGATCGACCGCATCGCGTCGTCGACGAGCTTCCAGGGGACCAAGCTCCTCAACGGCAACTTCGACTACACCACCACGGGCATCAACGGCTCGCAGCTCACCGACGTCAAGATCGACTCGGCGAAGATCCCCAACGGCGGGACGCTGACCGTGACGGCCAACGTGGTGACCAGCGCCCAGACCGGCCAGGCCTTCCTGTCCGCCGGCACGGGCAACGTGCTCTCGGGCACGAGTCTGACGATCGAAGTCGCCGGCAACAAGGGCCTGCAGCAGTTCACCTTCGCCTCCGGCACCACCGGCGCCCAGATCGTCGCCGCCGTCAACTCCTTTAAGGAAGTCACCGGCGTCAGCGCGTCGATCAGCACCACCAGCGGCGCGTATGTGCAGTTCTCCTCGACGGAGTTCGGCTCGTCGCAGTTCGCCTCGGTCACCAAGGTCGCCGGCAACTCCGCCTACGACAACGCCATCAACACGGCGACCGCCACCGGCGGGTCCTCGACCGCCAAGGACACCGGCCGCGACGCCGTCGTCACCATCAACGGCGCCTCGGCGCAGGTCGATGGTCTGACCGCCACGATCTCCACCGGCTCCCTGGCCCTGACGGTGAGTCTCGCTTCCGCCTTCAACACCGACGGCGGCAGCTCCTCGTTCACCATCACCGGCGGCGGCGCGAACTTCCAGCTCTCGCCGACCCTGGACCTGGCCGGTAAGACCTCCATCGGCATCGAAGCCGTGACGACCGGCCGCCTCGGCTCCGCCAAGAACGGCCACCTGTCCGACATCGCCTCCGGCGGTGCCGCCAACGTCGTCACCGGCGACGTGGACAAGGGACAGCGCATCGTCAACGACGCCATCTCCCAGGTCGCCAAACTCCGCGGCCGCCTCGGGTCCTTCCAGACCAACACCGTCGGTGCGACCATCCGCTCCCTCGGCGTGGCCTTGGAAAACAACGCCGCCGCAGAAAGCCAGATCCGCGACACGGACTTCGCCTCCGAAACGGCGCAGCTCACCCGTTCGCAGATCCTCGTCTCCGCTGCGACGAACGTCCTGCAGCTTGCCAACTCCACGCCCCAGAGCGTGCTCCAGTTGCTCCGCTAAACGATCGAGTTCTTCCGATCGCTGATCCAAAGGCGGTGACCGCAAGGTCACCGCCTTTTTCATGCGCGAAGTTTTCGCGAGGATGCGGGCGCCCCTTCGGGGCGGCCGCTAACGCCAACCCCCGATCCCCTCACCCCCAGACCCACAGCAACCCCGGCACGATGATGACGCAGAACAGGACCATGTTCCAGAGCCACAGGCCGCTGGCGAGTCGGGGTTCGAGGTGGAAGAGGTTGGCGATGATGACGGTGTTGAGGCCGGTCGGGACGAAGGCCTCGATGATCATGACATCGTGGACGAGTCGGCTGGGCGGGTGGCCGGCGGCGGTCATGGCGGCGAGGAGCGCGGCGGTGAGGACGGGGTGGGCGACGAACTGGACGAGCGCGAGCAGGCCGTGCAGGTGCAGCGTGTGCGCCGTGTCGCCGAAGCGGAAGCGCAGGCCGATGCCGATGTGCGACCCGGCGGCCCCGGCGAAGAAGAGGATGTCCATGACGTGCCATTGCGCGATCTGCGTCGGGACGGGGATGCCGGAGAACTTGAGGGCGAGGCCGACGAGGGCCATATACAGCGGCGTGGCGCGGGGCGTGATGAAGCTTTCGAGCATCAGTCGGCCGACGTGCATCTTGCCGTCGGACCCGTAGTGGGCGGCGACGGGGTAGAACAGGAGCACCATGAACATCTGCATGCTCGTGACGAACGCGATGCCGTAGCGCAGCGCATCGTCATGCGGCTCGAGCAGGGCATAGCAGAGGTAGGCGCCGAGGGTGAACCCGTGGTTGGAGATGACGGAGGCGATGATCATGACGCCGCGCGTTTTGCGGGGGCAGCGGGCGAGGATGACGAGCAAAAGCATGACGAGCGCGGCGGCGATCATGAGGATCGGCTCGCAGATCATCAGCGTCGTCACATCGCGGGCGGCGTCGTTTTTCAGGCCCCAGAAGGCAAATAGCGTCACCGGCGACCAGAGCCAGATCACCGTGTGCAGATGGATCGGCCGGCTCCACCGTTCGGGGGCCCACCCGCGCTTGCGGGCCGCATACCCCATCGCGAAACACGCCATGCTGAACAGCACGAACACAATAAACATCACGGTGCGTTGATCGAACATCGGCGCGAGTATACCTTGTCAGTGTGTCGGCGGCGTCACTGAACCTTTGCGGATCGGAAGAATCATGAGCAACTCCCTCTTCGAGCGTTACAAGAAACATCTGTGCGTCTGCCCGTCGATCGGGCTCAGTCTCGACATCAGCCGCATGACCTTCGCGGATGACTTTTTCAAGAAGATGGAGCCCAAGCTCGATCACGCCTACGCGCAGATGGATCAGCTTGAAGGCGGGGCGATCGCCAATCCCGATGAGCAGCGCATGGTGGGGCACTACTGGCTGCGCGATGCGAAGCTGGCGCCCGATGCGGCGCTGACGAAGGAGATCACCGGCACGCTGGCGCGGATCAAGAAGTTCGCCGCCGAGATTCACGCCGGCGGGAAGTTCAGCGAGGTGCTGGTCATCGGCATCGGCGGCAGCGCGCTGGGCCCGCAGTTCGTCGCGGACGCACTGGGCGATCCGTCGACGGACAAGATGAAGGTGCACTTCTTCGACAACACCGACCCGGACGGCATGGCGCGCGTGCTGCGCGTGCTCAAGGGCAAGCTCGACAAGACGCTCGCCGTCGTCGTCAGTAAATCCGGCGGAACCCCCGAAACGCGCAACGGCATGCTCGTCGCGCAGGCGGCCTACAAAGCGGCGGGCGTCGACTTCGCCAAACACGCCGTCGCCGTCACCGGCGAGGGCTCGAAGCTTGACAAGGTCGCCGCGTCGGAGGGCTGGCTGCTGCGGCTGCCCATGTGGGACTGGGTCGGCGGACGCACGAGTGAACTGGCGGCGGTCGGACTTCTGCCGGCGGCGCTTCAGGGTATCGACATCGACGCCATGCTCGCCGGCGCCGCCGCCTGCGATGCGGTCACGCGCCAGCCCGACACGGCCAAGAACCCCGCCGCTCTGATGGCGCTGATGTGGCACCACGCCACGAACGGGCGCGGCGAGAAGGACATGGTCGTCCTGCCTTATAAGGATCGCCTCCTGCTGTTTAGCCGCTACTTGCAGCAGCTTGTGATGGAATCGCTGGGCAAGGCCGATGACCTTTCGGGCAAGAAAGTCGAGCAGGGCATCGCGGTGTACGGCAACAAGGGCTCGACGGATCAGCATGCGTACGTGCAGCAGCTTCGCGAAGGCGTGAACAACTTCTTCGCCGTGTTCATCCGCGTGCTCGAAGACGGCGCCGCCGGCGACATGCCCACGAAGCTCGAAGTCGAGCCGCAGGTCACCAGCGGCGACTACCTCGACGGGCTCTACCTCGGCACGCGCTCCGCCCTCTACGAGAACGGCCGCCAGTCGATCACGATCACGGTCAATCACGTCGACGCCAAAACCGTCGGCACGCTGATCGCGCTCTTTGAGCGCGCCGTCGGGTTCTACGCCTCGCTGGTGAACATCAATGCGTACCATCAGCCGGGCGTCGAAGCGGGCAAGAAGGCCGCCGCCGCCGTGCTCGATCTGCAGCGCAAGATTCTCGCCGCCAAACCGGGCGCCAATGCCGATGCCGCCAAACTCGCCGCCCAGATCGCCGCGGCGGATCAGGTCGAAACGGTCTATCACGTGCTGGAGCACCTCAAGGCCAACGGGCGGCTGGGGTGATCCGTTCCCCGGTTCCGCGGCCTATACTTCCGTGACGCCCATGTACGACCGCATCATCTCCAACCCGGCCATCCTCGGCGGCAAACCGTGCATTCAAGGCACGCGCCTCAGCGTCGAGATGATCGTCGAACTGCTCGCCACCGGCGCGACCATCGACGACCTCCTGCGCCAATACCCGCAACTCGACCGCGCCGCCGTGCAACAGGCGATGCAGTACGCCGCCCGATTCCTGCGCAACGAAGTGAACATCACCGCGGAGATCGATCGTTGAGACTCGAAGCGTTCGGGCTCGTCGCGGATGAAAATATCCCGCGAGCGCTTGTCGCGCAGCTTCGCACATCGGGATACGACATCGTCAGCGTGACCGAAATCGGTTTGGCGGGTGCGGACGACCAATCTGTTCTTGAACGCGCCCATACCGAGCGGCGGGTGGTGCTCACACATGACAGCGACTTCGGAACGATGGCGATTGCCGGTCGCATTCCATTTACCGGGATCGTCTATCTGCGGCCGGGCCATCTGAGCCCGGCCTTCACGATCGCGACGTGGAACACCTTGATCGGGTTATCCGTGGAGTTGATCGAGCCGTTCATTGTCGTGGCCGAACGAGCGGAGCAACAGGTCCGTGTGCGTGTCCGTTCGTTGGCGGAATAGGTGATGGCTCGGACGGATCATTCTTTTGCAACCTCACGAACGCATCGGCGGGCCGTCTCGTATAAAATGCGATTATGAACCACGGCCCGATTCCGTCTACGGTCGCTTCCGCCGGCTCGAGCGAGTCCTCCCTCAATCCCGGTGCGATCGTTGAGCGTGTCCGGGCGAATCTCCGCTCGGTGATCCGCGGCAAGGACGACCGCATTGATCTGCTGCTCGCGGCCTTGCTGGCACAGGGGCACGTGCTCATCGAAGACCTGCCGGGGCTGGGCAAGACGACGCTCGCCAAGGCGCTGGCGCTGAGTCTGGATGCGATGTTCCGCCGGGTGCAGTTCACGCCGGACCTTTTGCCGACCGATGTGCTCGGCGGGTCGGTCTACAACAGCACCGAGGGTTCGTTCGCCTTCCACAAAGGCCCGATTTTCACGAACATTCTGCTCGCCGACGAGATCAACCGCGCTTCGCCGCGCACGCAGTCGAGTCTCTTGGAGGCGATGGGCGAGAACCAGGCGACGATCGAAGGCGTGCGACATGCGCTGCCGACGCCGTTCATGGTCATCGCCACGCAGAACCCCATTGAGTTTCACGGCACGTACCCGCTGCCCGAAGCGCAGCTCGATCGGTTCCTCGTGCACATGGACCTGGACTACGCCGACGCGGACACGGAGCGGATGATTCTTTTCGATCAGCAGCGTGAGCACCCGCTCAACGCGCTGACGCCGGTCGTGGAGTGCCAGGCGGTCGAGCGGTTGCAGGCGAAGGTGCGGCAGGTGCATGTGGCCCAGGAAATCGGCCGGTACATCGTCGAACTGGTTCGCGCGACGCGGGGCCATCCGCAGGTGCAGATGGGCGCGAGCCCGCGCGGGGCGCTGGGGCTTTTCCGCATGGCGCAGGCGACGGCGCTGATGGCGGGGCGCGACCATGTCGTGCCCGACGATGTGCAGCAGACGGCCGGCCCGGTGCTGGCGCATCGCATGATGCTCGAAACCAAGGCGCGTTACGGCGGGGCGGACAAGAAGGCCGTCATCGCCGAAGTGATCGAAAAAACGCGCGTGCCGACCTAATCGCCCTCTCCCTTGAGGGAGAGGGTTGGGTGAGGGTGGATCGTATCAGGCGTGATGCGACCGCATGGATGCGGAACATGAATTGACTGATACGTCTCACCCTCCCCCGGCCCCTCCCTCAAGGGAGGGGTGACGAGAGTGACCATGTTCGTGACACGCGAAGGATTCAAGCAGGCGTGGCGGGAGCTGACGCGGCCGCCGGATTGGGCGCGGCACCGGATGCTGTCGCTCACGTCGCACATGTGGCGCGAGCGCTTCACGCGACCCGGCCGTTACGTGCTCATCGGCGCGGTCGCCACGGGCATCGCCGGCTCGTTCCCCGGCAAGATGGTCGGCGCGTACGCGTTCAGCTTCTTCTTCTCGCTGCTCGCGCTGTCGATGATCCTCTCGATGCTCACGCGGGTGCGGATGGACTGCAAGCGTCTCATGCCCGAGCGCTGCGTGGCGGGGTCGTCGGTGACGATGACGATTCGCGTGACGAATCCGACGCGCCGGCCGATGTTCGATGTCGGGGCATACGAGTTTCGTCTGCCCATGCGGGTCGAGGTCGAGGACGATCCGCAGTACGTCGATCGCATCGAGCCGGGCGCGGGGCATGACTTTCAGTACGCCGTGCGCGTCGATCGGCGGGGCAGCTACCTGCTCAACGGGCCGACGGGGCTTGCGGCGTTTCCGTTCGGCCTCACGCAGTCCAAGCGCTTTTTCGCTCAGCCGCATCGGCTCATCGTGTATCCGTCGTTTACGCGGCTCAGTCAGTTTTCGATTCCCGCCGGCCTGCGCTATCAGCCGGGCGGGCTGGCGCTGGCGAGCCGCGTGGGCGAGTCGATGGAGTTCGTCGGCACGCGCGAGTATCAGACGGGCGACCGCATCCGCGATCTGCATCAGCGGAGCTGGGCCCGCGTGGGCATGCCGGTCGTCAAGCAGTTCGAGCAGGAGTTCCTGACGCGCATGGCGATGCTCGTCGACACGCGCCCGCCGCGGCGATGGAGCACGGCGGCGCTGGAGTCGAATCTGTCGATGGCCGCCGCCGTCGCCGACTACCTCGCGCGGCAGGAGTACGTCATCGACCTTTTCGCGGCGGGGCCTCAGCTTTTCCAGTTTCAGGCCGGGCGATCGCTGGCGTACCTCGACAACATCCTCGACATCCTCGCGTGCATCGAGCGATGCGACGAGGACCCGATCGAAGTGATCGGCCCGGCGTTCAGCGAAGAGCTTCGGTCCACGTCGACCGTCATCCTGCTGCTGCTTTCATGGGACGAAAAGCGCGCCAAGTTCATCGAGCAGATTCACGACGCCGGCGTGCAGACGCGCACGATCCTCATCAGCGATGACAAGGCGCAGACGAAGGCGGCGACGGCGGCGGGCTGCACGTGCTTGTCCATTCTCGACGTGCAGCGCGGCGTGGAGGTGCTCTGATGAAAACCGAGCCGCGCAGTCCCTGGGTCATCGGCCTGCTGTGCATCCTCGCCACGCTCGCGCTGGGGTCCAGCGGGCATCTGACCGTCGCGCCATTGATCATCGCCGCCCTCATCGGCGCGAACCTCGTGTTCGGCCGGCCGACCATGCCGCGCCCGCGATCCCTGCTGGCGTTCGTCATGCTCATTCCCTTCGGCCTGTGGTACCGCTCGTACGGATCGGCGGAGGAGAGCAACAGCTATGTGCCGGTGACTTTTCTGTACATGGTCGGGCTGTACATGATGGCGCTGGCGGCGCATCACGTTCTGTCGATCCGGCACGGGGGGAGCCGGGACTACGCGCTGGCGTGCGCGGTGATGGGGATGGGCATGGCGGGGACGGCGGCGCGGAACGTGTGGTACCTGCCGCTTTTGGCGATGTTCATTCCGCTTCTGCTCTGGCACCTGCGTGAAGAGCTTTTCATGCGGCACTGGTCGGACTGGCGGCGCGCGCCGCTGGGGCGGCTCGGGCTGGCGCTGGGCATCCTCGCGACGATGGTGTTGTCCGTGCAGTTCTACGTCGTCGATCAGATTCCGCGCTTAAACGAATGGGCGGTGCAGCAGCTTCTGCGCGGCGGGTCGCGCGGATCGGTGGGCTTTGATCGCAAGACGGACCTGAACACGATCTCGGGCATCTGGGGCGCGGCCAACGATCCGACGGAGCAGGAGATCATGGTGCGCGTCTTCGCCGAGCACAAGCCCGATCCGTACCTGCGCGGGGCGGTGTACGATCGGTATTACGACGGGGCATGGCGCATCATCGACGAGCGCCAACCGCTCTTCCCCAGCGGCACGTATCTGGGCCGGCGCATTTTCAACACGCTCTCCGCCGATTCGGAGGACTACGAAGCGACGGTGTACCCGGATCGCCAGTTCTCCGACACGTTCTTTTTGCCGCTGGGCGTGCACAAGGTGGCGAGCTTCGCCGACCGGGCGCGCTACGGGTCGGCGTACACGATCCGCCCGACGCGCGGATCGAGCACCGGCGGGTACTGTTACTTCGGTCAGACGGCCATGATGCCCGGGCCGACCGATGCGGACCTGCATCTGCCGTCGAACATCGAAGACGACCTGGTGAAGATCGCGCATCAGATCATGCACACGGATCGTTCGCCCGCTCAGAACGCCGCGGACCTCGCCGCGTATTTCAAGCAGAACTTCACCTATCAGCGCGGCATGAAGCGGACGAATCTCGACAAGGATCCGGTGCTCGAGTTTCTGGAGGATGAGCACAAGGGGCACTGCGAATATTTCGCCACGGCGTCGACGCTGCTGCTGCGCGCGATGGGCATCCCGGCTCGATATGTCACGGGTTTCGTCGCCGACGAGGAGGGGCTTGAAGGCATCTGGCTGGCGCGTCGGAAGGATGCGCATGCGTGGGTGGAGGCGTATCTGGGACCACAGGCGGGATGGACGGTGGTGGAGACGACGCCGCCGTCGGCCCGGCCGGCGACGAAGCCGCTCGATACGTCGGCGCGGCTCAGTGAATGGGTCGGCGTCGAGTGGGACCGGATCATGCAGCTCATGCTGCATGGCGGATTCAAGGCGCTGATGCTGGCGATCTGGGACTGGCTCGTGGCGCTGCCGCAGCGCGTGCCGATCTGGGCGTGGCTGATGATGATCGCGGCGGGCGTGGCGTGGGTGTTCCGTGAGGATTTGCGGACGGCGATGGGGCGAGGCCGGGGCGCGCCGATTCCGCCGCATGTGGTGCGACTCCGGGCGCAGCTCGCGCAGGCGGAGAGGAAGCTGGCGCGACATGGGGTGATCCGCCCGCCGGGCATGACGGTGGGGCGGTATCTGCAAATGGTGCGAGCGCACGAACCGTTGCCGGACGCGCTGCGTCGCGAGGCGATGGCGCTGCTCGATGAGTATCAGCGCGAAAGGTTCCGGGCGCATTGATCGAAGGAGGCGGGGGGACTGAAGTCCCCCGCCCTGGAAGATCATGGGTTCCAGCGCCAGTTGTCGTTCATCTGTTCGGAGCCCAGCCCGGCGGTCAGGGCTTCAGCGTGGGCGTCGTAAAAGAGCGTGTTGCACAGGCCGTGGTCTTTGTCGTTGTAGAAGTGGCGCCAGGCGATGGCCCAGTTGTTGGCGGGCGTGATGAAATCGGTGTCGGGATTGAGGCGGTAGTTGTAGCGTCCGCCGAGTGTCGGGTCGGACCAGTTGGAGTCCATCATGTAGATGATGTCGCCGGGGCGTTTGATCTCGACGCGCTTCAGACCGCGGACGACTTTTGACGACTGCTCCACGCCGTACGCGTCCCACCAACCGGCGATGCCGACCGGACTCATCCCGTAGCTCAGGTCCAGCCGGTAATACCCGTTGGGGTCCAGCGCGCCGGGGAGGGCGTACTTGTTGGTCTTCTCGCTGACGCCGGCGGGGTGATCGAGGACCCACCGGGCGTCGGGACAGATGAGCCCGCGCGGCGCGTTGTAGTAGTATCCCTGCGACGCGGGGGCCATGCCCATGATCTTCACGAACGCGGGATTGTGATACCACTCGTAGCGGTTGCCCGGCGAGCCGGTGCTCGACGGCGACGACTGGGGCAGGAGCCAGTCGCGGTTCTCCGCGGCGTAGATGTTGGCGGCGATGCCGAACTGTTTGAGGTTGGCGGCGCAGACGATCATGCGCGACGTCGCCCGCGCCTTGTTGAGCGAAGGCAGCAGAATGGCGATCAGCAGCGCGATGATCGTCACGACGACGAGCAGTTCGATCAATGTGAAGGCATGTCTGCGCATGGGGCGTTTCCGGGAAAGCTCAGGGAGGGCCATCCCTGAGTTTTCGTCTGTGTCATCGCTTGCGGCGCACGAGCGCCAGACCCATAAGGCCCATCAGCGCCGCGCTCGACGGTTCGGGAATGACGGTCAGGAACTGGTTGGTGGCGAGCACCGTGTCGCTGAGCCGCACTTCATCGACCCACCCGTCGAACGCGCGTCCTGCGATGTGGCCCACTTCAAAGAACCCGGCGTCGTAGATGAGGTTGAACGTCGTCGTGCCCGAGCCGACCAGGTTGTAGTCGGCGTAGATCTTGAACGCGCGGGTGCTGCCATCGTAGGTCAGCGCGATGTGATGCCAGAGTCCGTCCTCGATGAAGAATGAGCTCACGACGCTCTGATTGTATCCGGGGGGATTGCCGGCTCCGGAGCCGGTCTGCGTGTCGAAACGGGCGCGGAGCTTGCCGGTGTTGTCGATGTCGAGCTGCCATGTGTCGCCGCCGTCGACGCTGCGCTCCTTGCCCATGATGCCGGCGAAGTCGATGTGATGATCGACTTTGACGAAGGCCTCGGCGGTGAAGCTCGCCGGGCGCATCAGCGTGCTGTCGGCGACATGGACGACACTGGCGCTGTGGCCATTGACGGCGGGGAGATTGCCGTTGGTGAGCTTGAGCGAGGTGGTGTTGGCGGCATTGATGATGGACCCGCCGATGCCGTCGCGCACGAAGGGAATGGGCACGTCATTGTTGAACTTGGGCTTACCGGACCCTTCGCTGACGCCCGTGCCGTCGACGGTCGGGCTGTTGGTCTGCGAGACGAGCGTGTTGGCGTCATTGGGCGCGCTGCCGTCGTCGAATTGCCAGTAGCCGATCGTCGCGGCGGGAGCGAGCGACGCGGCGAAGGTCAGGCAGGTCACGGTCAATGCGGCGGACACGAGTTTGTTCATGCGGCTGGACATTTCAATCTCCAGAAAACGAGTACGGGTTTCTCATTCCAGGTTCGGGTTCAGCACATCACGCGCGGCGGCGGCGCATCAGCGCCAGGCCCGACACGCCGAGCATCGCGAAGCTGGTCGGCTCGGGGACGATCGTCAGAAACTGATTGGGCGTCAGCAGCGTGTCGGAAATGCGGACTTCGTCGAGCCAGCCGTCCAGCGCGCGTCCGCCGGCGTTGGCGCCGAAGAACAGACTGTTGCTGTCAAAGTGCATGACGCCCGAATCGCTCAGGACCGCGGAGCCGACCTGCGTGTAGTCGCCGAAGAGCGTCACGGTGCGTGTGGAGGCGTTGTAGGTCATGGCGAAGTGATGCCAGAGTCCATCTTCGAGATTGAAGTTGGAGGTGATGCTCTGATTGAACGCGCCGTCGCCGGAGCCGGCATCGGGGTAGACGGTGTTGGAGTCGACGCGGACGCGGAGCTTGCCGGTGTTGTTGGTGTCGATTTCCCAGCTTGAGTTATTGCCGTTGCGTGCCTTGCCGACGAGGGTGGCGAAGTTGACGTTGCTTTCGATGCGGACGAAGCCCTCGACGGTGAACGAGCCGGTGATGTTGAAGAAATTGCCGCCGGGGTCGGCGACGTTGGCGTATCCGCCGTTGCTCGATCCGGAGAATCCGCCGTCGATCGGGAAGGGGGCGTCGGGGTTGTTGAACTTGAGCGAGGCGGAGTCGGCGGCGTTGATGATCGTGCCGTTGACCCCGTCGCGCACGAAGGCGAGCGGTACGGAGGCGTCATGCACGGGCAGCGCGCCGGTGGTGCCGTTGGCGTGCGCCGTGGCGTCCATGGTGGGGCTGTTGACTTCGGAGACGAGCGTGCCGGCGTTGTTGCCGGGGGCCTTGTCATCGAATGTCCAGTAGCCGACCGTCGAGGCGCGGCCGAGGGAAGCGAGCGAAAGGACCAGTGCGAGCGTGACAGCGATGGCGATGCTACGTTGGGGCACAAACATGGTCGTCTCCTTCAAGGGTTATCTCGTTGCTCCGTTTGCGACTCGTGATCGATCGGGACCGCCGCGGGGGGGACGCCCCGGGCCAGTTCCGCGATGGCTTTGTCATTGAGGGCGCTGCGGAAGAGCGTCACTTCGTCGAGCAGGCCGGCGAAGGGGCGAGCGCCCGCGGTGTTTTGTGCGCCGATGACCAGTGCGTGTCCGCCATCGATGCCTTCGCCGCGCAAGAGCGTCTGCGACGCGGCGCGTCGGCCGTCCACATAAAGTTCGATGCGATCGGTGCGCCAGACGATCGCCAGATGATGCCATTGATCGTCGAGCACGTCGGGCGTGCGCACCAGGCACTGATTGAACATCGCCGTCGAGTCATTGCGGACGTACACGCCGCTCGTCATTTCGCTCTGCGTCAGGGCCCAGCCGGCGTTGCCGTTGCCGCCTCCGCCGAGCTTCGAGACGATGTGCGCGTAGCCGAGGTTGTTGCGGGCGGTGGGCTGCATCGCCGGATCGCTCTTGATCCACAGCGAAAGCGTCATCGCCTCGCCCGCCAGATCGGGCGTGTGATCGATCGTGACATACTCGGCCGCGCTCCGTCCGTCGAGCTTGAGCGAGCGCCCCGCGCCGATGACCGGCGGGACATCGCTCGCATAGGTCACCTCGCCGACCGCCCGCCCCGCGTGTTCGCCCGCCTCGTCGGCGTCATTGTCAAAGTCGAAGCTCAGCGCCATCACCAGATCGCGCCGCCGCTGATTCATCGCCCGCCGCGCGGTCATGTTCAGCGGATTGAACGCCAACCGCTCCGCCGGCGGCGGCAGCGTCGTGGTCGGTGTGGCCAGTCGCCCGAACAGGCCGGGGTTCACATCAATGCTCGTCATCGCCGCCGCCGCGCCGTTGACCCGCACGGCCTGACCGGCGGTGAGTTTCATCGACGGGTGCGCCGCGTCGAACTGCACATCGACGCGACCGGCGAAAACGTGCACCTGCCCCGTCGCCGGCGACGCCGGATCGATCCACACGCCGAATTCCGTCCCGCGGTCGATGACCTCGAAGCCCGGGGCGGCGAGCGTGAATCCGCGCGCCGGCTCGGGGACCCAGGCGCTCAGCCGCCCGTAGTCCAGATGCGCGTGATTCTCGCCGTCGATTCGGAATCGGGCCGGGCCTTCGACCGTCACGACCGCCCGGCTCGCGAGCATGAGCTGCACGGTTCCCGCGCGGAGCGTCCGCACCGAATCGTCCAGCGACTCGCCCAGCACCGGTTGCGATGCCTCGTCCCATTGGGCCCCGCTCATGTCCGTGATCAGCGCCGTCGTCGCGGGCGCTTCATGCTTGGCGACCGGTCCGGCGCTCCCGCCCGTCGACGTCAGCCATGCATACAAGCCCAGCGAAATCGTCAGCAGCACGATCGCCGCCGCGGCGTACCAGCGGCGCGACGATTCGGGGGCGACCCGGTTGTGGGCCGGGCGCTTGGACAGGCGCGCCGCCGCCGGCGCGACCGCCGTGCGCAGCTCCCAATGAAGCTGCGCGTGAATGTCCAGGTACTGCACGAACTGCTTCTTCGCCGCGTCGTCGGCTTCGAGCATCGACTCCAGCGCCGTCCGCTGCCCGGGCGTGATCGCACCGGCGATGAGCGCATCGGCGAGTTCGAACAATGTTGCGCTCATGCCGAACCCTCCCGGGCGTCGAGCGTGCGATTGATGCACTCATGCAGCGCCCGGCGAATGCGGCCCAGCAGCTTGTACAGCGCATTGGCGCTCATCCCCGACTGCTCCGCCACGTGCGCGATCGGCTCGCTCGCCTCGTAGCACCGTTCGAGCAGACGGCGCTGCGCTTCGTCGAGTTTGCTGATGCAGTGCGTCAATGCCGCGCGGCGGTCCTCCAGTTCGTCCTCGCTGGCGAGGCGCACCGCCGCCACCTGGTCCATCACCTTGTCGCTCAGATGAATGTTGCGATCGCCCTTGTAGGTGCGGAAGAAGTTGCGGATGTGGTTATGCGCGATGGCGCAGGCCCAGGGGACGAACGGGCGGGCGGCGTCGTACTCGCGCCACAGTTGCCAGAGCGTCAGCGAGGTCTGCTGAAAAAGCTCCTCCGCCTCGGTGCGGTTGGGCACGAGCGTGAGGATGTATCGGTAGACGCGGTTCTGATCGCGCACGTACCGCTCGACGAACAGGGCGTGCTGTTGCGTGTCCGCATCGTTCATGTTGCCGTTCTGGCCGGACGTGTGCATTTTCAAGGCCTCACCTATAGGTTGTAAGCCCGCCGGCGTTTCGGCCGCGCTTCAGGCAGATTTTTTCCATGCGGTAGCATAGGTTGAAATTAAGTGTCTTATTCATTGGGGTTTACATCGTAATGCACGAACAGGGCGGGCCCGATAATGTCACCGCGTCCGGGAAAGTCGCGGGTTGGGTTCGAAGGCGTCCGATACATGAAATGGCGGCGGTGAGACCCCGCGAATGGGCCTCAAACGAAGGATTTTTCGTGACTGGTTCATTGGGCTGGTCAATAATGAAGATTGTCGATCGTGGTGGGAGGCAGCCCCATCGACCAGGGAGGTCCGTGGCTTGTTGATGCGGAAACATCTGCACGGCCGATTCGCGCGACCGCGGCGGTGGCGCACGTGGGTGACGCTCATCCTTGTCACGTTCGGCGCCGTCTTCGTCGGCGGATACTGCTGGCTGTCGCGCCCGCAGCGCATCGCCATGTACGCCGGTCAGCTTCTGACCGCCATGACCGGGGCGGACTGCCACATCGACTCGGCGGACTTCTCCTTGGACGGGACGATCGACGTGCGCGGTCTGCGGCTGACCGTGCCGGGCATGACCGATCGCGGGGCGGAGCTTTTCAGCGCGGAGCAGACGCTCTTGCGCATCGATCCGTGGGCGCTCTTGCAGGGCAAGTTCGAAGCGCAGCAGATGATCCTGATGAAGCCGACGCTCTCGCTCACGCAGGTCAGCGAGGACACGTTCAACTTCGAGCTTCTGCGGAAATTCAAGCAGGCCAAGCCCACGGGCAAAATGCCCAAGCTGCCGCGCGTGTATGTGCGCGACGGGCGGGTGGCGTACGGCGAGTACTACAACGGGAAGTATCAGTCGTGGGGCCTCGATGTGGCGGGCCGGCTCAACCCCGATGTCGATCAGGCGGGGCTTTACCACTTTGAGCTTTACAAGCTCGCCGACGCCAGCGGGCAGGTCGTGACGGAAGGGCCCGATAGGGCTGACAGTCCGGCGCTGCGCGGGCGGTTCGATCTGGACAAGCTCGAAGTGGCGGTTCAGCTTGAGGGCACGGCCTTCGTGAACCCGCATCAGACGGTCATGCCGCGGCAGATTCGAAAATGGTGGGAGATGTTCGAGCCGTCGGGACCGATTCCCAATATCAGCTTCGACTACGACGAAAAGACCGGCCCCCGCGCGGACGTGCATTTTGAGAACATCGCCCTGACGCTCCCGCAGCTCGGCACCGAGGGCTACCGCGCCCGCATGACCGACGTCTCCGGCACGTTCCACTTCGACAATCAGAAGGTCATCGTCGAAGACCTCGTCGGCACGATCGAAGGGCTCCAGTACCGCATCAACGGGCAGCTTAACGGCTACTCGAAGGACGCGCCGTTCACGCTCGCTCTGGAAACGCGCCCGTTCCGTATTCCCGAGAAGCCGGTGTATCTGGTGGCGATGCCGCCGCAGGTTCTGCGGATTTTCCAGATGCTCTCGCCGGTGGGCTGGATGCGCGTCTCACTCAAGCTCGAGCGCTCCGAGAGCGGCGGGAAGATCGCCTATGACGGGCTTTCGAAGATTCTCACCGGGCGAGAACTCGTGCAGGAGCTTTACCCCGCCGGGACGCTCAAGCCGGCGGATCTGACGCTGCTCGATCCGAACAACCCGGCGTACGACAGTCACGGCCACTTTGAGAAATTCCCCTACGAATTGACGCACTGCCGCGGGCTCATCACCTTTAACTCCCAGCAGATCGAGGTCAAACAGCTCACCGGCGACACGCCCGGCGGCGGTCACGCCACGATCACCGGCATCATCGGCCCGCCCTCCGCAGACGCCGCCATCAACCTGACCGTCACCGCCGTCAACATTCCTTTTGACCGCGAGCTGCGCGACGCCCTGCCCGACAAATCCTCCGACGGGTTTGACATGTTCTTCAATGAGCCGGCCTATCAGCGCCTGCTCGCCGAAGGTCATTTCGTCACCAGCGCCCAGCACGCCGTCGACGATCAGGCCCGCGACCGCATCGCCCGCAGGATCGCCGATCTGGGCGACACGGACGCGGAGCAGACGGCGGAATTGAAGCGCGATCTGGATGAGGTCGACAAGCGCCTCGCGCTGCCGGTGTACGATCTGGGCGGGCGCGGAAACGCCATCGTCAAAGTCACCCGCCCATTCGGGCCCCGGCACAAAATGTCGATGGACATGTCCGTCGAGATGACGGAAGCGAACGTCGTGTTCGAGTATTTTCCGTATCCGATCCGCGTGCGGGAGGGCCGGCTGATCATCACGCCGACGCTCATCACCTTCGATCACTTTTCCGCGGAGGGCTTGCACGGGGGCATGGGCGGGCTCGTGGGTGATGTGGAGCGCGGCAGCGAGGCGAACGGACACCGCATCGTGCCGAAGATGCGTCTGACGGCGGCGGGATTGCCGCTGGACGATCTGCTTTTCGCCGCCATTCCCAAGCCGCAGGACCAATGGCTTCGCCGCATGCGGCTGGGCGGGAAGGTCGACGTGGCGGGGCGGATTCTCCGCAACGATGAGGACAAGATCGACATCGACATGCAGGTCGACGTCGCCGACGTCACCGCCGCGCCCGGCAGCGGACAGTACAAGCTTTCCGACATCAACGGCATGCTCAAGCTCGCGCTGCACGGCATGACGATCGATCACCTGACCGCGCATCACGACGACGGCACGGTCGAACTGCGCGGCTCGGCGCAGTGGCCCAGCGCCGATGCGTCACGCATGGACATGACCGCATCGGTGCGCGGCTTGAAGTTCGAGGATCCCGTGCTTGACCTGATCAGCCCCGTGGTCGAAACCCCCAAGGCGCTCAACGATTTCTGGGCGACGATCAAGCCGGCGGGACGCTTCGACGGCGAAGTGACCTATCGCACCGAAGCGGGCAAGCCCAACGATTACCGGCTGGAGCTGCGCCCGTCATCGCTGAGCTTCGACTTTCATGATCAGCGCGTCGCACTGACGAAGACGACCGGGCGGCTCATCGTGACGCCCCAGCTTGTCGAAATCGACGCGCTGGAGGGCGACTTCGACGCGGGCGAGTTCAACCTTAGCGGACACGTTAAGATCAATACGGTCACGACCGAAAGCGATCTGAAGCTGCGGCTCAAGGGCGATCGGGTGACATCGACGGTCCGGGCGCTGGCGCCGCCGATGGTGATGGATGTCATCGACGGGCTCAAGATCGCGGGGCGGTACGACCTGAATTTGTCGCGGCTGCACTATCAGCCCGGCGCGACGGAGGGGAACAGTCTCGAAGCGGCCGGCGAGCTGACGCTTTCGGATGCGTCGATGCAATTGGGTGTGCCCATCACGCACTTCGACGGCTCGCTGGCGATCGACGCGCACACGGCGCACGACGCACGCTGGCCCACGGTCAACCTCGGGCTTGCCGCCAAGCAGCTCAACGCCGCCGGCCGGGCCATCGGCGATCTGACGCTGGCGATGGCCAACAAGGACGGCGGGGAGCAGATCGCGATCCCGCAGCTTCGCGCGACCTGCGGCGAAGGGCAGCTCGGCGGCAGCGGATGGTTCAACATGGCGCGCGGCGGATATCAGTTCCAGCTCATGCTCTCTGAAGCCAATCTCGCCGACCTCGTCACCGAGCCGGCGACCCCCGCGCCCGACGGCACGGCGGCGAAACCGATGGCGGGTCGCTTGTCGGCGTCGCTGTCGCTGGAAGGTTCGTGGCGCGATGCGACGCGCCTGCGCGGACGCGGCGAGCTGATGGTGCGCGATGCGGAGTTGTACGGCCTGCCGCTGGCGGTGGGCATCCTCAAGGTGTCGCACCTGGCGCTGCCGGTCAACGATCCGTTCCAGCAGGCGCTGGTGAGCTACTACGTGCGCGACGGGCGATTCGTCTTCGAACGCATCGATCTGGCTTCGCCGACGATGCGGCTCGCCGGGTCGGGCATGATGCAGTATCCGTCGGGCGTGCTGGACCTGTCGCTGACGAGCTCCAATCCCAAGGGCCTCAAGCTCGGGCCGTTCACCGAACTCGTCGACGGGTTCCGCAATCAGCTCATGACCCTGCACATCACGGGCTCGATCGACCGCCCGCAAACGAAGGTCGAGCAATTCAGCGGCGTGGCCAAGGCGTGGCGCGACGTGTTCGGCGAGGAGAGCCCGGCCAACGGCGACGCCGCCGTCCCCACCACGCCCTGACGTTCTTGCAGTTTCCTTCACCATCCCATTGAATATCCCCATGAAGCAGTCTTCGCGCGATCCTGATGTTTTGAACAAACTCGATGAACTCCTCCGTCTCTTCGGAGCCGACCCCGACGCCATGTCCGGTCAGCTCGTGCGCGAGATCATGCAGTCCGCCCTGCGCCTCATCGGCGACGAGGCCCACACCGGCGAACTGAAGCTCATTTCCCGCTCGCTGCGCGAATTGCGTTACGCCATGACCGTGTTCCGTCCGTACACGGGGCAGCGGAAGATTTCGATATTCGGCTCGGCGCGCACGCCATTCGATCATCACGACTACGACGCCTGCCGCCGCTTCGCCCGCGCCATGGCCGAGCACGAATGGATGATCATCACCGGCGCCGGCGACGGCATCATGCGGGCCGGTCACGAAGGCGCCGGCCGGGACAAATCGTTCGGCGTCTCCATCCGTCTGCCCTTTGAAACCAACGCCAACGACATCATCGCCGGCGATGACAAGCTGGTGACCTTCCGCTACTTCTTCACGCGCAAGCTCATGTTCGTCTCGCAGGCCGACGCGCTGGCGCTCTTCCCCGGCGGGTTCGGCACGCTCGACGAGGCCTTCGAAGTCATCACGCTGATCCAGACCGGCAAGGCGCCGATCATTCCCGTCGTCATGGTCGAGCCGCCGGAGAGCGACTACTTCGCGCATCTGGATGTGTACATCCGTGACACGCTTCTGGCGCGGAAACTCATCAGCCCCGAAGACCTGCATCTGTACCATCTTTTCAACGACCCGATCGCCGCGGCGCAGCATGTCGTCGAGTTCTACCGCAACTATCATTCGTCGCGCTATGTGGGCGATCAGTTCGTCATCCGCATGCGTCATGCGCTCGATCCTACGCACCTGGAGCAGCTCAACGCGGAATTCGGCGACCTGGTGGCGTCGGGCCGCATCGAACAGACGGGCGCGCTGGAGGGCGAGTCGGTGGAGACGGCGTTGCCCCGGCTGAGTTTCCACTTCGTCCGCCGCAAATTCGGCCGGCTCCGACTGCTCATCGACCGCATCAACCAGTTCGCGCCGGGAGCGTGAATTGACGGCTCGTTCGCGCCGCCGGTATGCTCATGCGACCCCCTTCAAGGAGCAATCGCATGTTGAATCGGACGCGGATGCGCATGGCGTTTCTGGTATTGGTCGGATCGATGGCGGCGGCGGTCATTGCGGAGGACGCCAAGAACTCCGCCATCGTGCCGGCGCCGCGCGATGCGAAGTGGATGGCCCGGCACGAGTCGTTCAACGCCCGCGTCAAGCAGGGCAACGTCGACATGCTCATGATCGGCGATTCGATCACGCACGGCTGGGAAGGCGGCGGGCGCGAAATATGGGCCAAGTACTACGCGCCGCGGCATGCCGTCAACCTCGGCATCGGCGGCGACCGCACGCAACATGTCCTTTGGCGCCTTCAGAACGGCAACATCGAAGGCATCTCCCCCAAGCTCGCCGTCATCATGATCGGGACCAACAACGCCCGCGACAACACGCCGGAGCAGACGGCTGAGGGTGTGACGGCGATTGTGAATCTGCTGCGGGAGAAACTGCCGAACACGAAGATATTGCTGCTGGCGATTTTCCCGCGCGGGGCGAATAACGAGGACGGGCTTCGCAAGAAGAACGAAGCGGTCAACGCCATCATCGCCAAGCTCGATGACGGGAAGATGATTCACTACCTGAACATCAACGACAAGTTCCTCGGAGCCGACGGCACGCTCTCGAAGGAGATCATGCCCGACCTGCTGCACCCCAACGGCAAGGGCTATCAGATCTGGGCGGACGCCATCGAGCCGAGCGTCAAGGAACTGATGGGCGAGTGAACCGGGCGGGCGATGCGTCAGGCGCCGGCGTGCGAGGCGACGTGCACGACCCGCGGTTCGACAAGCCGCTCGAAATCCGCGTAATACATGCGGATCAGCTCCGTGTGCGAACCGGCGTTGAAGACGATCTCCGTGTCGTCGGTCAGACTGGCCGCGACATAGACGGGCAGGCCGTAGAGGTTGCCGAACGGGGGCATCGCACCGACTTCGCAGTTGGGGAAGCGCTCCGCGAATTCCGATTCGTCCGCGAGGGCCAGATGCTCCGCGCCGGTGGCCTGGCGCAGCAATTCGAAGTCGATGCGCATCGGGGCGGGGAGCACGACCATCGCCATCCTGCCGTCCACTTTGATGACGACCGTCTTGGCCAGCTCGCGCCCGCACACGTGCGCGCGGGCGGCGACCTGCTGCGCGGTGTAAGCGGGGGAGTGGCTGATCGTGACGTACTTGATGTTGTGCTGATCGAGAAACGACTTGAGCTGATTGGTGGGCATGACGGCCTCCGTGAGCTGAGCGTTGCACGGATGACGCGGCACGCGCCGGTCGCCTGCCGCGACCTTGTCTGATCCTAGCGCGACGCACGCCACGAGTCCCGGCGAATTGAACGATACGCGGATATACTGCCCTCATCATCACACGCGAGGAGGCCCGCATGCCCACGACGCTCGTACTGACCCTCATCGGCCCCGATCGCCCCGGCCTCGTCGAAGCCCTCTCCCGCACCATCGCCGCACATGAAGGCAACTGGCTCGAAAGCCGCATGGCCCGAATGGCCGGGAAATTCACCGGGATTCTGCGCGTCCATGTCCCCGCGCCGCAGGTCGACGCGCTCACCGTCGCGCTCAAGGCCCTTGCCGCCGGCGGACTGCGCGTCAGCGTCGACACCGGCGACGATCAGCCCGCCGCCGTCGCCCCCGCGCCCGACGCTCGCACCATGCATCTCGAACTCCTCGGGCAGGACCGCCCCGGTATCGTCCGGCAGATCGCCGCCGCCCTCGCCTCCCGCGGCGTCAACGTCGAAGAACTCGCCACGCAATGCCTCAGCGCCCCGATGACCGGCGAAACCCTTTTCAAATGCACCGCCCGCCTCGAAATCCCCGCCTCCGTCACCACCGCTGAACTCCACGACGCCCTCGAAAAAATTGCCGATGAACTCATGGTCGACCTGACCCTCGGCGAAAACGCGACGGCGCAGTCGTGAATGATTGCTGAGCCGCAAGCGGCTTGTCGTTCACAGCCGCTTCTCCGCCGCCTTTGCGACGCGGCGGAGCATGTTCACTTCGATATTCGTTAACGCCCGCCATCCGCCGACGGCGACCCCCTTCAAATTGAGCGGGCCCAGTGCCGTCCGCTTGAGCCGCTTCACCTTGAAACCGAGCCGCGCAAGCATCCGGCGAATCTCGCGATTGCGGCCTTCGCGCAGCGTGATCGTCAACCGTGTCCGTTCACGATCGCGCGCCTTCACGTCGATCGACTCCGCCGACGCCTTGACCGTCTGCCCCGTCCGGTCCGCCAGATGAATCCCCCGCCGCAGTTTCTCCACCTGATCCGCCTCCAGCAGGCCGTTGATCGTGACTTCGTACGTCTTGGCGATCTCGTAGCGCGGATGGGTCAGGTGATTGGCCAGATCGCCGTCATCGGTGAGCAGCACCAGCCCGGTCGAGTCGGCGTCGAGCCGGCCCACGCAAAAGAGCCGCTTGTCGTGCGGCACCAGATCGACGATCCGCCGCCGGCCCAGCTCGTCGCTGTTGGTGCAGATGACGCCGCTCGGCTTGTTGATCATCAGATACAGATGCGACGCCCGCCGCGGTTTCGCCAGCGGCACGCCGTCGATCGTGATCTTGTCCTCGTTGGGATCGACAAACACCGGCTTGAAATCGATGACGCGCCCGTTGACCGTCACCCGCCGCTCATCGATCATCGCCTCGCAAGCCCGCCGCGACCCGACCCCCGCATCCGCCAGCGCCTTATGCAGCCGCACCCCCCGCGACGCATCCCGCAACGGATCATCCGAAGCCCGCCCCGCCCGCTTGTTTCGTGATTGACGTTTCATCGGGGGCCAGTGTAGCCCCGCCGCCCCCCATTGTCCCGCCCGCTCCTCACATTCCCAAACCCCCGCGCACCGGCGCACCCGCCCCCGCCAACCCGCCCGTGCCCGCCTCATCGTTCATATCCCCGCATCATCCTCGCTTTACGCGCGCACCGCCGAGGCACTGCGCGCCCGGTGCGCACAGCCCGCCCGATTTCCCGCCGCCCGACCCCGCTCCATCGCTCAAAAACCCCGCCGCTCTTCCATCTCCGACCCCGCCTGCCCGCCCCGTGCGCGCTTCGGTCACGCCCATGCGCGTTTTGCGACGCGCCTGTGCGGAATCCGTCGCCGGTTCACCGTTCCATGAACCTGACAATCCGCCGCGCGAGCCCCGCCCGCTTCCCCGCCGCCGTCTGACACTCCCACACAATCATCACGCGCCATCCCATCCGCCGCAGCCGCCGCACATGCGCCGCGTCCCGCTCGACGTTCCGCTCCAGCTTGCGCCGCCAATACGCCCGATTCGCCGCCGGCCGCCTACCCCCGCGCCGGCACCCATGCTGATGCCAGAAACACCCATGCACGAAAATCACCTTCCCCCGCCCCGCAAACACCAAATCCGGCCTCCCCGGCAACTCCCCCCGATATAGCCGATACCGATACCCCATCCCATGCACCAACCGCCGGACAATGATCTCCGGCTTCGTGTCCTTCCCCTTCACCGAAGCCATCACGCGCGATCGCTCGGCTTTGCTGAATACGTCGGCCATACCCGCACTGTACCGATTTTGGAAGCATTCGCGCGCCTCGGTACTTTAAGGCGAACCACAAGGAGCGAACCTTGACCAAGCGCGAACTCAAGGCGTTGAAGAAACACTATCGCGAATGGAGTGGAGGATTCTCCCCCGAGAGCGACCACGCGATCACGGTCTATCTTGACTACGCCGTTTCGGTTGAACTCGATCGTGATGAAGCGGAGGCCGCATTGTGGGAGTGGTTGGAAGCCGACGATCCCGACAGCGATCTGCCGCCGTGGGACCGCATGGAATCCGCGGTAGAGTTCTACAGCTTCGAGAACATGCGAAAGTTTCGACGGAGACTCAAAGACCGCGAGCGCCGTCTGAATCGGCATGTTCGCGAGTGGCTACTGTCGCAAGGATTCATCGTCTGATTCGATAAGTCCGACCTCACCTCTGGTGTCGACGCTCTAGATTTCGAGCCATTACATGTTAACGCACGTCAACGCGAATCCCCGGTGTCCCGAGATTCGACACCCAACGCTCGTTGTAAAGCGCGAATAACGCCCGAAGCTGCTTCGCCTTTCCCTTTGTCGTAAACTCTCCCAATTCCGAAACATTCTGGCCGACGAACGCCTCCACCGAAGTTGTCACAACGCGGCGCACGTCGACACCCTCGGTATACTCCAACTCTTTTGACCAAGTGCCGACGCGATCCATCCGAGTTATCAACCAGATCTCCTTTTCGGAATCCTCAAGCGATTCGCAAACTTGAGTCAGATGCTTTTCGTCGGGCAATCCCAGCGCAATTTCAATTACCGTGTTGTCAATCTCAAAATCGCCCAGCCGCGCATTGGGATCGTTCCGCGATTTTCGATCACCCTTGTTCGCGGGCGCAAGCGGCAACTTTCTCCCGAAACGCAATTCGAGTTTGGCGGCAACCAAGTACTGTGCAACCTCACCCGCCTTACCCTTCTCGTCCGCTTGCTTGATGACGTCCTTGACGACGGCGACCGCGCTCCGACCGCTTATCCTCGCCACCAATGGCTCTTGCTCGAGGATCGCCCGAAGCCGAGCGGCGAATGGCTGTTGCAATGACCGGATACAGTTTTCGCGTTCCCTCGAATTCATCGTCTCGAAGTTGGTGGCTCGAACAATCTCCAGCAACGGCGCTCCCCACTCGCCGAGATTCGACGAACGACGACCGTGAATCTTGTTGATTGGGGCAAGATCAAAATGAGCGTGGGCCTTTTTGCCGAAAGTCTCATGCGACGCAAGGCCGCTGCTACCTTTTGCCGCAAGATGCGCACCTAATTCAAGAGTCGGGTCGTCGAAAAGTCGCTCCAGTAACGCCATCGCGGCCTGCAAGCGTGCGGGCACCGGCCGATTCGACTGAAGCATGAACCGCGCGATCAAGTCATCAATGGCGTCGCTCATGCAACCCCTCGAAATAGAGCGAGCGGCGATTGCAATTCCATCGCCACCTCGGTTAGATACCGGCGAACGATCCAGGCGATCGTTGGAACACATACGGCATCACCGAAACCAAATAACGCTTGGTTGAGCCGCACGTCAATCGTGTAGCTATCAGGAACGCCTTGAAGCCGAGCGCACTCGCGCGCCGTCAATAGACGAACTTGGTAGCGACGCTGTCCCGCTTTCAGCAAGATTTGCCGTCCACTGCCGCCGCGCGGCGTGCGCAGGCAACCAGCGATGCCGTCGGTGCGGAGTTCGGCCATGCTCTTGCCGTTTCGCACGCGGCGGAAGGCGGTGGCGTAGCTGATCGATTTGCGCCCGATCATGAGCTTCGCTTGGACTTCATGCCGGGGACTGAGTTGATTCATGAAGTATTCGGTGCGCTGGCTGTTCCACCAGTGCGGATCATCGTCGGGGAGGTCTTCGAGGATGTCTTCGAGACGGTGCTTCCGCTTGGGCAGGCGAGGCAGATCGCGGATGTCCCAGCGGATGTTCTGGTGCGTATTGATGAACTTGACTAGCGCTTCTGGCCGGGCGTTCGTGTTCATGGCGACGGGATTCCGATCGGAACCATCATCGCGCTTCGCCACAACAAACAATCTGGCGCGGCTCTGCGGAACCCAGTGGACCGCGTTGAGGATGAAGGCGTCGACGGTGTAGTCAAGTTCATTGAGTGCGAGCAGCGCTTTTTCAAAGTCTTTGCCGCCGTTGCTCATCAGGAACCCGACGACGTTTTCTAGCATCACGACCGGCGGCCGATTGTCGCCTTTGAGTTCAAGCAGGCGGATCAGGCCCCAGAAGGCGGAGGATTCCTTGCCCGCCAATCCCGCCCACGCGCCGGCGATGGACAGGTCGTTGCAGGGGAACGACGCGGTGTAGAGGTCGCAGTCGGGGATCGTGTCGGGGTCGATTTCGTGGATGTCGCCGAGGTGGAAGTGGTCGTCGCCGAAGTTGTCGACGTACATTTTCCGCTTATCGGGGTCGATATCGTTGGCGTAGACGACTTTCCAGTCGCCGGTTTTTTCGAGGGCGAGGCGGACGAGGCCGATGCCGGCGAAGAATTCGGCGGCGCGGAAGACGCGCTTGGCGCGGGGCTTGCGGGAACGTGATTTCCGCGCGGGTTTGCTCGGCATCCGTGCGTTGCTCCTTTGAATGGATGAATCATAACAGGATGGAACGCGCGGGTGAAGTTTTGCGGGGGATGATGTTCGTCGGACGGACAACAAGGCGGTCCCCCGGCGGAGCCGGGGGCTTTGGGGTGGAATGATCAGTTGCGTTTGCGGCGGGTTGTCAGGAGGGTCAGCAGGGAGAGGCCGGCGGGGAGGGCGGCGGGGGCAGGGATGGTGAGGGTGAGGGTGGGGGCGGCGAAGGTGGTGTTTTCTTTGGAGGCGAAGCCGAGGTTGTTGGCGGAGTTGCCGGCGTTGCGGCGGAGGATGAGGGTGACGAGGCCATCGGTGTCGGCTCGGAGGAAGTTGACGAGTGCGGCGCTGGAGACGTTGACGGTGGCGCCGACGGCGACGCCGGTGCCGATGTTGAAGGAGGCGAGTTGGACGGCGTTGGCGGTCAGGCCGTTGCCGCCGGTGTTGTTGGCGGGGGCGTTGTTCCAGGTGATTTCACCGGCGGGGGAGTTGTCGGTGCCGCCGTTGCCCTCGACCCAGTTTTGTCCGGAGGCGGAGTCGATGAGTCCCCAGAGTTCGACGGGGATGGTTTGAAGGGTGCTGCCGCCGGCGTCGTGACTGGTGACGACGAGGGAGAGTTGGGCGTTGAGGATGGCACTGACGTTGACGGAGGAGAGGTCGAATCGGGTGTAGATTTTACGGGTGGTGCTTGCGGCGCCGGAGTCTTTGACGAGGAGCGTAGTGGAGGAGCCGTTGTTGGTGGTGGGGTTGCCGAACTGGACGTAGGCGTCGGCGCCGTTGCCGTCGGCGGTGGTGATGGGGACATTGATGATGTCGGCGGGCGCGGACGCGGCGGCGGCGGCGAAAGCGATGGCGATGACAACGACGGACCATTGGCGGGTGGTGTTCATAATCCAACTCCAGGTTGTAAAAAGTTCGCTCGGATTTGGCGTGATGTCTCCAAGCATCACGCTGCCTTCAACGCTTCAATATAGTGGAAAAGACGGTGCGGGGGGAAGCATTTTTTTGAGATTTTATGAAGCGATCGGGAGGATAGGCGTTTGAGAGCACTTCATGAATTCAACCACGGTGACACCAACGTCGCCAAGGAATGCGCTTGTTGCGGATCGCGCCCGAATTTGGGGCCACCCTCACCCCGGCCCTCTCCCGGGGGGAGAGGGGGTTCGGGGGCCTTTGATTGACAGAACGCGCCGGGGGGATGATTATTCGGTGTGTTGGTTGGGGTGTTACATATTCCATTTCTCCGGTCCATTCGGGCCAAGCGAGGTTTTTATGCCGATCTCGAGACGGTGCATGGCGGAGTTCATCGGGACGTTCTGGCTGGTGTTCGGCGGGTGCGGGAGCGCGGTGCTGGCGGCGATGTTCGAGGGCCGCAGCGGCGGGGCGGTGTTCAACCTGGGCATCGGGTTCGTCGGCGTGGCGCTGGCGTTCGGGCTCACGGTGCTGACGATGGCGTATGCGATCGGGCACATCTCCGGTTGTCATCTGAATCCGGCGGTGACGTTGGGCCTCGTGGCGGGCGGACGCTTCAAGGCGGCCGACGCGATTGCGTACATCATCGCGCAGGTGCTCGGCGGGATCGCGGCGGCGGGCGTGCTGTACGTCATCGCATCAGGGCGCGAGGGCTTCTCGCTGGCGGGGGGATTCGCGAGCAACGGATATGCGGAACATTCGCCGGGGCATTTTTCGATGGCGGCGTGCCTCGTGTCGGAGATCACGCTGACGTGTTTCTTTCTGCTCATCATTCATGGCGCGACGGATCGGCGGGCGACGCCGGAGCTTGCCCCGGTGGCGATCGGGTTGGGGCTGACGCTGATTCATTTGATCGGGATTCCGGTGACGAATCTGTCGGTGAACCCCGCGCGATCGACGGGGCCGGCGGTGTTCGTGCAGGGCTGGGCGATGGCGCAGTTGTGGTTATTTTGGGTCGCACCGATCGCCGGGGGGATTCTGGGCGGATTGATTTACCGCATGTGCTTCGAGAGCGCGGAGGGATGAACGTGGCACGCGCTTAACGAAGCGCTCCCCTTCGGGTCGCGGCTAAACGGGGGGCGCGTCGGCTCATCATCGCGGCGGCGGGGAGCAGCATGGCGAGGGATGCGGGCATGGGGATGGTGTCGGTGACAGGGGCGGTGTAGTCGAGGCCGGATGCGCCGGTGGCGTCGGCATCACGGACGAGGACGCCGTTGTCATCGCGTGCTTCGGCGAGTCCTCCCCAGAGGATGGTGTTGCCGAGGTTGACTTTGGCGAAGCCGGCTTCGCCGTCGAAACCGCCGGCGTCGATGTTGGCGGTGACGGAGATCTGGAAGGGTTCGCCGAAGACGATATCGACGGGGTCGATGGTGAAGGTTCCGAACCCGTCGCCGGAGGGCGCGTCGCCGCTGAAGGAGAAGGTGGAGAGCTGTCGCTGGACGCCGTTGACGAACATGTTGAGGATGTAGTTGGCTTGTCCATCGCCGGAGGTGGTCATCGAGCCGTGGACGGTGATGTTGAAGGCGAAAGTTCCGGGGGTTCCGTTGGCGACGGTGGGGGAGGTGACGGTGAGTTGATCGGTCCAGCCGGCGGTGACGCCGGTGTTGAGGAAGTTGCCGGCGCCGCCGCCGGGCGCGGGGTTCGCGCCCCAGGATTTCTGTCCGAAGAGTTTGATGAGTCCGAAGTCGGCGACGTAGGTTCCGCCGGCCTGGGCGTCGCTGATCGGGCCGGTCGGGGAGGACTGGCCTTGTGCGGGGAGCAGTCCGCTGGCGTCACTGGATCGGAAGCTGCCGAAGACGTTCGTGGCGATGGCGACGGCTTGCGCGGCGGTCGCGGTCGCCAGGAGCGCGGCGGCGGCGAGGAGCATGCAGGTCACGCGACGCATCCCGACACGACGATCACGATGGAACGCATTCATCACGCAAATCTCCCGATGAGGCGAATGGCAAATTTCCGAGCAAGCGATCCGACCACGAAATTGACGGCGTTTAATTTAATCCGGCGTCGATGGATTTGCAATCAAATTGTCCGTTTCCGGCGAGCGAGAGCGCAAAAAAGCGGGCGATCCGAAGACCGCCCGCGGGGGTGCGAAGTTTATAAAGCCCCGTGACTAATTCTTCGCGGGGGCGGGAATCATCTTTTCGACATTGGCGATCCACGGCTTGGGCCCGCCTTTTTCGTAGCCGGTCTGCCCGAGCACTTTGCCGTCGGCGTCGAGGAGCAGGACAGTGGGGTAGCCGTCGATCTTGTACTTCTTGGCGAGGCGATGGTTCTGCTGCTTCGTCTCGGCGGTCTGCGGTTTGGACTGCGGGAAGTCAAGCTTGAGGAGGATCACATGCTCGGCGGCCCATGTGGTGAACTCTTCCTTGCTGAAGACTTCCTTGTCGAGGCGTTTGCACCAGATGCACCAGTCGGAGCCGGTGAAGTCGGCGAGGATCGGCTTGCCGGTCTTCTGTGCCTGTGCCTGCGCGTCGGCGAACGACTCGGTCCAACCTTCGGCATGTGCGGCGACGGCGCTGCATACGACGAACAGGGCGACCACGATCGCGCGGGCGTTCTTCAGAGTTCTCGGCATGACGACTTCCTTTCAGTGGGGGAGAATCGGCGGGGCGGGGGACGCCTCGCTCAATTGTACGCCTCACTCGGCGGGAAGTTCCTTGATCTTGATATTGCGGAACCAGATCGGGGCGCCGGCGTGCTTGCCTTGGAGGCCGATGTGGCCTTCGAGAGGGAGTGTGGCGAACGGCTTGGGCAGCCACTTGGGGATTTCCGACCCGTCGGGGTTTTTCGAGCCGTCGGTCCACTTGGTCATGTCCATCGTCGTGACGAGGTCGCCGTTGAGCATGACCCAGATCATGCGGCCTTTGCAGGTGATGGTGTAGTGGTTCCACTCGCCGGGCTTTTTGACGGCGCTGTGCGTCGGGGCGAGGTGACCGAAGATGGCGGCGCACTGCCAGGTCTTGGCGGCCTTGGACCATTCCTCGGAGTAGTCGTCGGCGATCTGGATTTCGACGGAGTTGGGGATCCAGTTCTTCGTGTCGGAGCAGTGCACGACGACGCCGGAGTTGGTGCCGTCGGCGGTTTTGAATTCCAGGTCGAGGATGAAATCCTTGTAGGTCTTCTTGGTGAAGATGTTCTGATCGGCGCTGGCGGTGAGCTCGCCATCGGCGACGGTCCAGATGCCTTCGGGATAGGTCGCGTTGGAGAGGTCGGATGTGAAGAGGTTTTCCCAACCGGTGGTGTCGGGATGCGACTTGGGCGGGAGGTCCATCTTCTCATCAGCACGAAGCAGACCGGCGAGGCCCAGCACAGCGAGCAGGGCCCACGCACACGCGCGGCGGGTAGAAGTTTGGTTCATCCGCCCATCGTAGGGCGCGGGGGCGACCGCGCCAACCGCGGCGGTCCCTTGCCGCGGGTGCGCCCGCCTCGTCCCACCCATCGGGGCGGCGGACCCTGCGATAATTGCATCTCTTTAGAAATCAATCGCTTGCGATGATGCGTTTCAATGGCTTGTCTGAGTCGAACGTATGTTTTATATTATGGGAACCTCGAATGACCTGGACAGGAGCGCCTCATGACACGTTCACTCATTGCACCCAAGGGACCCATCAGCACGCTCAGCGGCCCGGAGCAGACGCGTATCCGGCTGCTCGACGCGGCCGAGTCGCTTTTCGCCGAGCATGGGTACGCCAAGGCGTCGGTGCGCGACATCACACAGGCGGCCCGATCGAACCTCGCCTCCGTCAATTACCACTTCGGGTCCAAGGATGAACTTTACAAGGCGGTGTTCGAGCGCCGGCTGGCGGAACTGCGGCAGGAGCGCGAGGAAGCGGTGCACGGCGTGGCGGAGCAGGCGGCCAAGTCCAAGGACGTCGCCCTCGTGCTGCGGGCGTTCACCAAGGCGTTTCTGACGCCGCTGTCGGACCCGAAGCGCGGGAAGATGATGCTGCAACTTTTCATGCGCGAGATGAACGATCCGCATCTGCCATCGGGGATGTTCCTGGATCGCATGACCGGGCCGATGGAGAAGCTCATGGGCGAGGCGATCGTGCGGGCGTGTCCGGGCATCGACCGGGCGGAGGCGGCGCTATGCTTCCACTCGCACGTCGCGCAGCTCGTGCACATCGTGCAGATGTGGAAGATGGCCAGCGAGAGCGGGCGGACGGACGGACCGATGGCGGACATGGACAAGGCGGTGGATCACGTAGTTCGGTTCACGGCCGCGGCGATCACGGCATTGGCGAAGGAAGGCGGCGCATGAAGCGGCGTGAGTCGGGTTCGATGATGCAGGCGCTGGGCGTTTTGTGCGTGCTGGGTGTCAGCGCGGCGATTGCGGTGCTGCTCGCGCTGTCGCGTCAGGCGCCGCCGAAGGAAGCGCCGGTGCATGTCGGGCCGCTGGTCGATGTGATGACGATCGCGCATGCGGACGTGCCGGTGACGATTCGCGGTCGCGGGACGGTGGCGGCTCAGGTGCGGGCGCAGATCGTGCCGCAGGTCAGTGGTCGCGTGGTGAAGCTGCATCCGTCGATGGTCAGCGGGGGATTCATCAAGGCGGGGCAGTCGCTTTTTGAAATCGACCCGACGGACTACACGCTCGCCGAGTCGACCGCCGCCGCGCAGCTCGCCCAGGCACAGGCCGCCCGCGCCACCGCCGACGCCCAGCTCGCCGATGCGCAGGCCCGGCTCCACGATGCGCAGCTCGACATGACGCGCACGAAGGAACTGGCCGACCGCAACGTCGCCACATCGCGCGAAGTCGAAAAAGCGCAGGTCGCCCTCGACATCGCCAAGGCCGTCCAGTCGCGTGCTCAGGCGCAGGTCGCCACCGCCGCGGCGCAGATCTCCTCCGCTCAGCTCGCTCTCGAAAAGGCCCGGCTCGATGTGTCGCGCACGCGGGTGACGCTGCCTTTCGACGCTGTGATCAGCCGGGAAACCGTCGATGAAGGGCAGACGCTCATGGCCGGCCAGGCCGTCGGCGAGGCCTACGGGACCGACGCCGTCGAGATCGCCGTGCCGCTCGAAGACAACGACCTGAAGTGGCTCAGTCACGTCCCCGTCGCCGGCACGACCGCGCCGGACGCCGATCCGATCGACGCGGTGGTCAAGGCGGAACTGATGGGCCGCGCCTGCGAATGGGCGGGCAAGGTTGTGCGAACGGAGGCGGAGGTCGATGCCAAATCGCGCATGATGCACATCGTCGTCGAAGTGGATCACCCGTTCACCGGCGCTAACGAACATCGCGCCCCGCTCGTCCCCGGCGCGTTCGTCGACGTCGACATTGCCGGCAAGGTCATGTCGCACGTCGCCCCGATTCCCCGCTCCGCGCTGCGCAATGAGGCGCAGGTCTGGCTCGCCAAAGACGGCGCGCTCAAGATCGTCCCCGTGCAGGTCGCCCGGCGCGATCGCGACACCGTGTACATTCAGGACGGCCTGACCGACGGCGACCAACTCATCACCAGCGCCATCGACACCGTGACCGACGGCATGATGATCCGCGTGCCCGAACAGAAGGTCGCCGCCGCCCCCGCAGCGGGCAGCGCATCGCCCCATGAGTGAACCCATCCTCCCGCCCACGCTCAGCAACACCGAACGCCGCATTCTCGAAAAGAACGGTCCGCTCTCGTGGTTCGCACGCAACAGCGTCGCCGCCAACCTGCTCATGCTCATGGTCCTCACCGGCGGCGTCATCTCCATGGTCCGCATGCGCATGGAGGTCTTCCCCGAGATCGATCAGCAGAAGATCATCGTCACCGTCCCCTACCTCGGCGCGTCCCCCGCGGAAGTCGAAGAGGGCGTCTGCGTCCGTGTCGAGGAAGCCCTCGCCGGGATCGACGGCGTCAAACGACTCCGCTCCACCGCCATGGAGGGCTCCGGCGCCGTCATCGTCGAACTCGAAGACTACGCCTCCATGCGCAAAGTCCTCACCGACGTCGAAGCCGCCGTCGACCGCATCTCGACTTTCCCGAAAGAGACGGAAAAGCCCGTCATTTCCGAAGTGACCAATCGCGTGCAGGTGCTCAGTCTCGTCGTCTACGGCCAGGTGGGCGAACGCACGCTCAAAGCCCTCGCCGACCAGATCCGCGACGACCTGACGACGATGCCCAACATCTCGCAGGCGGAAGTCACCGGCATGCGACCTTTCGAAGTCGGCGTCGAAATCTCCGAAGACGCGCTTCGCAAATACGGCATGACCTTCGACCAGGTCGCCGACGCCGTCCGACAAGCGTCCCTCGACCTGCCGGGCGGATCGGTGAAGAGCGTCGGCGGCGAAATCCTCCTGCGCACCAAGGGACAGCGATACACCGGCCGGGAGTTCGAGGACATCATCCTCATGAGCCGGCCCGACGGCACGGTGCTGCGCCTCGGCGACGTGGCGAAGATCCAGGACGCCTTCGCCGACACGGATGTGTCCACCTATTACGACGGCCATCGCGCCGCGGTCATCAATATCTTCCGCGTCGGCGAGCAGGACGCCATCGACGTGGCCCGGACCGTCAAGAAATACGTCGCCGAGCACGAAGCGATGATGCCCAAGGGCGTGCACCTGGATACGTGGTTCGACCGCAGCACCTACCTTCAGGGCCGCATCGATCTGCTCACGCGCAATGCCATGTACGGCCTCATCCTCGTGTTCGTGTGCCTGGCGCTCTTTCTGGATTTGAAGCTGGCGTTCTGGACCACGATGGGGATTCCGATTTCGTTCATGGGCGCGTTCTGGGTTTTGTCGCAGATGGGTATGACGATCAACATGATCTCGCTCTTCGCGTTCATCATCGTGCTGGGCATCGTCGTGGACGATGCGATCGTCGTGGGCGAGAACATCTTCGAGCATCGCCAGCGCGGGATGGACCCGATCAAGGCGTCAATCCTCGGCGTGCGAGAGATGGCGATCCCCGTGACGTTCGCGGTATTGACGACGGTCGTGGCGTTTTTGCCGCTGCTCTTCACCGCCGGCGACATCGGCAAGATCGTCAGCTTCATGCCGATGGTCGTCATCAGCGTGCTGCTCATCTCGCTCACGGAAGCGTTGTTGATCCTGCCATCGCATCTGGCGACGCCTTTGCACACGGGGCGCTACGGGCCGATCGGTCGGTTGCAGGATCACGTGCGCGATGGGTTCAACTGGTTCGTGAACGGGCCGTATCTTCGAGCGCTGGCGTGGTGCATCCGGCAGCGTTATCTGGCGACGGCGATCGGCGTGGGCGTGATGGTGATCGTGTTCGGATTGGTGGCGGGCGGGCACATCAAGTTCGTGTTCTTCCCGAAGATCGATTCGGACAACGTCGTCGCCGTGCTCGCCATGCCGCAGGGCACGCCCGCCGAGGAAACCCGCAAAGTCGTCGAGCGCATCGAAGCCGCCGCCGAGCGCGTCCGCAAGAAGCTCGACGCCGTGACCCCGGCCGATCATCCGACGATGTTCCGCCATATTTCGACGACGGTCGGCCAGCGCCCGTTCAAGGACCTCGTCGGCGGGGCGGGCGGGCCGTCGATCATCCGCACCAGCGATTCGCACCTGGCCGAGGTCAACATCGAACTGCTGGACACGGAGCATCGAAACATTTCCAGCGAGACGATCGGCGCGATGTGGCGCGAAGAGGTCGGGCCGATTCCGGGGGTGTCGAGTCTGGTGTTCGTCAGCTCGTTTTTCTCAGCGGGCGATGCGGTGAATGTCGAGCTGGCGCACCGCGATTTCGACAAGCTGCTGGCGGCGGTGGACGTACTGAAGACGAAGCTCAGTTCTTTCGCCGGCGTGACGGATATCGCCGACTCGTTCGAGCCGGGCAAACAGGAGATCAAGCTCGCCATCACGCCCGAAGGCCGGGCGCTGGGGCTCACGCTCGCCGACCTGGCGCGGCAGGTGCGGCAGGGTTTCTACGGCGAGGAAGCGCAGCGGATCCAGCGCGGGCGCGATGACATCAAGGTGATGGTGCGCTACCCGGAGGAAGGGCGGAAGAGTCTGGCGGATTTGGAGAACATGCGCATCCGCACCGCCGCCGGCGCGGAGGTTCCCTTCCGCACGGTCGCCGAGGTCACGGTCGGTCAGGGCTACGCGCAGATTCAGCGCGCCGACCGCCGGCGGATCGTATCGGTGACTTCGGATGTCAATGAAGCGGACGGCAACGCCGACGAGATCAACAAGGAGCTGCGCGAGAAGGTGCTGCCGCAACTGGCGCGCGATTTTCCGGGACTGACCTACAGCTTCGAAGGCGCCCAGCGCGAGCAGAACGAATCGATGGATTCGCTCAAGTGGAATTTCGTGGTCGCGCTATTGGGCATCTTCGGCCTGCTAGGCATTCAGTTCAAAAGCTACATTCAGCCCTTGATCGTCATGTCGGCGATTCCGTTCGGCCTCGTCGGCGCGACGCTGGGGCATATTTGCATGGGCCTCTTGCTCGACGGAACGCCGATGCCGCTCTCGTTCCTGTCGGGCTTCGGCGTCGTCGCGCTGACGGGCGTCGTCGTTAATGACTCGCTCATCATGATCGACTACATCAACCGGGCGCGCGGCGAAGGCGTGCCGCTTTCGCAGGTCATCCTCGATTCGGGCACGCGCCGGTTCCGACCGATCATGCTCACCACCGCGACGACGTTCTGCGGCCTGACGCCGATGCTGCTGGAGCGCTCGCTTCAGGCGCGCTTCCTCGTGCCGATGGCGGTCAGCTTAGGGTGGGGCGTCTTGTTCTCGACGGCGATCACGCTGCTGTTGGTGCCGACGCTTTACATGATTCTCGAAGACCTCAAGACATGGATCGGCGTCGCGGCCGCACCGGTGGAAGCGCCGGTCAACGAAGCGTCCATTTAGCGGCGGGGCTTGCCCCGCGTTGCACGATGCGACCGCCGCGCGGGGCAAGCCCCGCCGCTAAATGAACGGCCGCTTCGCCAAATTGCCACGGGCGAACGAATGACCATTTCTGAACGTAGAATTAGCACGCACGGGGACTGAGGGTGATTGCCAACGCCTGCCCTGGCCGATAAGATCATCGGACTTGAACCCCGGTGCTGGAGGTCCTTTGTGATCGTACAGACCACAGGTTTGAATTCGAGCGTGCTGGTGCTTAATCGCCTGTACATGGCGATCCGTGTCACCAGCGCCCGCCGCGCCTTTTCGCTTCTGTGTCGCGATATGGCGGAGGTCGTCAACTTCGACGAAGGCACGTTCAACAGCTACGACTTCGATTCGTGGATGGAGCTGAGCCAGTACCGCGAGCTGTTCACGCCCGATTACGACTGGGTCAAGACGATGCGTCTGCACATCGCCGTGCCGAAGATCATCCGGTTGCACGGCTACGATCGCCTGCCGGCGCAGACCGTCAAGCTCAATCGCCGCAATCTCTACGCGCGCGATCACAACATGTGTCAGTACTGCGGCAGGAAGTTCCCGACGCAGGAACTGACGCTCGACCATGTCACGCCGCGCCGACTTGGGGGGCAGAGCACATGGACGAATCTCGTCTGCGCGTGCGTCGCCTGCAACAGCCGCAAGGGCGGTCGCACGCCGGCGCAGGCGAACATGAAGCTCATCACCAAGCCGGTCCAGCCCAAGCGCAATCCGGTCATCAGTCTCCGCCTCGGGCAGGACAAGTACGCGTGCTGGCAGACGTTCCTCGACAATGCGTACTGGTCCGTCGAACTCAAGTGATCGATGGACGCACTGACGGAATCCGTGGTACGGCCGCCCTCGGCCGTGCTTTTTTTGTGAAGTCGATTCGTCACGCCCCCGGGCGCGGGCCCCAGGTTTTGACGATCGCGCCGGAGAGGACCGCGACGGCGACGACGCCGTAGAACCACGGCGAGATCGTGTTGGTCAGGTTGGTGACGATCGCCACCGGTTGCACGGTGGATTCGAGGTCTTCGGGAAAAGCGATGAAGTACACCAGCGCCGCGGCGGCGAGGATGCAAACGCTTCGTTTGACGTCAGACATGGTCCGCCTCCTTCGGCGTTTCAGCGCCGGCGGAACATCCGGCGGCGCGCGTGTTGAGGACGATGACGCTCACGCCGCCGAGCACCAGCAGGAAGCCGACCTTCATGATGAACCCCGCCAGCGCCATGACCGGCGCCAGCCCCAGCAGACTGTAACCGATGCCGAGCATCATCAGCTCGATGCCCCAGACGGTGAGCGTCATGCCGATTTTCTCGGTCTTTTTGCTCGAGAACCACAGGAGAAAAAGGAACACCGCCGTGAGCACGATGTACATGAAATAATGCTCCGGCTGCACGCGGAACATATCGCTTTGGGCGAGCACGACCATGGCCGAACCTCCAAAGTTGAATTGTCAATGAAACACCCTGACCGCGCGAAGATCATCGCGCGCGCCGGGCGGGCTGTCAACGACTTTCTTTCAGCGCTTCAGGAAGTTGAGGAAATTGTCGCGGAGGAACAGGCGGACGTCGCGTGCGATTTCGTCGGCGGTGACGAGCCAGCCGGTGGCGGCCAGGTCGGTGTATTTGTCGGTGAGGACTTTGCCGATCACGGCGCGGCTGTGCTCCCATTTGTAGGCAAGTTGTTCGAGGACGCGGCAGTCGGAGTGTTGCGGGATGAAGCTTGTGCCGAGCAGTTCGCAGCGCATGCGGGTGATTTCCTCGATGAGCATCGGGTTGTTGAGGAACCACCAGCAGCCGAAGATCATCAGGTTGCCGAACTTGCGGGCGCAGACGGCCAGCTCGTGCTGATTCTCGCGGCTGAGCATGGTGACGAGGAATTTGTTGTCGGGGAACGCGCGGCACAGGTCGGCAAGCGAGGGGACATCGGACTTGAAGCCCATGTCGCCGGCGTCACCGAGCGCGGGGTTCACGCCGCGCTGCGAGCCGATCATCATGGCGAAGGGCATGTTGCGTTCGGCGCACACCGGCAGGACGCACTCGCTGAGAATCCGATTGCCGCTCGCCCACTTGTCCGCGCCGGGCTGATCGCCGAAGCGGTAGCCCGGCGGGAGCGACACGGCGGCGTAGATCGACTTGGTGCCGTCGAGCCACTTGCGCAGGAACTTTTTCACTTCCTCGACGGTCTTGTCATCGATCTGCTTCGACACGTCATAGCCCCATGCCCCGAGCTTCGCCGCGGCGCCGGGCCAGTCGCACAGCAAGGGATCGAAACGAAGCACCGCCTTGAAGCGCGGGTCATCGCCGACGTGCGGATTCCTGAGCCAGCGCTGCCGCTCGTTGTCATCGAACACGGCGTTGGTCATCGTGATCGATTCGACGTTGGAAATCTCCATCACGCGGTCGATGTGCGTGCTGGCGTCCTGCGACTCGAACCAGCTTCGATAACCGGCCAGGTCGCGATCGGCGGGGTCGAGGCCGAGCTTGGAGAGACAGGTGAGAACGCCGCGACAGGATTCGGAGATGGGGCTGCGCTCGATGAAGAGCTTTTGCCAAATCAGGTCGGCCTGGGCGGACTTGGACATGGCCCAGAAGTCTTCAATGGTCAGTTCCTCGGGACGGACGACGCGGAAGAGTTCGGCGACGAGGTAGTGGTAGGTGAGCAGTTGATCGATACCGAAAAGCATGAGCCCGGTGGGGTCGCCGGTCGAGGGGGAGCCGAAGGAGGGGGGGTACAGGTGCGTGTGCAGGTCGATGATGGGCTGAGCGGCGATGGCGCCGGCGACGGCGGCGGGAATGGCGGCGGGGTCGTTGGCGAACAGGGATTTGGGCATCGTGGGGTCTCTTTTGGGCGTAAACAGGCCGCAAGCGGCCTCGCTAAACGGGTTGGGGGTATCGTAGACGAATGTCAGTAGGGGGCAATCCCCATTTTTTTTCGCGGGATTCCGGATATTTTTGAGTATGGTGAAGCTGGGCAAAAAAAGTTGAGGTGATTCGCTTCGCGGCTGCACAATCGGGGGCGGGTCGGATCATATAGAGGTGAGACCACGTCACGCTGGAGCATGAGAGTGTCCGTCGATTCCCGCACATTCATTCAGATTCTGGTCAAGGACCAGCACCGCCTGCTGGCGTATGTGCAGGCGATCGTGACGGACGACCATCTGTCGGAAGACGTTGTGCAGGAAGTATTTGCGCTGGCGTTCGAGCGGATGACGACCTTTAATGACGCCAATCATCTGCTGGCCTGGCTTCGCGAGACGGCTCGTCGTAAGTCCTTGGAAATGATCAGGAAGTCGCGTCGTCAGCCGCGGGTTTTCGATGAGAAGCTTTTGGATTTGCTTGAAGGGCATTGGCGGATGGTGGAGCCGGCGGAGGCGAATGTGATGCTCGAGGCGCTGCGGCGTTGTCTGAGCGAGCTGGCCCCGTTCGCGCGGGAATTGATCGATGTGCGTTATGGGAAGGGGCTGACGGGGCAGGCGCTGGCGGAGGCGCTCGGCCGCAAGTTCAACACGGTGTATTCGACGCTGACCCGGACGCATCTGGCGCTGGCCGAGTGCATTCGGGCGCAACTTTCGGGTGATTCGACGGACGCAGGGGGCTCGCTCCATGACTCATGAGCAGCATGAAATTCCGATTCGTGATGAAAGCGCCATGCGATTGGCGGAACTGTCGGTGCGTCATCTGGACGGCGTGGCGGAGGCGGCGGAGTTCGACGAGCTGACGCGCCTGCTCGAAGCGTCGCCGGAGAACCGGCAGATGTTCGTGACGCTGAGCATGCAGTGGCGGCTGGTGCGGCACGTGATCTCGCCGCAGCTTCTATTGGACGCGGCGCGGGCGTCGCACGAGGCGGAGGCGGAAACGGAAATCGACATGCCGGCGGCGCGCGGCGGATGGCGCATCGGCCCGGTCGTGGGCGGGGGACTGATCGCGGCGATGCTCGCCATCGTGGCGACGATCGTCCTTTGGCGCACGCTGCCCGATGGGAACAACAACAGGCCGGTCAACACGCCGCAGGTCGCGCTCATCAGCGACATGCAGCGCGTCGTCTGGGGCACGACGGGCGAAGCGATGGACGTCGGCGCGGAACTGCATCCGCAGTCGATCGACATCCGCTCCGGCTCGCTTCAGGTCATGTTCAGCAGCGGCGCGGTGGTGACCTTGCACGGCCCGGTGCGATTCGATCTGACCGATCGCAACAGCGGATATCTGCGGGAAGGGAAGCTGACGGCTTGGGTCCCCGCCGACGCGCGCGGGTTCACCATCGCCGCCCCCGGCGCCGCCGTCGTCGACCTCGGCACCGAATTCGCCATGAGCGTCGATCCCGTCGGCGGGACGCAGGTGCATGTGTTTGACGGGCTGGTCCGCACGCAGCTCATGGACCCCAAGGGCAGGATCACCTTCCAGCGCGACCTGGCCAAAGGTCAGACCGCGCAGCTCGATGCGGTGTCGCGCACCGTGACGCTCATCGAAGCCGAGCCCGATCAGTTCTATGCGGATCAGAAGATCAACGACGCGGCGTACAGCGCGGCGGTGTCGACGAGCAAGCCGTGGGCGTACTGGCCGCTGGTTGCGATCGCCGGGCACGGCCCGCTGACGGACCTGGGCGCGGCCGGGCATGCACTCAAGGCCGCGCCGACGGCGGCGGCACAGATGCACGAGCATCCGGACAAGTCGCTTCAGTTCGACGGACAGACGATTCTCGATCTGGGCAATCAGGGCGATTGGGGTCTGGCCAGGTCCAAGGCGTTCACGGTCGAAGCATGGGTCTGGCCGGGCATGATGAATACCGAGGGCCTCGTGCTGCTGGCGGAGCCGGGCACTTCGGCGGCGGGCTGGTCGCTGGTGTATCACCCGACGGATTCGCTGGGCGGACACATGGTGATGCGGCTCCTGGGCGTGAACGATCTGGCGTTCGAGGATGTTCGGATCGCGCGCGGGCGATGGACGCATGTGGCGGTCGTGGTCAACGAATCGGGCGCGGGCGAGTTGTACGTCGACGGTCAGGCGCGGCAGTCGCTGCCGGGTCGCGGATCGCTCGTGCCTTCAAGCGGGCGCGAATATGTGAAGGTCGGCGGGCGCGCCGCGGGTCTGCGATGGGTCGGCCGACTGAGCCATCTGAGCTATTTCGATCGCGCCTTGAGCGCGCAGGAGATCGGCGAGCACTATCAATCGGGAGAAGCGCCATGAGAAATGAAACGCAACAACGGCAATGCGCCCAACGCCTCGGACTGGCAGCGATTGTGTGCGCGCTGCTGATGGTCTCCACTTCCTCCGCCGCCGTGCTCTACGACACCACATTTCCTGAATCGACCGGCATCTTGCCGACAAGCTGGGTGCTGATCTCCGGGTCCAACGCGGATCCGGGCTGGCATGTCGACAGCGGCAACTATGTTTACAACGGCACGAGCCCGGCCTTCCCCGCCTCCGTGCTCGACTTCGCCACGGTCTTCACCGACGGCTCGACGGCGGGCAATCTCGTGGAAGCGATCTACAGCGCGCAGTTCAGCAAGACCGGACCGCTCACCGGCCTCGTCGCTCATCACAACGCGGCCGGCGACGTCTACTATCACGCCCGCATCAATGGCAACAATCTTGAAATCTACCGCTTTAACGGCGGGACCGGGCTGCTCGCCTCCGCGGCGATCGCGCCGGCGGATCAGTATGTGACGGGGCAGACCTGGACCATTGCGATGACCACGCTCGGCGGCAAGGACGCCGTGCAGGTCGGGGCGCTGCTCTACGACGAGAATGGGAAGCTCGTCGCGCAGGCCCGCACCACCGACAACAATGCCCTCCGCCTCACCAGCGGCACCGCCGGCGTCCGCGGCGGCGACACCTCGTCGTGGGAAACCTTCAACATCAGCACGCCCAAGTCCGTCACCACCGCCGTCGGCAACGGCGCCGACACTTACGTCGAATTCCGCACCGACGCCGCCTCCTCCGCCATCACCAACTTCGGCAACGCCACCACGGCGCTTGTCAAGGCCGGCGTCGACATCTCGCCCGCCCGCGAGATTTATCGCAAGTCCTACCTCCGCTTCGACACCAGCGCGTTCGGCCATGCGCCCGTCTTCAGCGCCAGTCTGGACCTGCAGACCAACGGCAACAACAGCACCGGCGTGTCCTTTACCGTCTACGGTCTGAACAACGGCGCAACCGGCGACGCCGCCCCCGGCAGCGGCGGATGGATCGAAGGCAACGGCGGAACCGACAACAGCCCCGCCGGCGAAATCACCTGGAACAACGCCCCCGCCAACAGCACCGCCAACAACGTCGACCTCGCCAGCGCCACACTGCTGGGCACGTTCACCGGCGGCGTCAATGACGAACAACTCCGCTTCACCAGCGAAGCCCTCGTCAACTTCCTCAACGCCGACACCAACAATCTTGTGACCTTCATCATCGTGCAGACGACCGCCGGCGGCTTCGGTGCGACGAACTTCCTGCAGTTCGACACCAAGGAGCAGTCCGGCGGCGTCGCGCCGAAGTTGAGTCTTGTCCTGATCCCCGAGCCGACGTCGTTGGCTCTGTTCGTGACCATGCTGCTGGCGCTCGTGCGCCGGCGGCGCGAGCCGGTCGCGGTCTGCGCCGCGGTCCGGAGCAAGTATCCGTCCGTAATGCGTTATTGAAAGGGAGTCCTGCAATGAGAATGCATCTGACCTTCGTCCGTGTGCTGGCCGTCTTCGCCCTCGCTCTCACCCTCGCCGCCGTCCCCGCGCCCGCCGCGACGATCACCGGCACGACCACTAACCTGTCCACCGTGACCTCCTTCGACCTGACGTCGCTCGGGCACGACGATTGGGCCTACTGGAACACCACCGCCGCCAGCGGCCACTCCGGCGCTCCGACCAATGAGAAAAACGGCGCGTCCCTCATCAACTCCATGTCGATCGTCGGCTCCGGCACGCTTCGCGGCTCCAGTTCCTCCTCCCAGCCCAGAGCTTCTTACAGCTTCACCAACGGCACTTCGCCCGCAAGCGGCTCCGTCGCTCAGGCGACCGGCCTCTTCAGCACCGTCCTCGACACCAACGGCGTCGGCGTCAAGTTCACCATCACGCTCCCGACCGTCGACACCTACATCGTCAACGTCTGGGCCGGCGTCTTCGGCGGCACCGCGACCTTCACCGCCAGCATGACCGGCGCGACCAGCTTCACCAACGCCTTCACCGCCGCCAATCTCACGCCCAAACCCACCAACCAGTACCGCCTGTTCGTCACGCCCGACAACGCCAACGATGTGCTGACGATCTCGATGGTGATGACCGCGGACAACACCACGCAGGGCTCGTCGCAGGCCTTCATCACCGGCGCCGCCGTCACCGGCATCCCGACCCCCGCCGCCCTGCCCGCGGGTCTGACCCTTCTGTCCCTCGTCGGTCTGCGCCGCCGCGGCCGCATGCACGCTTGAATGGAGAAAACGTCCTTATGAGAATTTCGCACCAACTTCTGATCGCCGCCGCCCTGACGCTCATGCTCTGCGCCGGCTCCGCACGCGCGACCTTCGTCGCCGAGTACTTCAACAACTACGGCACCGTCGCCATCGACCGGCTCAACGGCCTCAATGGCGGCGTCGGCTGGGGAGGCGCATGGGTCGACAGCACCGGCGGCAACGTCGGCGTTTCCGGAAACCCCGGTTACGAGCCGAACCTTCAGACTTCGTTCACCAACGCCAACTACTCCACCGATGGCAATGAGTCGGACACCAACGACGGACGCGCCTTGATCGCCAGCACCGACTCGTCCGCGAGCATTATCCGCCGCTCCTTCCTGACGCCGCTGACCGGCACCATCTGGATGAGCGCTCTGGTGCGACACGCCTCCAATGTCGGCGGGGATGTGATCCTGTGGTTCGAAACACAGGGCTCCGGTTCGCAAGCCAATACATTCGTGGCCCTGCGCACCGGCGACGTGCCCACGATGCGCTACATGGGGACCAACACGACCTCCGCCGACCTCAACTCGTCGGGCACGAATCTTCTCTTCCTCGCCAAGATCGAACTGGACTACAGCGGCTCGTTCGACCGCATCAGCTTCTGGGTCAAGAACGAAGCGGCGAATCTGTCGAGCGAAGCGGCGCTCGGGTCGCCGCTGCTGACCAACTCCGGCATCGATGTGCTGGGCAACACGCTGACCTACATCGGCCTCTCCGGCGGCGGGGCGATCGGCAACGTCGACAGTCTCCGTTACGCCGATGGGCCTGATGCGCTGGCGCTCGTCCTGCGCGGCGCCAACGCGGTGCCCGCACCGCTGGCACTCCCCGCCGGTGCGATGCTCTTGGGCACGCTGGTCCTTCGCCGCCGAACGCGATCACGCAGCTAACAGGATGTCATGCGAAAACGCGCCTTCACATTGATCGAACTGCTCGTCGTCGTCAGCATCATCGCGCTGCTGATCGCCATCCTGCTTCCCGCCCTCGCCAAGGCGCGCGTCGAAGCCAAGCGCATCCTCTGCGGCACGCAGCAGAAGCAGATCGTCACCGCCGCCTTCGTCTATACCAATGACTACCACGGCATGCTGCCCTCCCGCGGCAACCTCGGCACCGGCGGAACGCTTCCGCATGTCACCACCGGCACCGCGGACATGAACAAGACCTTCTACAAACCCTACCTCGGCGTCCGCATCGTCACCACCGGCGGCACGCATCGCGAAGATGATGAACTGCTTTTCTGCCCCGGCGAACTCATCCAAGTCCGTTACCCCGGACTGGCCAGTCCCGACTACCGCTATTCGTTCATCACCTACCAGTACTTCGTGCAGTCCGACCGCGGCGCCACGCTCTGGCGACACAAACGCAACGGTCAGATCTATCAGCCCGACTTGTCGAGTCTGCAGGGCATGCCGCCGGGGCATTGGGCGCTTTACTCGTGCATCACGATCTCGTTCAGTCCGTCCTCGACGACCACCTGGCTTGGTCACGACTCGGCCAACTGGCGCGAGGCGCCCACCGGCCAGAACGCCGCGTTCTTCGACGGGTCCGTGGCGTGGGTGCCCAAGTCCGACCTGGAAGTGTACTGGTACGACGCGCCTTCCGGGCAGCAGTGGTATTGGCCCCTGCCGCACGACTGATACAGACAATCCCCGTGCGGGTTAGTCCCTATCACGGCGAACCCGGTTTGAATCGTATGATAAAGAGTGTCAAATCCTCGAGGACTTCCATGAAACGACGCGGTGAGGCATTCACGCTGATTGAGCTTCTTGTGGTCGTGGCGATCATCGCCATGCTGATCGCGGTGCTCCTGCCCGCCCTCAACAAGGCGCGGCTCGAAGCCAAGCGCGTCACTTGCGCCGCGCACCTGAAGCAGATGATCACCGGCGCGGTCGCCTACTCCATCGACTACAAAGGATGGGCGCCATACCGCGGCGGATTCAAACCCGGTTGGACCGGCGATCACTATCCCCACCTGACCTACATCACCGTCGCCCTCGGCGGACCGCAGAAAGCGTACGACCTCAACACGCAGTTCTTCAACAAGTATCTGGGCGTGCCGATTCTCAAGGACTCCTCCGGCAACAACGTCCGCGGCAGTGATGACATCCTATTCTGCTCCGGTCCGCTCGCACAAGTACGCTATCACGGTTGGTCCGGCTACGACTACCTCTACACATCGTATCAGTATTTCAACATGCCGCAGGTTTCCGGCACGGTCTGGACGCATTCCGGCACCGGCACGACCGTCGATCACCAGCCCGACCTGACCAAGTTCTCCGCCATGGAGCCCGGCCGATGGGCCATGTGGGGATGCATGACGCTTTCCAACGCCTCCGTGACGACGTGGATCGGTCACGATTCGCCCGTCACGCCCGATCCCCCGACCGGCATGAACGCCGCCTTCGTCGACGGCAGCGCCGGTTGGGTTGCCTGGCGGGACTGCGAGATGTATTACCAGCCGACATCGCTGAGCCAGAACTGGTGGTGGCCCAAGCCCATCGATTGATTGATCCTTCCCGTAGTGGCTTTGGCCCATCGGCCAAGGCGTTTTCGTCATTTCACCGGAGGCCCGACATGCGATTTGTTTCCATCGCGACGCTCATTCTCGCAGCGTCGTTTTCCGCCTGTTTCGCCGATCAACCCGCCGCGTCGAAACTCGTGGCGAACCTCGAAGCCGGCAGGCCGCGGCATCTGGTCGTGTATGGCACGAGTCTGACCGCCGCCGGCCCGTGGGTCGAGCAGCTTCGCCTCGCCATGCAGCGCCGCTACGGCGACCGGATTCAGATCACCAACTCCGGCGGCAGCGGGCAGAACAGCCGATGGGGCGTCGCCAATCTCGACGCCAAAGTCATCGACCTCAAGCCCGACGCCGTCTTCATGGAGTTCTCGATGAACGACGCGGCCGTCAAGTTCAATCTCTCCGTTGACGAAGCGAAGAAGAACTACCAGACGATGCTCGACCGCATCGCCGCTGCGCTGCCGGAGTGCGAAGTGTTCCTTGAAGTGATGAATCCCTGCGTGGGCTACGGCAAGGACAGCACGCACTATCGCGCCGACCTGCCGGGCTACTACCAGATGGTCCGCGACCTCGCCGCCGCGCGGCATCTGAAACTGATCGATCACGGGCCGACGTGGGATCACGTCCTCGCCAAAGGCGAAGCTTTCTATAAAACGTATGTCCACGACGGCGTTCACCCCGACGCCGCGGGCTGCGCGTTATATGTCACGCCGACGATTCTCGCGGACCTGGGCGTGCGCAGCGATGTCGTGATCTACGGCGGGACGAGCGCCGCCATGACCGCCGCGGTGCAGGTCAGAAACATGGGTAAAACCGTCATGGTCGTCAGCCCCGACACCCACCTCGGCGGGCTCACCAGCAGCGGGCTCGGCTTCACCGACACCGGCAACAAGTCCGTCATCGGCGGTCTTTCCCGCCAGTTCTATCATCGAATCTGGGAACATTACGATCAGGACGCTTCGTGGGTCTGGCAGAAAAAGGCCGAGTATGGCAACAAGGGGCAGGGCACCGAGGCGATCGACTCCAATCAGCGCACCATGTGGATCTTCGAGCCACACGCCGCGGAGGAGGTCTACGACAACTGGATGGTCGAGCTTCAGATCCCCGTCGTGCGCGACGCCTGGCTCGATCGCTCCGGCAAGGGCGTCGCCAAGGACGGTCAGCGCATCACATCGATCACCACGCTCGACGGCCGCACCTTCCGCGGGGCCCAGTTCATCGACGCCACCTACGAAGGCGACCTGATGGCCGCCGCCGGCGTGACCTACACGGTCGGCCGCGAATCGACCGAGCAGTACGGCGAAAAGTGGAACGGCATCCAGGTCGGCGTCCTGCATCACGGCCACCACTTCGCCAAGCCCGTCGATCCCTATGTCAAACCCGGCGACCCGGCCAGCGGCCTGCTGCCGCGCATCAGTGCCGATCCGCCGGGCGAATACGGCGCCGCCGACAAGCGCGTGCAGGCGTACTGCTTTCGTATGTGCCTGACGAACGTCGATGAAAATCGCATCCCGTTCCCGAAACCCGACGGTTACGACGCCGGTCAATACGAACTGCTTCTGCGCGTCTACGACACCGGCTGGCGCGAAACCTTCGGCAAGTTCGACCCGATCCCCAATCATAAAACCGACACCAACAACCACGGCCCCTTCAGCACCGACAACATCGGCTACAACTACGATTACCCCGAAGCGTCCTACGAACGCCGGCGCGAAATCGTCAGGGAACATGAAACCTATCAGAAGGGACTGATGTACTTCATCGCCAACGACCCGCGCGTGCCGGAGGAAACACGTAAGAAGATGGCGACGTACGGACTGCCCAAGGATGAGTTCATGGACAACGGCGGCTGGCCGCATCAGATTTATGTTCGCGAGGCCCGGCGCATGGTCGGCATGTATGTCATGACCGAAAATGAATTACTAAAACGCCGCCCCACGCCCGACTCGATCGGCATGGGCTCCTACACGATGGATTCGCACAACGTCGAGCGATATGTCAAACCCGATGGATTCGTTCAGAACGAAGGCGACATCGGCGTGAGCACCAATGGGCCTTATGAAATCGCATATGGAACAATTGTGCCGAAAGCAGGCGAATGCGAAAATCTGCTCGTACCGGTCGCGGTCTCCAGTTCGCATATTGCGTACGGTTCGATCCGCATGGAGCCGGTGTTCATGATCCTCGGGCAGAGCGCGGCGACGGCGGCGTGCATGTCGCTCGATGAGGGCATCCCGGTTCAGAAGCTCGCCTACGCCAAGCTGCGCGAGCAGCTCGTGGACGATGGCCAGGTGCTCGACGGCTCCGACGCGCGCAACGCCGCCGGCGGCGTCGATGTGAAGCAGCTCAAGGGCATCGTCATCGACGACGCACAGGCGAAGTTGACCGGCCATTGGACTGCTTCGTCGGCCGTCGGCCCGTTCGTCGCCAACGGCTATCGCCACGACGGGGCTGCGGGCAAAGGCATGTCGGCCGTATTCGAGACGAAGCTGCCGGAAGCGGGCAAGTATGAAGTGCGCTTCTCGTACACCGACAACGCCAATCGTTCCGCGGCCGTGCCCGTGACGATTCATCACGCCGGCGGGAACACGGTGGTCAAGGTCGACGAACGCACCGCGCCGCCGATCGACAAACTCTGGGTCTCGCTGGGCGTCTTCGAATTCGCCGCCGGCGAGCCGGCGACGGTGTCGATCAGCAACGAAGGGCTCGACGGTTATGTTGTAATCGACGGCGTTCAGTTTATCCCTGCAAAATGAGGCAAAACATGCAAGCGGCGACACGGCGTATCCTCGCGGCGGTCTTGCTGGTGATGGCGGGCTCGATCGCGCGGGCCGGTGATCCGGGGTTTTACGATGTGGTCATCTACGGCGGAACCAGCGCCGCGATGTCCGCCGCCGTGCAGGCCCGCGCCATGGGCAAAACCGTCGTCGTCGTCAGCCCCGACAAACACCTTGGCGGGATGACCAGCGGCGGACTGGGCGCGACCGACATCGGCAACAAGGGCGCCATCGGCGGGATCAGCCGCACGTTCTATCACCAGCTATATCTCTACTACCACAAGCCGGACGAATTCAAAGAACCGCTTTCCCTCATGGTCGACATCGACGCGCCGACGCAGTGGACGATGGAGCCGCATGTGGCGGAGCTGATCTACGATCGATGGATGACCGATCATCACATCGTGGTCTGCCTCGAAGAGCGGCTCAAACCCAAGAACGGCGTCCAGATGCTCAACAATCGCATCGTGAGCATCACGTGTGAATCCGGCGGACGTTACAGCGGCAAGATGTTCATTGATGCGACCTATGAAGGCGACCTGATGGCACAGGCCGGCGTCAGCTACACCGTCGGCCGCGAGGCGAACAGTCAGTATCATGAATCTTTAAACGGCGTCCAGACCCGACAGGCGCACAGCCACCAGTTCACCAAGCCCGTCGATCCCTATGTCAAACCCGGCGATCCGTCGAGCGGTCTACTGCCGGGCGTCCATGCCGGCGGCCCCGGCGAGGAGGGCGCCGCCGACAAGCGCGTGCAGGCCTACAACTTCCGCATGTGCCTGACGGACGATCCTGAAAATCGCCTGCCTTTTCCGAAGCCGGACGGCTATGACCCCGCCCGTTACGAGCTGCTTCTGCGGTATTACGAAGCGGGGTATGACAAGCCGTGCAACAACTTCTCGCGCATGCCCAATCACAAGACCGACTGCAACAACACCGGCGCATTCTCCACCGACAACATCGGCATGAATTACGATTATCCCGAGGGCGACTATGAAACGCGCAAGAGGATATATGAGGATCATCGCACGTATCAGTTGGGGCTGATGTGGACCATGGCGAACAACCCGCGCGTGCCGGAGAAACTTCGGAACGAGTATGCCCGGAAGTGGGGGCTGAGCAAGGACGAGTTCGCTGACAACGATCACTGGCCCTACGCCCTGTATGTCCGCGAAGCGCGCCGCATGATCGGCGACTACGTCATGACCGAGCACAACTGCCGCGGGCAGGTCGTGGCGGAGGATCCGATCGGGCTCGCGGCGTACACGATGGATTCGCACAACACGCAGCGATACGTCGACGCGGACGGCCACGCGCGCAACGAAGGCGATGTCGAAGTCGGCGGGTTCCCGCCTTATCCGATCAGCTATCGCGCGCTGGTGCCCAAGGAATCGCAATGCGAGAACCTGGTCGTCCCGGTGTGTCTGAGCGCCTCGCACATGGCGTACGGTTCGATCCGCATGGAGCCGGTGTTCATGATCCTCGGGCAGAGCGCGGCGACGATCGCATGCATGTCGATCGATGTGAACACGAGCGTGCAGCGATTGGATTATGTCGCACTGCGGGAGAAGCTGCTGGCGGACGGGCAGTTTCTGAGTTTCGTCACCCCCGGCGAAAAGGTCGGCGGGCTGTACATGGACGACGCGGACGCCGAGCTGAGCGGCAATTGGGTGACGGGCTCGGCGATCCGCCCGTTCGTCGCCGGCGGGTATCGTCACGATGACAACGCCCGCAAAGGCGAGCTTTCCGCGATATTTTCCATTAAAGTCCCCAAAGACGGTCGCTACGAAGTGCGCTTCGCTTACTCCGCTTTGCACAACCGCGCGACGAATATTCCCATTACGATCGAACATGCGGGCGGTGCGGCGAAGGTCGTCCTCAATGAACAGAAGGACCCGGCGATCAACCATCTTCTTGAGCCCCTCGGCACCTATGCGTTCTCCGCATCCAAGCCCGCCCGCATCACGGTTTCCAACGAAGGCACGGACGGCTACGTGCTCATCGACGCCGTGCAGCTCGTCCCCGCGAAGTAGCCCGCTTCGCTTGACCGGTGCATTTTCGTGCCTACAGTTCCGCTTCGGGATTTGATTCCCGCGGAGTTCATGACATGCGTGCGCTGTACAAACACGATGAGTCCGCCCATTCGCTGCCCGGCAAGGGCAGCCCGGCGATCGTGCGCACGCGGGCATGGGGCAGTCTCTAACTCCGCTTACCTGTCGCCAACGTGATCCGATCGAAACTGTGCACGCTGTCGCGCGCCGCTGCGGCGTCGGGCGTGCGGAATCCTCATGTTTTGAAATGTGATCAATATGGATACGCAACACAAACCCACGCGATTGATCGGGCCCGAAGATGTGAAGGTCGGACACTACGTCACGATCGCTCACGAATCCGTTGAATGCTTCAAGCTCAACTGCTCGGTGCCGGGGCAGGACACGATCGACGTCCTGCACGTGGAAATGCGCTACTGCGGGGCGGGTTGGCCGATGAAGGTTCTCGCCGTGTCGCAGCCGTATGTCCTCGTCACCGATCCGCGCGGCCGCAGCTTCAATCTCGACCTGCGCCGCTATCGTCTGGCCCGTCTGCCCAAGCGCTTCGGCGCGACGGCCTTCGAGAAGATCGCCGCCAGCCCGACCGCGTAAAGTCCGGGGACAGCCGTCCCCGGGTTTTTCATGCGCCCGGAGGATGCCGGCACGTCCAATATCCGACGTTCAAAAATTACCAAACATTTTTCAAACAGACCACTTGACAAATGCCGAACATGTAATATCCTGCCATATACCGAACATCAAAGGTCACGATTGACCGAAAGGGGTCCAGCAATTATGGTAGCCACCAGCGTTAAAGCATCGTCCAATGGCAACGGCACCGCCGACCGAAAGGGCAATTCCGTGGCGAAAATCAGCACCGATTCCCGTGAAGCCGCCCTCGAGCGGGCCGTGTCGCAGATCGAAAAGGCCTTCGGCAAGGGTTCGATCATGCGCCTCGACGACGACCCGGCCAACCTCCCGCCGGGCCTCTCCACCGGGTCGATCAGTCTCGACCTCGCCCTCGGCGGCCGCGGCATCCCCGTCGGACGCATCTGCGAGTTCTACGGCCCCGAATCCAGCGGTAAGACCACGCTTGCCCTCCATGTTGTTGCCGCCGCTCAGAAAAAGGGCGGTGTCGCCGCCTTCATCGACGCCGAGCACGCCCTCGACCCGTCGTGGGCCCGCCGGCTCGGCGTGAACCTCGAAGCCCTGCTCGTCAGCCAGCCCGACACGGGCGAACAGGCCATGGAAATCTGCGAACTGCTCGTCCGCTCCAACAGCGTGGACGTCATCGTCGTCGACTCCGTCGCCGCCCTGATTCCGCAGGCGGAAATCGATGGCGAAATGGGCGATACGCAGGTCGGCCTTCAGGCCCGGCTCATGAGCAAAGCCATGCGCAAACTCACCGGCGCCATCGCCAAGAGCAAGTGCACCGTCATCTTCATCAACCAGCTCCGCGAAAAGATCGGCGTCATGTTCGGCAACCCCGAAACGACCCCCGGCGGCCGGGCCCTGAAGTTCTACTCCTCCGTCCGCCTCGACATCCGCCGCACCAGCCAGATCAAGGAAGGCGACAACGCCGTCGGCAACCGCACGCGCGTCCGCGTCGTGAAAAACAAGGTCGCGCCGCCGTTCCGCACCGCCGAGTTCGACATCATGTTCGACGAAGGCATCAGCGCCTCCGGCGACCTGCTCGATCTGGCCGTCGAAGAGAAAGTCATCGACAAGAGCGGCGCATGGTTCAGCTACGGCGACGTCCGCCTGGGCCAGGGCCGCGAAAACGCCAAGACCTTCCTCCGCGAAAACCCCGATCTCTTCGAGGAAGTCCGCAAGGGCGTCATGGACAAGAAGGGCATCACCCTCAAGCGCACCGGCGAAATCACCATCGCCGCCGATGACGACGAAGCACCCGACTCTGATGATTGACCGGACAGTAGTATTGATGAATGACGAATGCTACTCGGCATGAAGCAATCGGAGCGGGCATGGGCGATCTTTGCGATCGAATTCGTAGTGCGGTGATCGCTGAGCAATATCTGATTGGAATTCACGCTCATGAGCGGCTTCGAGAGCGCCGACTTATGGCCTGGCAGATCATCGGGACGATCGAGCGGGCGAAGCTCATCTGTGAACGGCTGGACGCTGTGCCAAACGCGGTCGTTGAGTTTGAGCAGCTTCTTCCAGATGGCGTTGCGGTTAAAACGGTATGGTCGTGGCTTGCTCCGATTCGCAGGGCTAAACTGGTAACAGTACACTTTTACGATCAATGATCTTGAGCGACATGGATAAACAAGGTCGATCAACCCGTGTTTCACAGTGGATTCACTCGGATACATGCGCCGTGCATGTATGGGTTGACGCGGTGATCCCCGACGCCGACCCGTGCGAGGCGTGCTTCGAGCCAGTCGTCGTCAAGTTCCTCGATCATGTTCAGCAACTAGCCGACGTGGGGGATCTCGATGCGCTGCGGAAGTTGGGCGATGTATATGTTCGTCAATCCGCATAAGTCTGTTTGCGTCAGTTTCGCAGTTTTTTGCACTCCCTATTGATGCCGGCGTACTCATCGCGTGACCGAGTCGCACGTTCATATCGACGAAGTGCGACAATGCTGCGTCCGTTGAATTATTTGAGTCGATTCCAAAATCGCAGGCCGAGCAGCTTGAACACGAGAAGGCCGACACCCATGACGACGAGGCCCGTGAAGATGCCCGGAAAGAACAACATGAACAGCGGGATCGAACCCGCCGGCGGGTTCTCGTGCAAATCGAGCACGAAGTGAACGGTCATGCCGCTGAATGCAAAGACAGCGATCAAAGTCAGCAAGCGACCGGCGAAGGTAATCGGCGGAGGCGGACGAGTCGGTAATTCGCGGGGCGTCGCCGGTGTGCGATCCGGTTCCGGACGGTCACCTTCCGCGTCCTGATGATTCACATCAAAGTCCGGATTGGGTTCAGTCAAACCACTCATCATTTTCATCGAAGGCCGGGATGGCGACGTTGATGATTTTGAGCTTTCCGATGGCGCGGTGGCGGCAGCCGGGGCGGATTTGGATGGTGGAGCCGGGGCGGATGGGGACTTGCTGACCGTCGAGTTCCATGACGCCGTCGCCTTCGAGGACGTGGTAAATCTCGGTCATCTTCTTGTGGTAGTGCGTCTGGGCGTCGGTCTTGATTTCGACGATGTGCAGCGAAGCGGGGGAGTCGGGCAGATCGGCGAACGCCCGCTTGCTCGTCCCGCAGGGGCAGGGCTTAGGGGCGATGTCGTTCATGTGCGTGACGTGGTAGCGGGTCATGGGCGAATTATAGTCGCGTGAATCCGGCCGCAAAAAATGACGGGCAATGACGGCGATATACTCAGGTGTGAGGCCCGAGGGTTCGTCAGTGCGGTGGATCGGGTGGGCGCCGAATGTGCTTTCGGCGTTGCGGCTGGTTTTGGCGGTGACGTTTGCGTGGGTTCCGCGGGAGTGGTGGATCCCGGTCATTGTCGTCGCGGGGCTGAGCGATTTCGCCGACGGGTTCATCGCCCGTCGCTATCACGCATCAAGCTGGGCCGGGGGCTTACTCGACGCGGTGGCGGACAAGCTCTTCGTGCTGATGGTGCTGATCGTGATGGCGAAGACGGGGGCGATCGAGGCGTGGGAGGCGGCGCTGCTCATGAGCCGGGACATCAGCGTGGCGTTTATCGCGCTGTACGCCGCCGCGACAAGCCGGTGGCACGCCTTCCGCAAAATGCCTTCGCGCCTGTTCGGTAAGCTCACCACGGCTTCGATGCTCGTGCTGTTCGTGCTGCTGGCGATCGAGCCCGACAAGTTCTGGACCGTCGCCATGCTGGTCATCACGGCGGCGCTGAGCGTGATCGCGGCGGTCGATTATTTCATGCAGTTCGTGCGCGGCCTGCGGAGCGAATCGAACCCGCCGCCGCCGGGCGATCCGTCCGGCGACATCGCTACTTGAAGCTCTTGGCCTTGGGTCGATTCGCGATAATCACACGAATCTGCTCCTGCGCATTCTTGTAGATCGCGCTGTCCGCATCGGGGTACATCTGCGAGAGGTGCCGGAACTTCTCCTCCGCCGCCTTGTACTGCTTGTTGAGGAGCATCTCATAGGCGACGCGGTATTCCTCCTGGACCTGATTGACGAGTTCCGTCTCGGTGGCGTTGAATTTGATCTGGTCCTCATCGAGCGTGGTCTTGCCGGAGTAGGCGAGGGCGAGCTTGTAGTTGCGGTAGGCCTGATAGAGCGCATCGGCGCGGGAGCCGGGGCGGGCGTACCAGTTGCGGGCTTCCTGAAGATGACGCTGGGCCTCGCGGTCGTCGAGGTCGCGCGAAAGCGGCTGGGTGATCTCGGTGCTGATGGCGGTCGGGGCGAGGCGGGCCCCGGGGCGGATGACGTCCTTCTTCTTTCCGCCGGCCATCGCCATGATGACGATGACGATGAGCATGACGACCATGTACGCCCCGATGCCGATCCACATCTTGGCGCGCCCGCTCATGGGTTTGCGGCGTTCGACTTTCGTGCCCTCGTCCGATTCGCCGGCGGCGGGGGCGGGTGTGAAATGCACGGCGAAGAGCTTGGTCTTGCCCACGCCGACTTCGTCCCCGGCCTTGAGCGGACGCGGGGCTTTGTCGTTGACGAGTTTGCCGTTGACCGTCGTGCCATTGGGGCTGGCGTTCTGCACGTACCACTGACCCTCATGCTGCACGAGCGCCCCGTGCTGGCGCGAGACCACGGGCGTATCGATGACGATCGTGTTCCCGGCGACGCGCCCGAAGGAGAGCGTCGTTTCCGTGTGCGTCGTCTGAAGCCCGGCGTTGGGGCCGGTGAGCATTTGAATGCGGATCATGACAGGCCTCGAAAAAAGCTTTCAGCGGTCAGGTGTCAGCCGCCAGCCGGAAGCGGATCGCTGTGGGCTGATACCTGACGCCTTTTACTGGCTGAACAGGCCGCGTTCCCACCATTTCATGATAATCGGGCTGAACACGACGATCACGACGGAGATGAGAATCAGCGTCGAGGGAATGAGGATGCGCATCGACGCGGTCGCGCTGGCTTCCTCGGCCCGCACGGTCCGCATCATGCGGATCATGCCCGACTGGTTCTTCAAGATCGTCGACAGCGGCGTGCCCAGCGCCTCGGCCTGATTGATCGCGCCGACGACGGAGCGGAGGGATTCGAGCGGAATGCGCTCGGCCATGTTCGCCAGCGCGTGCGCCCGGGTCGTGCCGAACTGAATCTCCGACTGCACGAGCATCAATTCGCGATTGAGCTCGTCATCCGGCTCGTCGGTGATGAGCGTGTCAATGGCTTCGGTGAAGTTCGCGCCCGCTTCCATCAGCAGCGCGATCAGGTCCAGCGTATAGGGCAGCTTCTTGCCGATCGCGCGCGTGCGCTTGATCGCCTGCTCGTGGAGCGTCCAGAGCGGGACGATGAAGCCGACGGCGGGGGTGACGAGCACGACGAGCATGTCGAACTGGCTGAGTTCCAGAAACAGGATCAGCGTGGAGGCCACGCCGAGTCCGACGCCGCTGACGAGGCAGATCGCCAGATATTCGTCGACGCTGTACCCGAGCGGATTGCCGCTGGCCTCCAGGTCCTGCCGGATCATCGCGCGGAAGAAGGGGAAGCGCTTGGCGAGCATGACGCCCAGGCCCATGAACTGACTGAGAATCGGGACTTCGAAGATGGTCTGTCGCTTAACGAGACCGAGGGCGAGAGCGATCTGCCGATTGACCGGCGGTTCGGGCGCGACGGGCGCGCGGAACAGCGCCCAGACCAGCAGGTAAACCGTGCTGAACTGAAGCGTGCAGATCGCGATGAGGCCGATAGTCAGGGAGTCCATTTGCGTGCGTGTCCTTAGATGTCGACGGCCATGATGCGGCGGATCCAGACGAAGCCCAGCGCGATGAGGCCGCCGGCGAAGAGCATGATGAGTCGACCGATCGGATCGCTGACCATCTTGGCCATATCCGCCGGGAACATGCCCCAGAGGATGAACACGATGACGATCGGCATCGCCGCCATCATGCGCGCCTGCGCCCGTCCCTGTGCGGTGAGCGATTCGAGCCGGCCCTCGAGCCGTTGAATCTCACGGATCGAGTCGCCGATGCGGTCGAGCGACTGGCCCATGTCGCCGCCGCGATCGCGGTGCGCCTGGATCGCCGCGAACATCAGGCGGTAGTAGCTGGAGCCGATGCGGTCGGAGGTGTTGTGCATCGCGGTGTTGAGGTCGATGCCAAGCTCATATTCGCGCATGAGCTGCTCGAACTCCTGCTTGATGGGCCCGGTGGCGTTGCGGACGAGCAGTTGATAGCTCTGCACGAGGTTCAGCCCGGCGCGGACGCCGCTCGTCAGCGTCGTCAGCCCGTCGACGATCTGCTCGTTGAGGCGCTTGCGGCGCTTTTCCTCCAGATGATTGATCACCACGTACGGGAGGATCATCGCCGGGATCGCTCCGATGATGAAGAAGAAAAATGATCCGCCCAGCGCGGCGGCGATGAGCCCGATGAGCAGCACGCCCGCGAAGATCGCCCCCAGCGCGATGCGCGGCGGAATGTTCAATAGAAGCTGCTGATTGAGCACCATGTCCAGCCGCCGCTCCTGCCGCCGAAGCATGCGGCGAACATGATCGGAGGCATAGACCACCATGAGAAACGTCGCGGTGAACCCGCACACCGCGATCATCAGAATGTAGCCGAGGTCGTAGGTTTTCATATTCGTGGTATCAGCAGTCAGGCATCAGCGGTCAGCAAGACGAGCCAGGAAGCCGGTGAGCATGCGTTTGATTTCGGAGGTTTGAGCGAAGAGTCGTTCGTAGGCGGCGTCGGAAAGGTAGCCGACATCACGGCTGAAAAGCAGCAGGTATTCGACTTCCGAGGCGGAGCCCATCGCGATTGTCAGGAACCGGCCGAAGTCCGCGTCCGTCCCACGACCGCAGCCCTCCGCGATATTCGTCGGAATGGATATCGCCGCGCGCTGCAACTGACTGGTCAATGTGTAAAGCTGATGCCTCGGAAAGCTGTTCGTCGCCTTAAAAGCGTCCAATGCGAGCGCGTGGGCCTTTTCCCATACTTTGAGCTTCGTGAAGTCCCGCATGTCATGTCCTTTCCGGCTGATGCCTGAAAGCTGAAACCTGAACGCTTCTATAGGAACAATTTCACGTCGAGCAATCCCTGCTGAATCATGCCTTCGGCGAAGGTCGGGATGTAGCCGGTGTGGCGGAGGCGCGGCTGGGTCGGGTCGCGGAGGGTGAAGATGTCTTCGAGGCGAATCTGGTGCGTTTCCAGGTCGATTTCGGTGACTTCGCTGATGTGGGTCACGCGGCGCGGCCCCGCCGGGAAGCGCGCGACCTGCACGACCATGTCCACCGCGCTGACGATCTGCTCGCGGATCGCGCGGACGGGCATCTCGACGGCCATGAGCACCATCGTCTCGAGCCGGCCCATCGCGTCGATCGGATTGTTGGCGTGCAGCGTCGAGAGCGAGCCGTCGTGTCCGGTGTTCATGGCCTGAAGCATGTCGATGGCTTCGGCGCCGCGGACTTCGCCGATGATGATCCGGTCGGGGCGCATGCGCAGGGCGTTGCGCACGAGGTCGCGGATCGTGTAGGCGCCGCGGCCTTCGATGTTCGCCGGCCGGCCTTCGAGGGCGACGACGTGCGGCTGCGGGAGCTGCAATTCGGCGGATTCCTCGATCGTGATGATGCGCTCGGTGTGACGGGCATAGGCGCTGAGCGTGTTGAGCAGGGTCGTTTTACCGGAGCCGGTGCCGCCGGAGACGACGATGTTTTTACGGCCGGTGACGCAGCCCTGAAGGAACCGGGCGCATTGTTCGCTCAAGGAGCCGCGCTCGATCAGGTCGTCCATCGTGAAGGGAATCCACGAGAATTTGCGGATCGTGATGCACGGGCCGACGAGCGAGAGCGGGGGGATAATGACGTTGACGCGGCTGCCGTCGAGGAGTCGGGCGTCGACGAGCGGGGACGACTGATCGACGCGGCGGCCGACGGGCGTGAGGATGCGTTCGATGACGCCCATGAGCACTTCGTCGGAGAAGAAGCTGCGCGTGGTCGGCTGGATCACGCCGTTCTTTTCGACGTAGATGTGGTCCTTGCCGACGACCATGATTTCCGTGATGTTCGCCATCTCCAGAAGGTCCTGGAGGGGCCCCAGGCCGAGCATGATGTCCTTGAGGTCCTTGGCGACGACCTGCCGGACGATGTACCGCCGCAGGCGCGGGGCGAAGGACGGCAAATGAGATCCGAACAAATCCTCGAACGCCTCCTCGGCGGTCGCCAGATCATCCTGCACGCTGATCGGATCGAACAAGAGCGGCATCATGTCGACCATCGACGTGACCATGTCCGTGATGGTCTTCTCGGCGGCGGCGTCCTCGGCGGTCTTGGCTTCGCCCGTGCGGTAGTCCGTCTGCACCTTGCCCGTGCACTGGCGCACGACTTCGGCGGTGACGAGGCGCTCAAGGTGCATGTGCACCATGTGCACCACGAGCTTGTCGTCCAGTTCGGCGGCGCGCGTGTCGAGAATCTGGTTCAGGTGATTGAGAATCTGCGCCAGGTACGCCGGGTCGTCCTTCTTGATCTGCCCGGTGACGCGCAGGTTCAGGCGGTCGATCAGCTCGTTGTGCACGCGCTGCTCGAAGGCGACGAGGCGGTTCTGAAGCATTCGCCGCTGCTCTTCGCCCTCGGCCTGCTTGCCGGGGCGCACGAGCGCGAGCGAGTACTGCGCGATCTGGATTTCATCGCCGAAGTCGAGCCGGGCGGGCATGCCGCTGATCACATCGCGGTTGGCGACGGTCAGCGCGGAGCGCGACATGTTTTCGACGATGAGCTGGTTGCCGCGCAGGTCGATGCGTGCGTGCTTGTGTGCGACGAACGGGCCGCGCAGGACGATGGTGCAGTCGTCATCGCGTCCGATGAGGATGGGCGTCCCGCTGACTTCGAGCGTGGTGCGGGTGTTGTTGGTATGGTCGTAGAGCCAGAATTCCATGCGTTTAGTTCATCGCTCCAGGCCGACGATTTTGAGGATGTCCTTGTTGACGCCGACGAAGGGGGCATCGGTGTCGCCGGGGTTTCGGATGGAGATATCGAAGCCGTCCTTGCCGACGAATTTCGCGATGGTGAGCAGGGCCAGATCCTCTTCGGGTTCGGTTTCGACGGTGATGGAGTTGTAACTCATGCGTTTGGCGGAGCCGGTTTCGTCGGTGTTGGCTCCGACGGCGACGACCTTGACGCGGCACATGATGCGGATGGCGACGGGGACTTTGTCGGTGGGTCGTTGGAAGGAGCCGCTGATGTCGATGTACATGCCCGGTTGAAGGAGGCCGGGCGCGTTGCGGGAGTTGACGGCCAGAACGGTGCCGCGCTTGCCGGGGGAGATTTTGTTGGCGACGCCGGTTCCGCCGCCGGTGAAGAAGCTCGGCGAAAGGTATTCGCCCTGATTGACGTGGCGCGTGACGGGCTGGTTGTGATACTCGACGGGCAGGGCGCCCTTGTCGCCGAACTTGATGCTCATCGCCTCCAGGCCGTCCTTGAATTTGCTGGAGACGATGATGGGTTCGAGGTCTTTGTTGACGTTGAGCTCCTGCCCGGGCTCCAGCGCCTTGTTGACGCGATAGACGACCATCGCGCTGCCTTCGATGTCCTTTCGGACGGCTCGGACGTAGAAGAGTGTCATGAAGACGGTGACGAGTCCGAGCGAGGCGGCGACGATGATGAGCGTGACGCTCGCGCCTTGCGGGGCGGGGCGGACGGGGGCGTTGGGAGCATTCATAGGCCAGATACTTTCAGTTGGTCGGAGCGCGACTCGGTCTAGGCGTGATAGTGTACCGCAGGATCAGACTCACGCGAAGCTGATCGCCCACGCGGCGGGGCCGAATCAGCAGCACGTTCGCCTCTTTGACCCACAACTCGCCGAGGCCCTCTTCATCGGGGCGCGGGCGGTGCGTGTACCCCGCTTCCGCGGCGGCGTGCTCGTAATAGTCGCGGATCACTTCGAGCGTCGAATCCTCCACGACATACACCGCCATCTGCTCGACCGCCCCGTCTTCGGTCCTCTCATAGCCCAGCACGCGATGCGCCCCCGGCGGCGGCGTCAGGTCGGCCGGCTCGCCCTTGAGCGGCGCCCCGCCTCCCGGTGACAAAAGCGCGTCCACCTGCTTTGCATCAAGCGGCAGCACCGGCGTGTCCGGGTTCGCCGGCGTGTCGGGCTCAGCAGGCGTCAACGATGGCGGCGAAGGCGCAGCGGGGGCAGTCGGCGTCGTCGAAATCGGTTGGGGCGATGTCGCATCGGGCGTCGTCGCCGGGTTGATCTTGAGCAGCGCCATCCGCGCCACGATCACCACGACCAGCGCCCCCAGCAACATCCACGTCTGCGTTCTGCTCACGGAACCGTCGGCCCCGCATAGCCCGGCCGAAACAGGTACAGCCCGCGCATCTGACCCGCCAGCCGATCGCCCGCCGGCACCTCCGGCCCGCCGCCCTGATCCGAATATTCCGGGTCATGCGAGCCGTCGATCCCGTCGAGCATGGCGTCGAAGTCGGCGAAGTACACATCGCGCACTGCGCGGAGGTGATTGGGATTCCCGCCCCATGTATCCTCCCACCGGTCCGCCGCGGCGCGCCAGTCGTTCGTGTACGACCAGTCGTTGCCGATGCGGGTCTGACGTCGGGTCAGCGGCGTCATCTCGGGGTTGTCGATCGGACGGTGCGCGATCGAGGTGATGCGCTTCCACATATCGTTGGTGTCCTGATGGAGCACATGGAACGTCTCCCGCCGTCCGCGCGCGTTACGGTGATTTCCGCCGGGCCGATACAGAAATGCATCCATGACGTCGCCCGCCCCGCTCGACACCGCGCGCGCGTCGGCGATCATCTCCTGATACGGATCGTCCGGGAAATAGTTGTCGTAATCGTCGCCGTCGTCGTTGATTGTCGAAGCGCGATTGCCCATGAACGCCTGATTGAGCAGCGTGTTGCCATTATCGTCGTCCTGGTGCGGCCCCGGCGCGCCGGCGACCGACCGCCACACGTCATACCGCGCCATCTCCGACGTATGCATCGCCCGCACTTCCAGATGACCAAAGTAAAACAGCAGCGCCAAAATCACCACGATCAGCGGAATAATCAGCACGAACTCGCTCATCACCGCGCCCGAGGCGCGGCGTCGTCCCGCGGCGGAAGAGAATGACCAATGACCAAATCCCAATGACCAAGGAAATGTCGAATGCACAAAGGACGCGGTCGAGCGCCCGCGCTGCGCCCCGGCGCATCGAACATTCGAATCTTTGATCATTACCTTGGTCATTGGTGCCTGGTCATTGGTCATTGCTTTGCCCTCTAATGTCCGAGCGTGATCTGCGCGAGCCCCGAAGCGGCGCCCAGATACTGGGCCAGGTCGTCGATTTCGTTGGTCGGCACATTGGCGTTCGACGAGCCGCTGGTGATGGCTTCGACCCAACCGTCATAGTTACTGACCGGCTCCATCTCCGCGCGCCACATCTGCGTCCACAGGTCCCACGAGTGATTGTTGAACACCTTCGCCTGCGCGATCGCCACCATGTTCGGGTACGGCCGCCCGCCACGGAAGCGGCTCTCCCACGCCTGCGGGCGATCCGTCCGCCGCGCCACGCCGAGGTAGCTTAAGTAATGCCAGCGCGCATCCAGATCGTTCTGCGGGACCGTGCCGTGATCGAGGTCCGTCGGCGACGGAGCGTCGGCGGCGCCGGGGTCGAACCCGCCGTAGGGGCTGTCGATGTTGGCGTCATTGCCGACGTTCACGCCGCCGAAGATGAAGTGATCGATGCGGTACACCGGCTGGGGCAGCGGCGCCTGCGTCGTCGTGCCGTCCGGGTTCGTCACCGTCTGCATCTGCTGCGTGATGCCGATCTCGTTGTCATAAAAAACGCTGTATTCCCATTCATAGCGCCAGACATCGGGGCTGATCTTCTTGTCGTCACGGAGGGGGACCCATCCGCGGCGGATCGCGATGTGCGGATTGATCCCGTCGTTTTCCTCAAGCTCCAGCGCCCACGTGCCGGGCGTCAGGAAGCGCGCATCGTCGCGCGGATACTTGCTCTTGATCTCGAAGCAGAAGTAGGCCGTCTCGTGAATCTCCGGCGTGCCGGCCTGCGCGATGGACTCGGCTTCGGCGAGTGTGTTGCGCCAATCGGGGTCGATCACTTTGCGGACCGCACCACGGGGCCAGAGGTAGTCGCTCTTGGTCTTCGTGATCCCGTGGGCGTAGAAGGAATAGCGCGTATGGAACAGGTGATCGTAGTTGTAGTCGCCGAGTCGACGGAGCATCCACGACTGCGGGCCGAAGGTGGAGTAGCTCGTCACGGTCGTGGTCTGGCCGACCCAGTGTCCACCGCCGCCGCCGCCCGGTCCGCGCGAGAGGGGATTGCCGGGGTTGCCTCCGCCGGCGACCTGTTTGGAGCCGGGCACGAAGGTTCCGCCCGACGTTTCGGACTGCAAGTCGCGCCATCCGTAGACCGCGTCCCACGGACCGCGATTGATGACGGGGTCATCGGTCTGCGGGGGCAGGCGGCCGTCGAGCACCGGCTGCTCGAAGTCGTTGAACGAGCCGCGCTGATGCGGCAGCGTCGGCGCCAGCGGGAGCATGAACGCCGCCGCGTCGCCGACCGTCTGATCGGCCCGTCCGCCGGCCAGGGCGCTGACCTGCGCCATCGTGCCCAGGTTGTCCATGATGCCCTGGTTCAATTCATCCAGCGCGTAAAGCGCCTGCCAGATGCTCCCGTTGCGCCCGTAGTCGGTCATCTGCTTCACGTCGACGCTCTTGAAAAAGTCGTCGACCGATTTGACGTCGGCGACCTGACCGGTCAGCTCGTCGAGCATGCGGCTGAAGTTGTCGGTGACGATCTGATCGAGCTGCGACGGCTGAGTGTGAATGCCGCGCGAAAGCTGCCGCTCCAGCGCCTGACGCATCGACTCGGACTCGCGGTAGGTGAAGTCGGCGGACTGCGGCATGGCGTCCATGACATTGATGAGCCCGATGTAGCGGGCCATGTCGGCGTTGTTGGCGGCGACCGTGTTGAGCGAACGGGCGATCCACCCGGCGCCGGCGCGCACGGTCGAATCCGCCACATGCTGCTCGTCGACGCGATGATTGACCTGCTGCCCGAGGTTGAGCACCCAGAGCACCAGCCCCGCCAGAAGGAGCACGGCGAGCATGGTGATGACCATGATCACGCCGCGGGCGCGAATCGTGTCGAACGTGATGCGGTTATTTTTCCGGTTCATGGTCGTTGACCTCGACAAGCATCTTCTGAATCTGCTCGGTGTCGCGCATCTTCTGGGCCGTCTTCAACAGCCCGCGCGCCAGACCCCACTGGCTCACATCCATCGCCGCCTTCGCCTGTGCGACCAGATGGTCGAACTCGGTGTTGAACTTGCGCTCCTCGGCCGGCTTGGGGTTGAGTCCGACGGCCTTGGCGTGCTTGATGGCGGCTTCGAACTTGTTCTTGGCCGGGGTGTACTGGCTGTTGGCGCGGAGCGCATCGCCCTCGGCGATGAGCGACTGGAGCTTCTGAAGATCGTCGATCTTCTTGAGCAGGCCCCCCGCCTCGGCGTCATCGGGCGCGAGTTTCGTCGCCGCCGCCAGTTCCGAATTCGCCGCATCCAGGTCCAGCGCGCTGAACGCCGCCTGCGCTTTCTTGACGTGCAGGCGGACGATCGCGGCGTTGAGCTTGCCCTGCGTGTCCGGGTCCGGCGCCAGGTCCAGCGCCCGCTTGTACTGGTTGATCGCCTGCTCGTAATCGCCCGCCCGGGCCGCGGTGTCCCCGGCTTTCACCGCCGAGCTCTTGTCGTTGGCCATGCCGATCTGCGCGAGCAGTTCCTTCGCCCGCGCGTTGCTCGCATCAAAGCCCAGCGCTTCGTTGTACTTGGTCACCGCCGCGGCGATGTTTCCGTCCGCCTGAAGCTTCTGACCGTCCGCCAGCGCGATGGCGCTGCGCAGCGTGCTGATCTTCGTCGAAAGCGTATCGGTCGGCTTGATGTCGTTGGCCGCCACGTACGCCGTCACCGCCGCCGCCGTATCGCCGCGCGCCTCCGCCGCCTGCGCATCGCTCAGGGCCTTGTTGAAACTCATGTCCCGCGTCAGCACCGAGAGCCGATCCGCGAACTTCTGCTGATGACCGTAATACTCCTGCGCCTTGCGAAGCTCCTCCGCCGCCTCGGCGAGTTTGCCCTCGCCCTGAAGCGACGCGGCCCGCTGATCGACGGCGTCGATCTCCGCCTGCTGTTCCTGACCGGCGATCGTGTCGCCCAGTTCCTGAAGCTTGGCTTTCTCATTGGCGCGGAGCACCTGATCGACCCGCCGCACGACGTCGCGCACATCCCGGTACATCCGCCGCGCCTTGTCGAAGTCGCCGCCCTTGATCGCCGTGGCGATTTCGTTGGCGTGATCGACGAAGTCGGCCCGGCTGGCGACTTCGCGCTTGGTGTCGTCCAGTTCGCCGATGAGTGTCGTGGCATTGGGCGGCAGATTCAACGCGTCCGCCTTCGCCAATGACTTGCGAATCTTCGCGTACACGTCCGCCGCCGCCGCGAAGTTGCCATCGACCATCTGCCGATCCGCCTCGAACATATCGCTGCGGGCCGAGCAGAGCAGGGCGTAGGCCATCGATCCGAGCCCCAGCTTCGGGCTGTCGCCCCATTCCTGCGCGAGGGTCGTGAAGGCGTTTTGTGCCTGTGCGTACACGGACGCGCGATCCTCGGGCGGATCGGTCGAGTTGCGGGCCTGATCGAAGAGCTTGCGCGCATCGTCGAACTGCCCGTTGGCGGCGGCAAGCTGCTTGTCGACCTGCTGCGTCTTTTTGTGATTCACGTAGAACAGGTATCCGCCGAAGCCCGCGAGCTGCACGCCGATGATGATGTCGAGGATGAGCGGGAGCTTGCTCTTTTTGGGTAGCGGCGCGGTGGGCGTCGCCGTGGCCGCGGCCTGACCGGGGGGCATGACCGCAGCCGCACCCGCCGGGCCGCGCTGTGCCTGCGCCACCGCCGCGCTCTTGGTGAAATGACGCCCGATCGCCTCAAGTAACTGCGGCGCCGAGGCGATCCGCTGTCCCGGATCCTTGGCCATCATGCGCGCCACCAGGTCCGACAAAATCTCCGGCACCCTCGGATTGAGCGAATGCAGCGGCGGGGCGGTCACGCGCGGATTCGTGTGCCACTTCATCCAACGCATCGCCTGATTGCGCTGATCGCGCTTGATCGCCTTGAACGCCTGATCGAACGCCGGCCGACCCGCCAGCATCTCGTATGCCATCATCCCCAGCGCATAAATATCCGCTCGCCCGTCCACCGTCTCGTCCCCGAACAGTTCCGGCGCCATGTACTGGGCCGTCCCCATCGTCATCGTGTCCTGCTCCGCCAGCAGCGTCGCCAGCCCGAAGTCGCACACCTTCGCCGGCCCGTCGCCCATCGGCAACAGCACATTGCCCGGCTTCAGATCCCGGTGCACGATCCCCGCTTCGTGAATCGCCGCCAACCCCTGCGCCACATCCCGCACCACCTTCAGCGCACTGAGCACCTCCAGCGGGCCGTTCACATGCGAAAGCCCCCGCTCCAGACTCATCCCCTCGACGAACTCCATCACGATGAAAAGCCCGCGCGGATCGTCCACGCAGTCGATGATGTCCACGAGGTTCTTGTGAGCCGTCGAAACGCGCTTGTGCAGTTCCGATTCCGTGCGGAAACGCTGACGGTAGATCTCATCGATCATGTCCGCCGAGGCGATCTGCTTGATGGCCACATGCCGGTTGAGCAGCGGGTCGTACCCGCGCCAGACAATGCCCATCCCGCCGCTGGCGAGCTGCTCCTGCACCTGGAAGTGAACCAGCTTGTCGCCCACTTGCAGGGCCGGCGTCATCGCGTTGATCGTTTCAGGATTCATGCTTGCTCGTCAATACTTTCATCAGGGCACGCGCGGCACGCTCGGCTGCGGCGGCATCTTGTCGAGAATACCTTCGTTGGTCAGCGTGGCGGTGGCGCTGATGAGTTTGTACTGGGCGATCCCGTCGGACTGCTCGCCGTCGCGATACACACGGTTCGCCCACGGAATCGAAAGGTTCAGGCGATGATCGACGCGCACGCGGATCGGGTCCTTGGCGTCGACCTTCATCCCGTCGATCTCTTCATAGTCGACCGTCTGATCGTCCACCAGATACGGCCGCGAGAGCGTGATCTCCGTGGCTCCGTCGGCGTAGGCGAGACGGTCCGCGGCGAGATTGGCGATCCAGTTCGGCGGGTTCTGCCCATAGGCGCCGTAGAACTGATTGAGCCCATCGACGAAACCGGCGGTGTCGAGCGTGGTGGAATCGACGTAGCTGGGCGCGCCGCTGGCGACGGGCATCAGCGCCACGGCCGCGGAGCGGTGAATCGCCTGATACTTGGGGCTTGACGGTGAATTGGTGTAGAAGTTCGCCGGTTCGCCGGGGTAGTCGTAGGGAATCTGCACGATCGCCGAGCGGGCCGCGGCGAACGCGGCGTAGTTGACGAACACGACGCCGCCCATGAGCAGCGTCGTCTGCGCCAGCGTGAGCACGACGAACAGCAGAATCGGCAGCACCAGCGCGAATTCGATCGTGGCGGTGCCCCCGGCGTCGGAGGCGACGCTCGTGATCGAAACGCGCACCCGCCGCATCCGCACCATCGCACGGACCAGCAAAAGCGCCGCGATCAACAGCAGCGATGCCACGAGGCCACAGGTGATGAACAGCGGGCTCGAAAAAACCTGCTGCCAGAAGTCGGACGTGGTGGGTGTCATGTCGTTGCCCTCTTGCCGGCCCCGAGAAATCCGACGCCGCCCGACGCTGCCCGCAGATCAGAGCCCGCGCCAAGGCGTATGCACGTTGAGCAGAATCTCCGAGGCCGCCAGTATCGACCCCAGCGCGATCGCCACGGCGAAGGGAATCCGCGGGCTGTCATCGGGCAGTTGCGGTTTGACCTTGGCGGCGGTCATCAGGGCGGCTCCGAAGATTCGGCTCAGCGTGCGCTTGATGAGTCCCCGGCGGATCATGACGAAGATCGCCATGAGCGCGCCGAAGAGGAAGGCGTAGAACGTGGTCGAGACGATGACCTGCCAACTGGCGGTGATCGCGCCGACCGCGGCCATCAGTTTCACATCCCCGCCGCCCATGCCCCCGCAGGCGTAGATCAGGGCGAAAGGGATCAGCCCGGCGCCCAGACCGGCCAGGGACGCGCCCAAGCCGGTTAAAGCACCGGGGCCACCGCCTTGGATCGCGCCAAAGACGGTGGCCCAGATCAGCCCCGCCAGGATCGCCGGCAGAGTGAGGTAGTTGGGGGTCAGTTGTGTGCGAATGTCGATGACCGCTGCGGGCAGGACCACTGCGCACAAGAGCCCCATCGCGACCAGTTCACCCATGACGTCGGCTCGGCGAGACTGCGCTTGGCGTGATCAGAACGAGTCCTGCATGTTGTCGGCGCTGCTCTTGACGTCGTTGGCTTCGGTGCCGACCCATTCCGAGATCCAGTCCCGGGCGAAGATCAAAAGGGCCAGGAGCGGCAGCACGATCGCCGCGATGATCAAGAGCTTTTCCAAACCCTCAGCCCCGCGCTCATCGCGATAGAGCCGCCCGACGAAGTTGGTGATGCGCTTCATAAGAAGCTCCTTGGTTGTCGTCCCTGATTTCATGATCCATGCGCCCGGTTGCAGCCGGACGTAATCATCACGGAGCAGGGAACTTTTTTTACGGGAACGGTAGGGAGTTTATCAAACTCATCATCTGATAATGTCCGACCAGAAGCGTCATCGACATTCGGATGATGTAGTAGCTCGGCAGCGCGATCGCCGCTAGAAGCAACGCCCACTCAAGCGTCGTCGCCCCGACCTGATCAGCGATCAGTCCCGGCGGGCAAGTCGGCGCATTGGCCTCGGGGTGTTGATTCATATCTTTATTCTACCGAACGTTACGGGACTATTCAAATATCGGCCGAGTCAGGTCCGTCATTAAATCTTCTTCGGCCGGCCTCAGATGCCCGGCCAAATAGGAACGCGTGCCGGTCCACCGCAATTGCAGTTCGCGACCCGCCTTTGGGTCTTCGACGCGTTCGAGCTTGAAAAGATCGCGCAACTGGTATTCCCCTTTGCTGCTGATCGTGTCAATCTCGCTGATCTGCGTCAACATACGCCTACCGCCCACGTGTCGCGTTTGTTGCACCACCACGTCAATCGCCGAGGCCACCTGCGAACGCAAAGCATGCAACGGCAGCTCCACTTTGCTCATAAGTGCCATTGTTTCCAGTCGGTTAAGCGCGTCGTAGGGGTTGTTGGCGTGCAGGGTGCCCATCGACCCGCCGTGGCCGGAGGTCATGGCCTGGATCATGTCCAGGGCCTCGCCCCCGCGGACTTCGCCGATGATGATCCGGTCGGGGCGGAGTCGCAGACTCGAACGGAACAATTCGCGGATGCCCACATGGCCCCGTCCGTATCGATCCGCCGGCTTGGTCTCCATGCTGATGACGTGCGGCTGCTGAAGCTGAAGCTCAGCCGAGTCCTCGATGACCACGATCCGCTGGCCCTCGGGGATGAAGCTGCTCATGGCATTGAGCAGACTCGTCTTGCCCGAGCTGGTCCCGCCCGCCACCAGCACGTTCGCCTCCGCCCGCACGACCAGCTTCAGGTACTGCTTGGCCTGCTCCGTGAGCGAGCCGATCTCCACGAGCCAGTCCATGTCGAGCATCGACTTGGAGAATTTGCGGATGGTCATCGCCATGCCGAAGCGCGAGCAGGGCTGCTTGGCCACGTGCACGCGCGACCCGTCCGGCAACCGCGCATCGATCAGCGACGCTTCATCGTTGTAGCTTCGCCCGGTGAACTGAAGGATGTTGTTGACCGCCGCCTCGTACGCTTCCTCATCCGCGAACTTCGCCCCCGTCAGCACCAGCTTCCCGTCCCGCTCGATGTAGATTTCATCCGAGCGATTGATCATCACTTCCGCCACGCCCACATCCTCAAGATAGTCGCGGATCGGCGCCAGGTAGTGCTGCACGGTGGCTTCGAAGATGTCGTTTCGACCCATGCGAGGATTCTAGCAACTTTTGGCGATCGAGCGCATCTGACTCCCCTCCCTTCGAGGGAGGGGCGGGGGGAGGGTGAGGCGTATCGGGTCGAATGATGTTGTGCGCGGTATTGAGCGCATCCTTCACGATGATGCGCTGGTCTAGTCATTTTCAATGCGGTTGCGAACTTGGGCGGATGTGATTCACCCCCACCCTGCCCTCCCCCTCGAAGGGGGAGGGTTTAAGAACCCATCACCTGACACACCCGCCGCTTGCCCACTTGCAGCACGACGGTTTGCGTCGGCACGGTGACGTGCGCCTTGGGGTCGGCGATTTTTTGGCCGGCGAATGAGACAGCCCCGCCTTGAATCAGTCGTCGGGCATCCGAGTTGCTCGACGCGAAACCGACCTGCACCATCAGCGCCGCCAGCGCCTGATCGCCCGCCGGGACTTTGTGTGTCTCCATGTCCGTGGGCAACTGGTTCTCGGCGAACCGCCGCTTGAACTCCGCCGCGGCGCGGTCAGCCGCATCAACATCATGAAACTGCCCGACGATGAGCCGCGCCAGCTTGTCTTTCGCATCGCGCGGATGCGTCTCCAGCACCTGCGCGATCTCGTCGACCGGCAGCGCGGTCAGCAGCTCGAAATAATTGCGCATGAGCGCATCGGGGATGCTCATGATCTTGCCGTACATGTTGTCCGGGTCATCGTTGACGGCAACGTAATTGCCCTTGGACTTGGACATCTTCTCGTGACCGTCGAGGCCGACAAGGATGGGCAAAGTCAGCACGACCTGTTTGTCCATGCCGTGCTTGGCCATCAGCTCCCGGCCCATCAGATTGTTGAACGTCTGATCCGTCCCGCCCAGTTCGACGTCCGCTTCGAGCACGACCGAGTCGTACGCCTGCATGAGCGGGTACATGAACTCACTGAGCATGATCTCCGCTTCCTTGGCCATGCGCAGCTTGAAGTTTTCGCGATGAAGCATCTGCTGCACGGTGACGTAGCCGGTCAACCGCAGCACATCCGCGAAACTCAGTTGGGCCAGCCATTCGCTGTTGTGAACGACGCGCAGCTTCTCGGGGTCGGTGTCGAGAATCTTCCCGGCCTGCGCGAGATAGGTCCGTGCGTTGGCGGCGATGGCGCTTTCGTCGAGGACGGGTCGGGTCGTGTCGCGCCCGGTCGGGTCGCCGATGCGGGCGGTGTAGTCGCCGATGAGCAGGACGGCGATGTGGCCCAGGTCCTGAAACTGCCGCATTTTTCGCAGGACGACCGTGTGTCCCAGATGAATGTCCGGGGCCGTCGGGTCCATGCCCAGCTTGATCCGCAGCCGCCGCCCGCACGCAAGTTTGTTGCGCAATTCCGGCTCCGAATAAATCCGGTCCGCCCCACGCTTGAGCAGCGCCATCTGCGCATCGAGGTTCATCGTCGTCGTCATGGGCCCATCATATCACAGCCCCTCCCCGTCGTCCGCCGCTTGACCCGCGCCTAGCATTCCCCCATGTCAAAAATCCATCTCCGCAACGTGCCGACCCGACTGAGCATCCTCCTTGTCGCCGGCTTCATCTCCTTTGCCATCTTCGCCTGCGCCACTCAGTCCGTCGCCGACGGCAGCGCCGCCGGGAAGTCCCATACGCTGCGCCTCGCCCTGGCCGCGCACAACATGGAGAACTTCTTCGACATCTACGACGACGCCTACACGCCCGATGAAAAGGCCTGGCCCAAACGCCGCGCGCAGATCGATGAGCTTTCCGAAACCGACCGATCCATCAACGCCGACTTCTACAGCTTCGAGGAAATCGAAAACGTCGGCATCCTCGCGCGCTACCGCGACTGGACCTTCAAAGAGGGGGGCTACGACTACGTGTGGACCAACTACATGGTGAGCGCCCGCGGCATCAACGTCGGGTTCATCAGCCGCGTTCCCATCGGTCCGATCTGCGTCCGCAAGTTCGACCGCCTCAGGGCCCCCGGCGACGACCGCGTCTGGCAATACGCCCGCGACCTGGTCAGCGTGACGCTCGAACCGGCGTCGGATCTGCGCATCGAAGCGTTTCTCGTGCATCTCAAATCCAAGCACGACGGCGAGAACGACCCCAAGTCCAATCACTGGCGGCTCGCGGAGGCGATGGGCATTCACAAGATCATCGCCGACAAACTGCACGCCGACCCGGATGCGATGATCGCCGTCATGGGCGACTTCAACGACACGCCCGACAGCGCCACGATTCAGGCGCTGCTCGAAGGATCGCTGTTGATCGACCCGCACGCGTCGATTCCCGCCGATCAGCGCATCAGCTATCTGAAGAATCCCTATCGCTCGAACATCGACTACATTCTCTGCTCGCCGGCGCTGGCCAAGTGCGTCGTCGCCGGGTCGGCGAAGCTGGTGGAGCGCGGCGAGAAGACCGGCTCCGACCACGCCGCCGTCACCGTCCAGTTCGACCTGCCCACCGCCGATGAAAACCCCAAAGCGAACTGGCCCAGCCCGCATCCCGTCGAAGAGATTCACACAATGATGAAGGAACCGGAGGCGGCGGGGTCGAAGTAGCACGAGACGAGGTCGGTTGCATGCATTTCAAAGTCATCCCGCCGATCACGGATGTGCAGACAATCGCCGTCGGCGCGGCGATCAGGGAGATCGAGCGGCTCCGCAAAACGTATGGCTCGGCTCGATGGCGAAAGTGCAAGGGCAATGCAAGGGTGCAATTCGCCGATGGTATAATTGTCAAGGCGGAGCTTCATTGGTATGAGGCCCACGGCATCGGTCGCAAGGAAATCAAGATCAAACGACTGATCGAGGATGCATGATGGCAAAAGCACGACCCAGAAAGCGATACGTCGTCTGCATCGACAATGGCGAATATCCGGCGTCGCTTGAAAGGCGGAAAATCTATCCGGTGCTCGATGACGCGGCGGCGAAGCGGCGCGGGCTGTTGCGCGTCGTGGATGAATCGGGCGAGGATTATCTGTATCCGTCTAAATTCTTTGCGCGCGTGGCGCTTTATCAGCGGGCGCGCAAGGCGCTGGCCAAATAGCCCGACGGCGTGAGCAATGCGGTCAACTTGCTCTCGCCCCCGACTTCGCTACCATATTCCCCATGACGCTTCCTCTGACGCTTGCGACCGGCCTTGAGCAGTACGCCCCGATTGGGATTCTGCTGTTGATCGCCATTGCGTTCGCGTTGGTGAACCTGATCGGGTCGACGATTTTAGGTCCCTCGCGGACCGGGCCGGTCAAGGAGTCGGTGTACGAGACGGGCATGAACCCGATCGGCACCGCCCGCAAGCGCTTCAACATCCGTTTCTACATTCTGGCGATGACGTTCCTGGTGTTCGACGTGGAAATCGTGTTCCTGTATCCGTGGGCTCAGGTGTTCGCGAACCTGGATATGCACACGTTCCTCGCCCCGCAGTTCCTGTTCCGCATGCTGTTCTTCATCGCCACGAGCATCGTCGCATTTCTGTACGCATGGCGCAAGGGCGTCTTCGCGTTCGATTGAGCGACTTCATGCATTAACGAGCCGCGACCGTCAGGGAGCGGTCAAGGACTCGCATTTCATGTGGGCTGGACCGCTCCCTGACGGTCGCGGCTCGTTAAAACCTCTCAGACCGCGACTTTTTCCAGGAGCAGCTCCGCGATCTGCACTGCGTTGAGGGCGGCACCTTTGCGGATCTGGTCGCCGGAGACGAACAGGTCGAGCCCGTAGCCCTCGGGCTGGGACCAGTCGCGTCGGATGCGGCCCACGAACACATCGTCCTGATGCGAGGCCGTGAGCGGCTCGGGGTGCTTGTTGGCCTCGCGATCGTCGATGACCGTCACGCCCGGCGCGGCGGCGAGAATCTCGCGGGCCTGCTGTTCGGTGAGCGGGCTTTCAAACTGAAGGTTGATTGATTCGCAGTGCGCCCGGAGCACCGGGACGCGGACGCAGGTGGCGGTGATGCCGATCGACGTTTCGCCGAAGATCTTGTGCGTCTCCTTGAGCATCTTGGTCTCTTCTTCGTTGTACCCGGTGGCCGGGTCGATCTTCGAGTTGTGCGAGAAGAGGTTCCAGATGTACTGTCGCTTGAAGATGTCGCTGGTGATCGACTCGCCGCGCGACCACTGATGCGCCTGATTCTCCAGTTCCGCCATCGCCGCCGCTCCGGCGCCCGAAGCCGCCTGATACGTCGAGATGACGATGCGCTTGACGCCCGCCGCCTGATGCAGCGGCCAGACGGGGACGTTCATGATGATCGTCGAGCAATTCGGGTTCGCGATGATGCCCTTGTGCCTGTCGATCGCGTCGGGGTTCACCTCCGGCACGACGAGCGGGACATTGGGGTCCATGCGGAACGCGGAGGAATTATCGACGACGACGCAGCCCTTGGCGGCGGCGATCGGGGCGAACTTCTTGCTGATGGACCCGCCCGCCGAGAAGAGCGCCATGTCGACGCCGTCGAACGAGCTTTCGGTCAGCTCCTCGATGGTGTAGGTCTTGCCCTTGAAGGTGAGCGTTTTGCCGGCGGAGCGGGCGCTGGCGAGCATCTTGATGGACGCGAAGGGGAACTGGCGCTGTTCGAGGATGGTCAGGAATTCCTGGCCGACCGCGCCGGTGACGCCGGCGATGGCGAGATGGGGGGGATTGCGCATGGGTCGCGTGGCTCCGTGGAGACAACCTCCACATTCAATGAGGTAACTGGATCGCGAGCTTGTATGGTATGCATCAAGCGCGACGACGGGCTTGATCAGTCTTTCTCGTCTTCGAAGAAGTTGGGGATGGTGTCATCCTCATCTTCGGTATGCAGCATGGACAGGGCGTCCTCGGGGTCATCGGAAGGCCCGGAGTCCATCGCCGCCAGCGCTTCGAGGGCGGCGATCGGATCGTCGTCCTCGACTTCCTCGATCTCGACGGTCGGATGGACCTCGTCTTCGATCGGCTCGTCGAGCACTTCCGCCGCGATATCCTCGGCGGGGATTTCCACGCCGAACTGCGAACCCGACGCCGCCTTGGACACGGGCTCCTCGTCCGCCGCCGCGGCCTCGACCTCGGCCGCGCCTTCGGGCAGGACCGTCTTGACGGGCTCGGCGATGTCGGCGGGCTGGCCGTCGACGACGACCGTGAAATGCACCGGCCCGATCACGAGCGTATCGCCCGCCCCGAGCTTCGCTTCCTGCACGCGTTCGGAATTATGGTACGTGCCGTTGGAGGAGCCCAGATCGCGCACGACCAGTTCGTCCTCGGTCACCTCGACCTGACAATGCTCGCGCGATACGATCCCAAGCGGAATCCGCAGATCACAGGTGTGTTTGCGGCCGATCACGATCACGGGCTTGTTGAGCGGGAAATCGCGACGCTCCCCGTCGGCTTTGAACATCACCAAAGATGCTTGCATGGACAGTACCTTACCCTTGAAAACGACAGTCCAGAACCCGGTTCATCATAACGAATCGACCGGCGTGCTTCAAGGTATCGGCACGTCGGCGGCGCTCGTCAAGTTCGTGATGCCCCGAAAGATCGCGGGATTGTATGTACACGTGCCGTTCTGTTTCCACAAGTGCCATTATTGCGATTTCTACTCCATCGTCGATGACGCCGACCGGCAGGCCCGCTTCGTCGACCGCATGCTCCAAGAAGCCGCCGCACTGGCTCGCGACATCGCCGTCCGACCGGTGACGATCTTCGTCGGCGGGGGCACGCCCACGCTGCTCCGCCCCGACCTCTGGCAGCGCCTTCTGGCCGGGTTCCAGGAAACATTTGACCTGTCGGGGATCAAGGAGTTCACGGTCGAAGCCAACCCCGAAACCGTCACGCCGGAGCTGTTGGACGTGCTGGTGAGCGGGGGGGTGAACCGCATGAGCATCGGGTGTCAGTCCTTTAATATGGCCCATTTGAAAACCCTCGAACGCTGGCACGACCCGGCGAACGTCGAGCGGGCGATGTCGCTGGCCCGGGCGGCGGGGATCGACAATCTGAACCTGGACCTGATCTTCGCCATCCCCGGGCAGACGCTCGGCGAATGGCGCGAGGATTTGGCGCGCGCGATCGCACTGGGGCCGCGGCATCTTTCGTGCTATTCGCTGATGTACGAGCCGAATACGCCGTTGACGAAGAAGTTGGAACTGGGGCGGCTTACGCGCATGGACGAGGAACTGGAAGCGGCGATGTACGAAGCGACGATCGACGATCTGGCTGCGGCGGGGTTCGAGCAGTATGAGATTTCCAACTGGGCGAAGTTGGCGGGGGCGGAGGTTTCGGCCTCTCAAATACCTCTCCCTCCGGGAGAGGTCGGCCCGGAGGGCCGGGTGAGGGTGCGTCCAATCACCGACTGCACACGTAACGAAACGCGCCCGGCTTCGGGGCCGCCCTCACCCCAACCCTCTCCCGGAGGGAGAGGGGGGTTTGCAGAACGCGCGAGTTGGCGGTGTTTGCACAACATGGCGTACTGGCTCAACGAGAACTGGCTGGCGCTGGGGCCGAGTGCTTCGGGGCATTTGAATGGGGTGCGATGGAAGAATGCGCCGCATTTGGGGCGGTATCTGGCCGACAGCGCGGGCGGCGGCGTGCCGATTCAGGACGTCGAGCGGCTCGATGATGATGCGTCGCGCGGGGAACAGCTCATGTTGCGCCTTCGCCTCATCGACGGCGTCGAACGAAGCTGGCTCGCCCCGATGCTAACCCGCCAGCGGCTCGAAACCATCGACCGGCAAATCGCGGCGGGGATGCTCGTCTGGTCCAACGATCGCCTTCGCCTGACAAGGGCCGGGCTACTCTTGGCGGATCATGTCATTGCGGATTTGATCTGACGAGGTTCACCAGGGGGGACACCGGGTTTGATATGACCAATGACAAATGCCTAATGCCTAATGACCAATGCATTTGTCATTAGGCATTAGGCATTTGTCAATTGTCATTGAAGGCAAAAAGCCACTACGCCTTGTTCCGTGCCTCCGTGGTGAACTTTCTTTCGGCGATTATGATGAGTGATCATGTCGACGCACCGTTGTCCATTTTGCGGTCACGAGTATGACAAGCCGTTTGTGCTTTGTGTGCATTGCGGGATGAACATGGCGACGGGGCGGATCGAAGACAAGCCGGTGGTGGAGGAGGACGACGAGCCGGAGGCGGTGAGTTTCGGGCGGCGGGCCCTGGCGTGGACGGCGGAGTATTTGCCGGGGTTGTTTCGGCCGGTGGTGCTGATTTGTGCGCTGCTGCTGGGCGCGGTCGGGCTGGCGATCACGCTGATGGGCATCATCATGACGTTCGCCTTTTTCATGCTCCTGGAAGGCGGCATGGTGCTGATCGTCGGCACGCTGGCGTACGCGCAGGCGGTGGCATGGGTGCTGTGGGGCGAGATGGGTTTTCTGCCGAGTCTGCTGACGGATTTTGACGAGATGCGATGGACCCTCTGGCTCGTCGGGCTGATGACGCCGGGCGTGGGGTTCATCATTTATGCGAAGTATTTTTATGTGGCGGGTTAAGCGGTCAGCAAGGACATTCCGCACTCCACACTCCCAACTCCACACTTCGATCATTCCGCGTTTTCGTTCGCCTGCGTTTCGAGTCTTCGGTGCGTGTCAGCGGAGCGGAAGCGCAGTTCGGGGCTTTTGAGCGTCACGTAATGATTGGGGGGGACGGACTTGGTGAGGAAGACGGACCCGCCGATGACGGACCCGCGGCCGATGATCGTCGCGCCGCCGAGCACGATGGCGTTGGCATAGATGATGACGTCATCTTCGATGGTCGGATGGCGCTTGGTGCCGCGGATGAGTCGGCCGTTGGCATCGCGTTCGACGGACAGGGCGCCGAGCGTGACGCCTTGATAGAGTTTGACGCGGTTGCCGATGAGCGTGGTTTCACCGACGACGACGCCGGTGCCGTGGTCGATGAAGAAGGAGTGCCCGATGGTCGCGCCGGGGTGGATATCGACGCCGGTTTCGTTGTGGACATACTCCGAGAGAATGCGCGGCAGAACGGGCACGCCCAGTCGATGCAGTTCATGGGCGACGCGATGCGTGAACACGGCATCGAGCCCGGGATAGCAGAAGATGGTTTCATCCGTATTGCGCGCCGCCGGGTCCCCGTCGTACGCCGCCTGCACGTCCAGCGCGAGCAGCGCCCGCAGATGCGGCACGCGGGCGAGGAACGCATCGGTGATCCGCCGTGCCTCGGCCTCCGCCTGCTCGTGCTCCGTGCACCGGGCGCGGTCCGGGGCGTCGAGGTTCCGGGCGTAGCACACCGCCTGTTCGATCTGACTTTCCAGCCGCTCGCGAATCTCCGCCAGCAGGGCGGCGACATGGTCGGTGATGTTGGCCTCCGTCAGCCGCCGATCGCAGAAGTAACCGGGGAAGAACAGGTCGCGGAGCTTTTCGAGCAGTTCGATCGCCCTCGCCCGGCTCGGCAGCGGGCCGGCGTCGATGTGGTGCATCCGCTCATCCGAGCGATAGCTCGCAAGAATCGCCTGGCTCAAGTCCTCCAGCGACGGTCGCGACGGCTTGGCGGGGTCGTCCCTCATGCGATCATCCTATCCGCCCCGGCGCATAAAAAAACCCCGATTCGGCGAATCGGGGCTTCGTCCAAGTGGAGGTGAGGGGGCTCGAACCCCTGACCTCATCCATGCCATGGATGCGCTCTCCCAACTGAGCTACACCCCCTTGGTCATCAGGCCGTCATTTTAGACGCTCCAGCCCGCCGGTCAAACCGCCGCAACGCGCCGGCGGGAATGACCAATGACCAAGCACCAATGACCAAGGGAATGTTCAAAGCACGAATGTCAAAGTAGAAGGCCGCAGGCCGTTCGTTCCTTGGTCATTGGGATTTGGTCATTGGTCATTTTTCTCCATTTTTCCTGTTAACTTTCATCGGCTCGCGTTACTTCCTACTGGAGATCTCCCGTGTCCGAACCGGCGACCGCACAATTCGTCCGCACGCTCACCGCGCACCAGGCCCGGCTCTACGCCTACATTCTCTCCCTCGTCGGCGATTCCCACGCCGCCAACGACATCCTTCAGGAAACCAACGTGGTCCTCTGGGAAAAGGCGGCTCAGGCGATGGCCGCCGACGACTTTGCCGCATGGGCCTTCCGCGTCGCGCATTTTCAGTTGCTCGCCTGGCGGCAGAAGCAGGGGCGCGATCGGCTCGTGTTCAATGAAGCCGTCCTCAACGCCCTGTCCGATCGCGCCGCCGCGCTCGCGCAGCAGACCGACGCCCGGCAGGACGCCCTGACGCAGTGCCTGGCCGATCTGCCCGCCAATGCCGCGCGGTTGATTCATGAGCGCTACGTGCTCGGCCGCTCCGTCTCGCAAATCGCCGACGCCATCCACCGCTCCGTCGCCGCGACCCACCAATGGCTCTACCGCCTCCGCCGCGAACTGCTCGCCTGCATCGAAAGCAAAATCAACCGCGAGGAGGCCCCATGACCCCCTCGCCCCTCGCCCCCAACGACCCGCCGCTGGAAGCGCTCCTCCAAGGCGCGCTCGAGAACACGCTCGACCCCGCCGCACACGCCGCCCTCTCCGACCGCCTCCTCCGCGACGAGCCCTTCCGTGATGCCTACCTCCGCATGATGCAGCTTCACGCCATGCTCCAATGGCGCACCGCCGCCGAAGCGCCGATCATCGCCCGCGCCCGCGCGATGGGTTTCACCCTGCACCGCGACTCCCTCACGCCGACGCGCATCGGCGCTTCGCCGCGAAGCGTCTGGTACCTTGCCGCCGCACTCTTCGCCCTCGCCGCCGCGCTGTTCTTCGTCTTCCTGCCTTCCACTCCTAACTCCGAACTCCCCACTCCCCGCTCCAACGCTCCCGCGTCTTTCGCCATCCTCTCCGACGTCTCAGCCGACGCCCAGTTCGCCGGCGCCGACGCAGAGCGGTCCCTTGGTGAAGAACTCACCGCCCCGATCCGCCTCGCCACCGGCCGCGCTCAGATCATGTTCAAGTCCGCCGCCGTCGTCGATCTGACCGGCCCGTGCGAATTCACCATGACCGGGCCCAACCGCGGCAAGCTCACCGCCGGCCGGCTCGCCGCCTACGTCCGACCCGAAGCGCGCGGGTTCACCGTCGACCTCCCCGATGGCGCTCGCATCGTCGACCTCGGCACCGCCTTCGATGTGACGATCCACGACGCCGACGGCTATGACATTCAAGTCACCGCCGGCCGCGTGCTGCTCGAACGCCGCGGTGCCGAGTCGATCCAACTCGACGCCGGTCGACACATTCGCCTCTCCCACAGCACGATCATCGAACTCAACGGCGCAATCGACCTGCCCCTCGTCAATGGCGATTTCGAATCCGACCCAGCCCCCGCCGAGGGCGCGACCGGATGGACCATTCGCTCCACCGCGGTGAACTCCCGATTCTGGACCATGCGCGGCGCCGGTCTCGGCAAAGTCGATCCCGTCGCCGGTCAGGGCCCCTCCAAAAACTTCCTCACCGCCAATCGACTCGCCCTCCAACCCCATGCCCCCGCCGACCCCAGCCCCGTCACCACCACCGCTTCGCAGCGACTCGACCTCTCCCCCTACGCCGCCGACATCGATGCCGCCGGCGCGACCGTCGCCGTGACCTTCTGGTACGCCAGCCCCGCCGTCGAAGACGACGCCTTCGTCAGCGTCGAATTCTTCGACAGCGCCGGCGCCTCCCTCGGCTCGACCACCACGCCCCAACTGCCCAAAACCGATCCGAACCGATGGGTCGCCGGATCCGTGGCCGATGCAAAGCTCGCCGTCCCCCCGCACACGCGCAGTCTGGCGATCGCGCTTATCGCCAAACGCACCAAATTCTCCGAAACCAACATCAGCTTCGACAACGTCCGTGCCGTCCTGCACAGCCCCGCGCCCGATGCCGTCCCCGCGACCCATCCCGACGCCCGCCAGGACCAATCGTCCCATGCGTCCGATCCCACTCACTCAACGAAGGAGAATCCCAAGTGAAACATCCCCTCATGTTCGCCGCCGCGCTGGCCCTGGCCCTGACGCTCCAACCGGGCGCCAAGGCCGCCACCGTCAACCTCACCATCGTCAACAGCGGCTTCGAAGCCAACACCGCCCCCGTCGCCGCCGCGACCGGCTGGACATTGACCGCCGGCGGATACTTCACCACCGCAGGAACCGGGCTCAACCCCATCGACCCCACCTCCGGCCAAGGCGGCTCCGCACAGTTCCTCACCGCCGATCGACTCGCCGTCGGCGCCGGCTCCAGCCCCTCCTCCGTCTCCGCCTTTCAGGACATCAACGTCTCCGCCTACGCCGCCTCCATCGACGCCAACCTCGTCACCACCAACATCGGCTTCTGGTACAACGGCAACGACCCCAACGACGATGCCAAGCTCACCATTTCCTTCTTCAACGCCGCCAACGGACTCATCAGCTCCACCACGACCGCGCGGCTGGCGACCACCCCCGCCAACACATGGGTATCCGGCACCGTCGCCGGCGGACTCCTTGCCGTCCCCGCCAATACGCGCACCCTCCGCATCGCCCTCCTTGCCATACGTGGCACCGGCACCGTCACCAACATCAACTGGGACAACATCACCGCTTCGCTCAGCGGCATCCCCGCCGTCGTCGTTCCGACCCCCGCCGCGATGCCCGCCGGGCTCGCGCTCCTGACCCTGCTGTCCCTCCGCCGTCGCAAATGAAAACCCAACAACCATTCCATCATGCGCATTTGGCGGCGGGGCTTGTTTACCGTGAGCCCGTCGAACCGGCCCCGCGCGTCCGCACAAGGCGGGGTGACTTCAGTCACCCCGCTCCCCCCCCGGCCCGCCGCGCCTTTACCCTCGTCGAACTCCTCGTCGTCGTCGCCATCCTGACGACCCTCGTCGCGCTCCTCCTCCCTTCGCTCTCCCGCGCCAGAGGCCTGTCGCAGGTTGTCGCGTGCAGCTCCAACATGCGGCAGGTCGCTCTCGCCGCACTCGCCTACCGTTCCGACAACACCATGGTCGAATTCTTCTGGCGCTTCGCCAACGGCTCCGCCGACTATCCCCAGGAATCCGTCAGCACCGGCGGCCGGCCCGGCAATCCCGCCCGGGCCCTGCACACACGCAACGGCGTCAAACAGGGCTACCTCGACACCGGAAAAGTCTTCTTCTGCCCCTCGGTCGATCTGAGCTACGAGACCAACTACGACCCCGACTCCAACATGGACTTCACGACCTTCTGGGGATCCTACTCCTGGCACTACCGCCCCGTCCGCGCGGGACAGGACCCCAACCCTTCCCTCAACTCCGTCACCGGCTCCGACATCACCTTCCAGAACCCCACGCAAACCAAAAACGTCGTCATGGTCGATACGACCACCGCGATCTACGGCCTGCAACCCCTCTTCATCTGGGGCCCACGCTTCGAACACTACAACGTCCTCTTCGACGATTCGTCCGTCCGACTCATGGCCAACACCGCCCAGGAATTCGGCGAGTTCATGTGGGGCTCCGTCGGACGCCCACGCTGATTCGGGAGCGGCTTCATCAATCAAATCGCCTCTCCAACGAGCCGCGACCGTGAGGGAGCGGTCCAGGAACTGGATGCGCTATGGGCTCGACCGCTTGCTGACGCGCGCGGCTCGTAGAAATGCGGGGCTCCACGTCAACGATATCCGCTCTGACGCCCCCGCGTTCAATACACGAATCCGAAATACCCGAACACCAACCCCAGCGCCAAAAGCACCACCGGCCCGATCTTCATCATCGCCTTCGACGCCACCACGTTCGCATACCGCTGCATCGACCGCGGGAACGCGATCAGCACGATGCCCTTGAGCGTCGCCAGCCAGCCGACGATCGTCACCAGCCCGACCCAGTCCGCGACCCAGACGTTGTGCTTATTGACGATCACCATGCCGAACACCAGCGACACGAACCCGCCGAGATAGATCAGCGACGGATGCGCGAACAGATCGTCCTTGATGAGCCGGAAATACGCCCGGTTCATGAACAAACCCACCGCCGCCGCCAGATACATGACGCAAAGAATCCGCGCAATAAGCACCGCGAAAAACATGACAACCTCCAAACTCCCTCTCCCTCCGGGAGAGGGCCGGGGTGAGGGTGGCCCCGAATGAAGGCGCGCTCCGTTGCGGACGCGGTCTGCGATTGGGCGCACCCTCACCCGGCCCATCGGGCCGACCTCTCCCGGAGGGAGAGGTGGAACGCATCCTCACCAAATACTACGCCCCCGGCCCGCGTCGTGTTCCCATCATGTACCTGACAAACGACCCCAACCCGCTGAATTTGTACGACGCATCGACATAATGCTCAATCACATAAAACGCAAAATAATACGCCCGGCAAAACCCCCACACGCAAAGCACCAGCAGCCCCGCCAGCCGCACATCCGCAAACAACACGAGCGCCGTCGCCCCCGCCAACACCCCCAGCCCGACGAACAGAAAAAACTTCACCCACAACACGCGCGGATTGGTGATATCGCCCATGTCCAATTGTAGGGCCGATGCGAATGCCTTCGCGTAGGGTGGGTCAAGCGCAGCGGACCCACCACGCAAGCCGAACCGAGCCGCGAACGACTTGTATCTTCAATCTCGTCAAGGCGATTCCCGCAATCCCTACATCTGATGAGCGGTCTCTGATCATCGCACGATTTCATGTCTGGCGTGATGGGTCCGCTGCGCTTGACCCATCCTACTTCGCTGTGGCACCCCGCCATTGTCACCGATCAAATTCAGCCGGTCCAGCGGATTGTCCGGGTGGGAAGAGGCGCGTCATGACCGTCCAGTATCGACACGCTTTGTCGCCATTGAGCGCGTTGAGCCGGACAACTTCCGCTTGAGCTTGGTCGTGCAGCGCTTGTTTGATGGTGAAAGCATCCTCCGGCGATCCGACCTGATCGTCATACCGAACCACAGCCCACACGTTTTCGCGTTCGTTGTGCCGCTTGGTCATGTCAGAAGAAACTCCGCACTGGAGGCGACAAGTCGAGATGATCTGTTACGGAAAATCCGGACGAGCATCGACGCGTGCATCGGTGTCGAGCCGGGCATGGTCGTCGGCGGTCAGGGTGTCGAAGAAGGTCCATTGCCATGTGCAACTGTAGGCGGCGGCGCTGACGATGCGATCGTTCATGGCGGTGATGGCGACGCCCGTGAAGTTTGTGCGGGGTTGGTATTCCAATTGGGCGAATGGGCCGAAGCGGTCGATGCGGATGGGATGCGTCGCGGCGATGACTTCGTCGAGACTTTGACCGGCGACGATGCGACCGGCATGCAAATCACGCCAGACCGCAGGGCATTCCCGGCCCATCGCTCGGTACACCCGGTAGTCATGCCAACTCCAGATCCGCAAATGCCACGCGGCGACGAGCCCGGCGATGCAGATAAGTCCGGCAGCCGTTGCGAACCATCTGACCCAACGCTTTTTGAGGAATGGCATCATGGTTGTCGCCTCGGACGCCGGCGGGTCGGGCCGCAGAGTCGAACAATCGTAGCGCGTCGGTCGCATTTTATCATTCTCCGACATTCTCACATTCTCAAGAATGTGAGAATGTCATGGTAACGCGCGGCTGGTGTTGGCGATTGGGTGATATTTCCCAGTTTGCGCACAGGTGATGCGCCGAGCGCGCACGGGGGAGGCAAATTTGCCTCCGGCGCGCGCGTGCGTTTGCGTAAGTCCTTATTTGATCGCGCACGGGGCGCGCAGGGGGCTCCGCGCCGGTGCGCACCGGTCCGCCCGGTGCGCGCTGAAGGACGGAAATGAGCGAAAAAATCGCTGATTTTGGCGCGGGAACGGCGGTGCGTGGGGAGGCCGAAAAAACGCGGGGTCGGCGCGCCGGTGCGAATGGGCAATGGGCCACGGATGGAGAGATGGCCTCCGGTGCACGATTCACGTGCATGATGGTGGCGGCGCGGGATTATTCCAGGTAGGTGTATCCGCTGAGGCCCTGTTCGTAGGCGCCGAGGAGGATGCGGCTTTCGGCGACGGACATCTGGTTGGTGCGGACGCAGCGTTCGCAGTCGCGGCGGATGGCCTGATACAGGTCGCGGGGGTCGTACTGGAGGTAGGTGAGCACTTCGCGGACGGTGTCGCCCTCGACGATTTCGTCGATGTTCCAGTCGCCGGACTCGTCGAGGCGGATGTGGACGACGTTGGTGTCGCCGAAGAGATTATGCAGGTCGCCGAGCGTTTCCTGGTAGGCGCCGACGAGGAAGGCGGCGAGGTAGTAGGGCTCGCCGTCCTTGATTTCGTGCAGCGGCAGCGTGTTGCGGACATCGCGGACGTCGACGAAGCGGTCGATCTTGCCGTCCGAGTCACAGGTGATGTCGGCGAGCGTGGCCTTGCGGCGGGGTTGCTCGGTGAGGCGATGAATGGGCAGGATCGGGAAGATCTGATCGATGGCCCACGAGTCGGGCAGACTCTGAAAGATGGACAAGTTGACGAAATACGTGTCCGAAAGCTTCTGCTCCAGTTCGATGAGTTCCTCGGGGACAGGGTCGAGCAGCGAGGCGAGGTCACGGACTTTGAGGCAGGTGGACCAGAAGAGGCGATCGACGAGGCCGCGGTTTTCGAGGGAGAGATTGCCGACGTTGAAAAGGGTCAGCGCCTCCTCGCGGGCCTGCTGGGCGTCGTGGAAACATTCCAGGAGATTCGCCGGGCCGAGGCGATCGAAAGCGTCCGCCAGATCGCGCAGGACGCGCGGCGGGCGTTTGCCCAGACTCTTGACGTTGAAATCCTCCGGCACCGCATGCTGGTCGAGGCGGTTGGAGCCCAGCACGTTGAACACCAGCACGCTGTGATGGCTCACCATGGCCCGACCGGCTTCCGTGACGATCGTCGGATGCGGGACCTCGGCTTCGTCGCACACGCTCTGCACGCGATAGACGACGTTCGAGGCGTACTCGTCGAGCGTGTAGTTCGTCGAAAAGTCCCAGTTGGTTTGCGAACCGTCGTAGTCGACGCCGAGGCCGCCGCCGACGTCGATGTATTTGAGGCCGGCCCCGAGCTTGGCGAGTTCGACGTAGACGCGGGTCAGTTCGTTGACGCCGGCGTTGACGACGGCGATGTCCGAAAGCTGCGAGCCCATGTGACAGTGAATGAGCTGAAGGCAATCGAGGCGATTGGCTTCGCGCAGGCGTTCGACGACCTTGAGGACGCTGGGGATGGACAGTCCGAATTTGGCTTTTTCGCCGGAGGATTTGTGCCATCGGCCCGAGCCGCGCATCGAGAGATTGACGCGGACGCCGATGCCGGCGCGGACGCCGTAGGACTCGGACTGCTGAATGATCAGCTCCAGTTCGCTCATGTTTTCGATGACGGTCACGATGCGCCGGCCGAGCTTGGCGGCGAGCATGATGTGACGGATGTAGCGCTCTTCCTTGAACCCGTTGCAGATGATCAGTCGCTCGGGTTCGTCGACGGTCATGCCCATGACGGCGAGGAGTTCGGGCTTGGACCCGGCTTCGAGGCCGAAGTTGTACTCGCGCCCGCAGTCGCGGATTTTCTGCACGAGGTAGTGCTGCTGATTGACCTTGATGGGGTAGACGGCGCGGTACTCGCCCTTGTATTCGCAGTCTTTGATGGCTTTGAGGAAGGCGCCGTGCATGTCATGCACGCGCTGGGCGAGCAGATCGGTGAAGCCGAGGATGACGGGCGAACCGATGCCGCGTTCTTCGAGGCCGGTGACGACTTCGTGGAGGTCGACCTTGGCCTTGGGGTCGCGCGTGGGCATGACGACGACGTGGCCGGCCTGGTTGATGCCGAAGAATCCCTTGCCCCATCCATTGAGCTGATAGAGGTCGGCGGCGTCGGCGACGGT